>JALHMO010000208.1 GCA_022844015.1 Reyranella sp. | reverse complement strand
GCCCTTGCGAATCTCGTAGGGGATGGCGCGGCCGTCGCGCTCGAGCGAGCTGGCGCACTCGACCTGGCCCTTGTGATGCAGCTGGCCGCCCTCGGAGGCCGGGCGCATGACGAACGGCAAATCATCGACCGCGCAGGGCGGGAAGGCGAGCCCGTCGGGCGCCGGCGTCAGGCCGGTGGCATTGGCCACCGCCGTGCTCTCGATGGCGGGCTTGGAGCCGTCGAGGAAGGAGTTGAACATCTTGGGATTGAGCCCGCCGCGCCTGGCCTGCTCCTCGTTGAGGCCCCAGTACTTCCACACCGTCTCCGGCGTCGACTGCGCGTAGTGCGGCAGCCACTTGTGGCCGCGGCCGGCCGCGGTGACCTCGAAGCCCGAGGTGCGCGCCCAATCGACCAGCTCGCAGATCAGCGCCGGCTGGTCGCCGTAGGCCAGGCTGTAGATCACGCCGGCCTCGGCGGCGCGCTTGGCGAGCAGCGGGCCGCAGAACGCGTCAGCCTCGACCGTCACCATGACCACGCTCTTGCCGTTGCGGAAGGCTTCCAGCGCATGCTCGACCGCGGCGATCGGATCGCCGGTCGCCTCGACCACGATGTCGATCTCGGGATGGCTCACCAGCGCCTGCCAGTTGTCGGTCAGGTAGGTGTTGCCGTTGCGCCGCGCCTCGGCGAACGAGCCGGCCGCCGTGACCTCGGGCTTCCAGCCCAATCGCGCCAGGTTCTCGCGCGCCCGCGGCGGCGAGAGGTCGGCGATGCCCAGCAGATGGATGCCGGGCGTGGTCGGGATCTGCGACAGGTACATGGCGCCGAACTTGCCGGCGCCGATCAGGCCGATGCGCAGCGGCTTCGCTTCGGCCGCGCGCGCCAGCAGCATGCGATGAAGACTCATGGGTTTCCTCCTGTGACTATGCGCCGGGAGTGCGCGTCAATGTTCGTTGGATCAACTACATCCTCATCCTGAGGAGGCCGCGAAGCGGCCGTCTGGAAGGATGAGCTACGCCAGGAACTGTTGGAAAAGCGGTGTAGCAACATTCGCGCTGTTCCCAACCCTTCGAGACGGCCGCTTGGCGGCCTCCTCAGGGGGAGGCTTCTTTGTGTCGGGCTCCCGGCCATGAGCTTCGCCCTCGTTCTACTCCGCCGCCGCCTTGCGCCGGACGGCGCGCGCCACGGCGTCGTCCTCCCAGGCATCGATGGGCGTGAAATCGCGGTGGGCGATGTAGTCGGGCCGCTTGAAGCGGCGGATGGCATTGGAGACGGCGTTGTAGGTGACGTAGATGATCTGGCGGTCCCATGGCGACATGTTGGGCGGGCTGCCGTGCACCAGGGTGCCGTGGAAGAAGATCGCCGAGCCCGGTCCGCCCTTGGGCGCGACGATGCCGCCCTGGTCGACCAGCTTGGCGATGGTGGCGTTGTCGATCACCCACAGCGGATAGGACGTCGTCGTGAGGTCGTGGCTGGCGTCGATCGCGCCCTTCTTGTGGCTCTGCGGGATGAACCACAGCGGGCCGTTGAACTCGTTGACCTCGTCGATGAAGATGGCGAGGTTCATCGCCCGCGCCTCGGGCATGTCGTCGTCGGCCTTCCAGGTGCCGTAATCCTGGTGCCACTGCCAGACGTCGCCGTCGAAGGCGGCTTTGCCGTTGATCTTGAACTGGTGAATGTAGGTCCTGTCGCCGAGCAGCTGCTCGGCCGGCTCGACGAAGCGCGGATGATGGACCAGCGCCTCGAACACCGGGTGGTAGGTGTGCACGGCGAAGGCGGTGCGCACGACGTCGCCGGTCTTCTCGCGTACGTTCTCCGGGCGGCGCTGGGCGAACACCTCGGGCACCGACGCCTTCAGGATGCGCGTCTCCTCGGGCGAGAAGTAGTCGGGAAAGAACAGGTAGCCCTGCTCGTCGAACTGGGCGAGCTGCTCGGCGGTGAGCTTCATGGCGCTCCTCCTCTGCTGTTGTGGGCGCGCTCAGGCGGCGCGCGAGATCACGACCTTCAGGCGACCCGTGAGAACATCGGCCATCTGCTCGGCATGGCCGCGGCACAGCTCCTCGGCCTCGGCGGTCTGGCCGGCCTCGAGAGCGCGCAGGATGCCTTCGTGCTCATCCCACACGCTGACCCTGAGATCTGCTTCGCTCAGCGCCGCCGCCATCACGCGCCGGAGATGCTGCCAGTGCGGATGGGCGGTCTCGCCGATCAGCGGGTTGCCCGAGGCCTCGTAGATGAACAGGTGAAAGTCGATGTCGGCCTCGATCACCGCCGGGACATGGCCGCTCGCCACCGCGCGCCGGCCGACATCGAGCAGGTCGCGGCCGCGTTGCCGCAGGTGCGGCGTGTAGTTGGCCGCCGCCAGCCGCGCCGCCGCACCGTCGAGCGCGCCGCGCACGACGTACAGATTGCGCGCCTGCTGGACGTCTAGCGGGGCCACGCACACGCCCTTGCGCCCGGCATCGATAAGAAAGCCCTCGCGGCGCAACAACATCATCGCCTGCAGCACCGGCTGGCGCGACACGCCGAACTTCTGGGCCAGCTCCTCCTGGGTGATGCGCACCCCGGCCTTCAGCTCGCCGGAGCAGATGGCCTCGAGGACGGAGTCGTGAATCTTCTCGCTGAGATCAGCTTCAGGCATGATCGGTCGCATGATCTGTATACAGAATACACGACGATGGGTGTCAAGTAAAAGAGTGCCGACAATGTCAGAGCTGTAACTCACCGTTCCTTGACAATGTCGGAATTGCATCCCAATTGAATCCCATGCGCGGCGATCGCTATCGCGGAACGTCCCTCTCACGTTTTGTCCGGAAGCTCTGCCACATGACCGAGCGCGCGGCCGGCCGCGACCAGAGGGCCGTATTCCCCATGGGCGCTTTGGCGAAGCTGGGGAGGCGTCCAGCACGCCGGCGCGCACCACGATGCTGAGAAGATCGGGGCGGTACCCGCCCCGATCCTCATATGAGTTCCCCACCGGCCCGAGGGCCGACCCGCCGTGTCAAGAAACTGGCGGCAAGCCGCCAGTTTCTTACTAGGAGAACCGAAAAGTTGGCGCCCATGAGCGTAACCCCCGTTGAACTGGGCGAACGGCTCCGGGCTGCGCGTTCAGGCGTCAATCTCACCCAGGATACGGCGGCAGCCTCACTAGGGATGTCCCGAACGACCCTTGTTGCGATTGAGAAAGGTCAGCGGCCTGTCCGTCCGGAAGAGCTGTTGGGCATGGCGCATCTCTATGGTGTGAGCGTCGGCAAGCTTACGTCGCCCGATGCAGTCCACGTCGATCTCTCGGCCAAGTTTCGGCGCGCGGAGGGGCGCGAGGCCTCCCGGGCCGCGACGGATGCCCTGGCCCTGCTGAACCGTCTCGCAACGGGCGCCGTGCAACTCGAGCGACTGCTCGACGAGCCGTTGCGAACCGACTATCCGCCGCCTGTCCGCATCAATCCGAGAGACGTCGACCAACAGGCCGAGGACGCTGCCAACGGGCTTCGGGCGCGGCTCGGGGTCGGCCTGGCCCCGATACCCGATCTCATCGGCGTGCTGGAAGTCGAGCTCGGCCTGCGCCTCTTCTTTCGACCTCTTCCGTCGCAAATCGCCGGTCTCTACGCCTACGATCCGGTGATCGGATCGTGCATTCTGATCAACGCCAACCATCATTGGAAGCGTCGGGTACAGACCGCGGCCCTTGAAACCGGGCATTTCGTGTCCGATCGGTCGCATGCCGACATCCTCGTGGAACAGGAAGTCTCTCTCTCAATCGAAGAGCGCTTTGCCAGGCGTTTCGGACCGGCCCTATTGATGCCGGCACCCGGCGTACGCGCTCGCTTCGATCAGCTCGTCGGCGCGCAGAGCCGCTTCGATGGACGACAACTGATCCTTCTGGCCCATCAGTTCGGCGTTGCGTCCGAAGCCATGTGCCGACGGCTCGAGGAACTCGCACTGTTGCCCCATGGGACGTGGGACTCGATCAGGGATCGGGGCTTTGCCAGCGACCTGGAACGCAGCGTCATCGGCGAGGTCGCCGTGCATTCAAAGCCGCCGCGCATACAGCCTCGGCTTGCCTATCTGGCATCGATCGCCCTCGAACGTGAATTGCTGTCGGCAGGACAGCTGTGTGACCTGTTGGCCGTGGACACGCTGGAGTTGAGGGAGGCGCTGGAGCCCTTCGAAACCCAAGAGGCCCTGTCCCTGCATGCCTGATCCGGCCGCGAGTAGCGGTCTCGTGCTCGACACGAGCCCCTGGATCAATCTGCTGGCAACCGAAATGATCGAGCCGATTCTCGACTCACTGATGGTCCCGTGCCATGCACCGGAGCAGGTCATCGCCGAGACACGGCGTCACCCCATCACTGGTGAAACCCTCGAGGCCGTCGGTCACCCCTTGCGCAAAATGCCGAGGGTATCGATCGTTGCGCTCGAGAAGGCCGAGCTGGGGTTGTTTCTCGACATCGTCGGAGCACCGGCAGTCGATGCGCTGGGAGATGGCGAAGCAGCGTGCATCGCCGTCGCGGCATCGCGCGGGCTCGACTTGGTGATGGATGACCGAAAGGCACGGCGGATCGCGCGTGAGCGGTTTCCCCAGGTTCGAGCCTGGTGGACCGTGGACCTGCTTCAGGCGCGGTCCGTGGTCTCGGCACTCGGTCGGCAGCGGGCTGATGAATGCTTCGCAAGAGCGAAAAGCTTCGGACGCATGCATGTGCCCCGGAAGTGAGGCAGTCTCACACCTCCAGCCCCGCCATCATGCCCTCGTAGACGGCCTCCTCGGCCGAGCGCGGCGCCAGGCAGTCGCCGGCCAGGTGCAGCGGCACGCCGAGCGGCGCGAGCTCCTCCTCGAGCGACGTATCCGGCCGGTGGCCGAGGGCGAGCACGACCGTCTCGACCTCGCTGGCGATGATCGGCTCGTTGGTGACGAGGTGCGCCATGTAGGCGGTGTCGGCATCGACCCCGAACAGCCTTGCGTAGGGGATCACCTCGACGCCG
Organism: Reyranella sp.; assembly: GCA_022844015.1. GTDB lineage: Bacteria > Pseudomonadota > Alphaproteobacteria > Reyranellales > Reyranellaceae > Reyranella. The sequence continues at coordinate 6,564 of JALHMO010000208.1, read as the reverse complement.
AGCTTGTGCAGCTTGCCCGCCCAATGATCGCGCAGATACTGCTGCAAATTCTGTCCCGCATGCGTGCCGGTGACCGCGAGGCGGACATGCCGGCCTTCGCGCGCGAGCTTCTCGGCGAGGCCCATGCCGACCCAGTCGCAGCGCCAGTCGGCCACCAGAACGCGCCCGCCCGGATTGGCGCGGCCCTCGAGCACGGCCCAGGCGTCGAGCACGTGCGCGTCCTCGGCGCCCTCGATCTCGGGGCGGTAGGGCAGGCCGCCGGTAGCGACGATGACGGCATCGGGCCGCTCGTGCCGGACCGTCTCGGCCGAGACCGGTGCGCCCAGCCTCACCTCGACGCCGGCGCGCGCCAGCTCGTGCTGCAGGTTGGTGGCCAGCCCGCCGAACTCGGCGCGCTCGGGCAACAGCTGCGCCAGCAGCACCTGGCCGCCGAGCCGACGGCTGGCCTCGTGCAGCGTGACGCGATGGCCGCGCTCGGCCGCGGTGAGCGCTGCCTTCATGCCGGCGGGCCCGCCGCCGGCGACCAGGATGCGCCGCGACGTGGCGGATTTTGCCGTGCTGCCCAGCGTGCGCTCGCGCCCGGTCACCGGGTTCTGGATGCAGGAGATGCCGACGCCCATGTGGTAGTGCCCGATGCACGCCTGGTTGCAGGCGATGCAGGCGCGGATGTCGTCGAGGCGGCCCGTGCGCGCCTTGTTGGGCATCTCCGGGTCCGAGATCATCGCCCGCGTCATGCCGCACATGTCGGCCTGTCCGGCGGCGAGCACGGCCTCGGCGATCTGCGGCTGGTTGATGCGGCCGGCGACGAACACGGGCAGGCCGACGGCGGCGCGCAAGGTGCCGGCCTTCGGCGCGACGTAGGCGTGCGAGAGTTCCATCGGCGGGACGACATGCACCGAGCCGCCGAGGCCCTGCATCGAGCCGTAGGTGGTGTTGACGTAGTCGATCGCCCGCTTCGCCTTCAGCGCCTGGCAGACGGCGATCACGTCGTCCTTCTCCAGCCCGCCGGGCTCCACCTCCTCGGCGGAGATGCGCATGCCGATCACGGGGCCGTCGCCCAGGCCAACGCGGACGACGGCCAGAAGATCGGTGAGGAAGCGCAGCCGATTCTCGAAGCTGCCGCCATAGGCGTCGGTGCGCCGGTTGTGGCGCGGATTGAGGAAGTCCGAGATCAAGAGCCCGTGGCTCGCCAGCAGCTCGATGCCGTCGAAGCCCGCCTCGCCGAAGCGCCGTGCGGCCTTGCCGGCCTCGGCCACGATCTCCTCGATCAGCGCCACCGGCATGGCGCGCGGCATGGTGTGGAAGCGCTGGTCAGGGACGACCGAGGGCGCGTAGGCGACGCCGCGCAGCCCGCCGGAGAGTCGCTTCGTCACGCGCCCGGAATGCGAGAGCTGGCCGAAGATCCTGGCGCCATGCCGGTGGACGCTGTCGGCGAGATTCCTGAGGCCGGAAATGCAATCGTCGCTGGCCACGATCAGCTCCGGGCTGTCGGTGAATCCCGTGGCATGGAAGCGGGCGGCTTCCGTGATGATCAGACCGGCGCCGCCTTTGGCCCGCGCCTCGTGATAGGCAACGAAGTCCTCGCCCGGCAGCCCGCCCTTGGCGAGGTAGGTCTGGTGGCCGGTCGACAGGATGCGATTGCGGATTTCCGTGTTGCGCAGCCGGATGGGGGAGAAAAGGCAGGGGAAGGAGGTCATGGGGTGCTCATGCGCTGGGAGCGCGCCACTCATAGGTGCCAACTTTTCGGCTCGCCTCCCCAGCTTCGCTGGGGAGGTGGCGCCGTCTTACGGTGACGGAGGGGTCATGGGCCCGAGACTCGTGGCTCATGACCCCTCCGTCCGCGATAACGCGGACACCTCCCCAACGAAGTTGGGGAGGAGAACAAGAAGTGCTCAGCTGCACACCGTGTACTCCGGAGTGATTCGACTGAGCACCTCGGCGCCGGTGGACGTCAGCACGATCGTGTGGCCGAGCGACATGGCGAGGTTCTTCGCGGCGTCGATCAGGATGGCATGCAGGAACAGCACCATGCCGGGGGTGGCGGGCGTCGTGTTGCCGGAATAGAGCATCGGCGGGACGTCCATCCAGGTCGGGCGATAGAGCGCTCCCAGCGAATAGCCGCACGCCGACATGCGCGCGTGGCCATAGCCTGCCGCGTCGTAGACGCGGCGGTGGGCGTCGTCGATCTCGCCGAGCGAGCGACCGGGCCGGGCCGCCTCTGTCATCGCCGCGAGCGCCTCGCGCGTCACCTCGAACATCTTGCGCTGGTCCGGGTTGCCCTTGCCGATGGCGACCGTGCGCATCAGGCAGGCACAGTAGTGCCGGTAGCTGCCGGCGAACTCGAGGGTCAGCTGGTCGACCGGGTCGAGATGGCGAAAGCCGGTGGCGCTGCGGATGAGAAGCGCCCGGTCGCCGGAGCCGAGCACGGGACCGGAGGGCGGCGGGTCGCCGCCGCCGGCCAGGATCGGCACCGAACCGGCTGCGGCGATGTCGCCCTCGAAGGCGCCCGGCCGTGCCGTCGCCAGCATCGCCTCGAGCGACCGGTCGGCAAGCTCGGCGGCCCGCCGCACATAGGCGATCTCGGCCGGCGATTTCACCAGCCGCAAGGTTCGCACGACATGGGAGGCGTCGACCAGCTCGCACCAGCCCGCGAGGCGCTGGCGCACGAGCTCGTGCTTGTCGGCCGTCAGCCCGAAGGTGCGCAGCTCGATGCCGACACGGGCGCCTTTCAATCCCTTCTCGGCCAGGATCTCGGCAAGCTCGCGACTCGGGTCGCTGCCTTCCGCGTCGTACCACAGGCGGATGTCCGAAAGGATCGAGGTCCGGCGCGCCTGCTCGAGATCCGGCCGCCGCGTGAGCAGCGTGATCGGTCCTTCGTCCCGGGTCAGCACGGCGCACTGGAAGAAGACGAAGCCGCTCGTGTCGAAGCCGGTGAGGTAGTAGAGGCTCTCCTGCGCAAACAGCAGGACCGCATCCAGCCCGTCGGCGGCGAGCGCCTTGCGCGCCGCGACGATGCGGCTCTCGAATTCCGCACGCTCGAAGTGCAACGCCATGGTCGTCTCCCTGCCGGATGGCGAGCCGAGCCTATTCATCAGTCACGCCCTGCGCAAATCGGCGCCACCGTAATGCCTTGACGGCCGGCCGGCGGTGCCGCGAAATGCATCGGCCAATCGGATTCGCAATGGGGGTGTCGCGATGATCAGGAAGTACGGTGGTGCAGTCTCGCTCGTATGCACGGCGCTGTTGCTTGCGGCACCGCAAGCGGCGGGGCAGGACAAGAAGACGCTGACCATCTCGTCGTGGGGCGGCGCCTTCCAGAAGGCCCAGAAGGAGGCGTGGTTCGGCATCGTCGAGAAGGAGCTGAACGTCGTCATCAAGGAGGACAACACCTCGGGCATCGCCGACGTGCGCACGCAGGTCGCCTCCGGGAAGCCGACCTGGGACCTCACGACGCAGGGCGCCTACAGCTGCGCGCTGCTGGAGAAGGAAGGCCGCCTCGAGAAGTTCGACGCCGAGACCATGAAGGCGCTGACCGACATCCCGACGACGCTCGGCCGCTCGGAGCATTGCGCGCCGCAGATCGTCTACTCGGTCGCCATCGGCTGGCGCGACAAGGCGTATCCGGGCAAGGAACCGCCGGGCTGGGCGGCGTTCTGGGACACCAAGAACTTTCCCGGCCAGCGCTCGGTGCGCAAGCATCCGATCTACGCCCTCGAGATGGCGCTGATCGCCGACGGCGTGCCGATGGACAAGCTCTACCCGCTCGACGTCGACCGCGCCTTCAAGAAGCTCGAGCAGCTGAAGCCGCACGTGCTGGTGTGGTGGAGCTCGGGCGCGCAGTCCGCGCAGGTTCTGAAGGACGGCGAGGTCGACATGGTGGCGGCGTGGAACGGCCGCATCCAGGCGCTCGAGAACGAGCCCGAGGGCAAGGGCGGCAAGATCAAGACCACCTTCAACCAGCAGATCATCGTCTCCGACAGCTGGATGATTCCCAAGGGCGCGCCCAACCGGGAGCTCGCCCTGAAGGCGATCGCGATCATGTCGCGGCCCGAGGTCAACGCCCGCATCTCGAACTACATCAACTACGCACCGTCCAACTCGAAGAGCTACGGCACCGGCGTCATCCCGAAGGAGAAGCTCCCGGGCCTGCCGAACTCGCCGGGCAACTTCGAGAAGGGCTTCGTTCAGGACAATTCGTGGTGGGTCAACAACGCGGACGCGATGGTGAAGCGCTTTGACGCCTTCCTGCAGAGGTAGTGGAGCGACCGGCGGGAGCTGGCCGCTCATGGGACCTGACTTCGGTCGAAGGGACAACAAATTCCTCATCCTGAGGAGGCTGCGCAGCGGCCGTCTCGAAGGATGGGCCGCAAGAGAAATCGCAGGACAAGCGAAAAGCACCGACCGTGGTGCTGCTCATCCTTCGAGACGCGCCCTTCGGGCACTCCTCAGGATGAGGACATCGTTGTGGCCCGACCAAAGTCAGAGCCTATGAGCCGGCCGCTTGACGGCCGGCCTGGCTTCCGTGCAACCGGGAGGCCGAGGTGACGGCGGCGACCGCGCCGGGCTCGGCGATATCGCTGCCGATCTCGATCCGCAACGTCACCAAGACCTACGGCAGCTTCACCGCCCTCGACAATGTCAGCCTGGAGATCGCGAGCGGCGAGTTCATCACCCTGCTGGGGCCGTCGGGGTCCGGCAAGACGACCCTGCTCATGGTGCTGGCAGGCTTCATCAGGCCGGACGGCGGCGAGGTCCATTTCGGCGACCGCGACGTCTCGCTGGTGCCGCCGCACAAACGCGACGTCGGCATGGTGTTCCAGAACTATGCCCTGTTCCCGCACATGAACGTCGCCGCCAACGTCGGCTATCCCCTGCGGCTGCGCAAGGTCGCCAAGGCCGAGATCGCCGAGCGCGTGCAGAAGGTGCTGGAGCTCGTCCAGCTCGGCCAGCTCGGCGCCCGCCAGATCGACCAGCTCTCGGGCGGCCAGCGCCAGCGCGTGGCGCTCGCCCGCGCCATCGTCTTCGAGCCGCGCATCCTGCTCATGGACGAGCCCCTGTCGGCGCTCGACAAGAAGCTCCGGGAGGAGATGCAGATCGAGGTCCGCCATCTCCACCAGCGTCTCGGCATGACGACGGTCTACGTCACGCACGACCAGCGCGAGGCGCTCACCATGTCGGACCGCGTCGCGGTGATCGACAGGGGCCGCTTCCACCAGATCGGCAAGCCGCGCGACGTCTACGAGCGTCCCGAGAGCCGCTTCATCGCCGAGTTCATCGGCGAATCGCATCTGGTGGCGGTCTCGGTGCGCGGCGGGACCGCGCACTACCGCGACAGGCCGCTGCAGCTGGCCGAGCCGCCGCGCCACCCGTCCGGCCAGCAGTTCCTCGTCATGCGCCCCGAGAAGCTCCGGCTCGTCACCGGCGGCGAGGAGGGATTCAACGTGTTCGAGGGGACGGCGCGCGAGATCGTCTACCAGGGCGAGAGCACGCTGCTCTATGTCGATCTGCCCGACAACGTCGAGGTGGCGATCCGCCAGCCGGCGACGAGCATGGGGCCGGAATTGCCGGCACCGGGCACGCCGGTGCGGCTCGGCCTTCCGGCCGGCGACACCATGGTGGTCCCCGGCGAGCGCCTGCCATGACCGTGACCAGCCTCGGCGGCGAGGGTGGCCGGCGCGCCGACGGCGACGCAAAGGCTCCGAACGAGGCTGCCTACCGCCGGCGGGCGCGAAACGAGACGACGGCGCTGGCGGGGCTCGCCGTGCCGGGCCTCCTCCTCATCGGCGCCGTCGCGCTCTCGCCGATCGCCTGGCTCTTCTGGCTGTCGTTCCGCAGCGGCGAGAATTTCACGCTCGAGCACTACGAACGCCTGCTGCACCCAACCTATACGCTCACCCTGCAGACGACGTTCGAGCTGTCGTTCCTGGTCACCGCCATCTGCATCGCGCTGGGCTATCCGCTCGCCTATCTCATCGCGCAGGTCCGCCCGCGGCTCGCGGCGATCCTGCTGCTGCTGGTGCTGTTCCCGGTCTGGACGTCGCTGCTCGTGCGCTGCTACGCGTGGCTCGTGCTGCTGCAGCGGCGCGGCGTGGTCAACAGCTGGCTCCAGGACATGGGGCTGATCGATGCGCCGCTCAGGCTCATGCACAACTTCACCGGCACCACGATCGGCATGGTCCACATCATGCTGCCGTTCATGGTGCTGCCGCTCTACGCCACCATGCGCTCCATCGACCGCGACTACATGCGCGCCGCGGCCAACCTCGGCGCCTCGCCGGTGAGCGCCTTCTGGCACGTCTACGTGCCGCTGTCGCTGCCCGGCCTGTTCGCCGGCATCATCATCGTCTTCGTGCTGTGCCTCGGCTTCTACGTGACGCCGGCGCTGCTCGGCGGCGGGCGCGTGATGATGTGGTCGATGCAGATCGAGCGCAACGTCACCTATCACTCGGACTGGGGGGCGGCGAGCGCGCTCGGCGTCGTGCTGCTCGCCATGACGCTCGCCATCCTGTGGGGCGTCGGCCGGCTCATCGGCTTCGACCGTATCGTGGGAGGCCGCTAGATGCT
>JALHMO010000207.1:3982-11599 GCA_022844015.1 Reyranella sp. | reverse complement strand
CGTCTCCGCGACCGCGACGGCCCGCGCGATCCGCAGCACGCCGCTGTCGGTCATGAAGTCGGCGAAGCCGAAAGCGCTGCTGAGCGTTCCCTGGATCGCCTCCGCGGCGACGCCGTTCAGGTGAACCGCGACGCCGGCGCCCGAGGAAGCCACCGACTCCTTGACCGCACCCTGCCCGAAGCCGTCGTAAAGCTGCACCAGCGCCGGATCGAAATCGGACTGCAGCGCCTGCCCGGCCAGGCGCGGGGTCCAGGCGTACGACTGCGATGCTCCGCTGGCGAAGTCGAGCTCGACGCTGCCGAGATCGACGGCGACAGCGGTCTTGCCAGCCGACATGGTCTGGAGAAGCAGGCTCTGGGTCGCGCCGCTCGTCCAGCCACCCGATCCGTCGGGATCGAGCATGGCGGGGTCCGAACCGAAGAACATCTGGGCGTGCGCGATGGCGCTCAGCGTGCGGGCCAGCACCGTGCCGTTGGGAGATCCCAGCCCGGAAACGAGATCGTAGCCCGGCCCTGCATAATATCCGAAGCCTGTCGGGACGACGGCGATACCGCTCGACCGGTACGGGTCATCGTCACTGCCGTAGGCCCAAGAGCCGATATTGTTGCCCATCGTCACGTCGTTGAACGAAGCCGGTGCGATCGCCGAGGCCGTGTAGAGCAGGTCGTGGGCGTAGCCGAGGTCGGGCAGGCCCTGGTCGGCGAAGATCGTGTCGATCTGGATGATCAGCGATGCCCACAGCGGCGAGGCCGCGCTGGTGCCGTAGTAGAAACCGCCAGTGAACGACATGTCGGCGTTGGCCAGCTGATAGTAGGCATTGCCGCCGGCATTTGCCGTCACGTCGGGTGCCCCGCGGCCAACCTGGGCCTTCGAATCCGTCGTCGTTGGCGTCAGGCCGTAGGCCACCTGGTAGGACGGCACCGGCTGGGTGGGATCGACACCGCCGTTGGTCGTCGAGTTGACCGGGTAACCGGCGGTGACCTTCGCCGGGCCCTCGATGTGGTAGATCGTTTCGCCTTTGTCGACCGTGGCGACGACGTTGTAGAAGTTCCACGCCGTCTCGACGAGGAAGTCGCCACTGGCGAGATTGGTCGGCAGGATCGACATGCCGCCGGCGACCAGCTGCCAGATCAGGGCGCGATCGCCCGCTATCGCCGGCGCCAGGACCGTCGTGGCCAGGGTCGGATCGTTCTGGGCGGCCGCCAGCAGCGACAGCGACGTGCCGCCGACCAGCAGGCTGTAGGGCTGCGTGCAATTATACTCGAGGTTGGTCAGGCCGTTGCCGACGAGCTGGCTGGCGCCGCCGTCGCCCAGCGCCGTCACCGCCGTCTGGTTGGCCAGCACCGTGTCGACGTAGAGCTCCCAGTAGGCCTTGTAGAACAGCGAGTCGGGCGACATGCTCTGGGCATCGCCGAAGGAATCCGACCACGCCGAGACGCGCTGCTCTTCCGGGCCCGGGAAGGTGGCGCTCTGGATGGCGGTGTAGGTCGTGCCCCAGGCGAGGCCATTGCCGCCGGCGCCGTTGAACAGGACGATGTCGCTGTTGGGATTGACGCCTGCCACGACGCTGACGTCGAGCGAGCGCTCGCCGGCGCGAATTCCGAAGTCGGTGTAGTTCTGCCCCTCGATGCCCTGAACCGACAGCACGCCGTCGCCGCTCTGGCCGATCGCCGTCAGGTAATCGGTCAGCAGCGACCGGAACTCGTCCAGGCCATCGCCGTCCGGCAGCGCCGCACCGATCGCCGGCTCGAGCAGGCCGACAGTCCTGGTCTGCACGGCCGCACCGTCGAGCGGGAAGTTGTACTGCGCCGCCATGTCCTGCGGCACGAGGTTTACCGTCTTCCCATCCACGAAAGCCGGCGCACTGTTGCCCAGGCTCTGCGGGCCCTCCGGCAGGGTGACCGACACACCAGGCGCCAGATTCGAGCCGGGCGGGATCGTCGAGATGTCCACCCACAGGCCGGCGAGGTCCAGCCCGTCGGGCCTCGACAGGTCACCGTCCCAGAAGTAGATGCCGGCATCGTCCGAGTATCTCAGCTCCGTGCCGAACAGAGCCTGGAAGTCGGCCTGGCTGGTGATGGAAACCCAGATGGTGCGCGACTCGGCCGAGCTGACGTAGGTGCTGTTGCCGGCATCCAGGACGGTGAGCCCGAGCGTATCGGTGACGTAGGTCCGGGCGGCGTGGAATTCCGCGGGGTCCGTCCCGTAGGTGGTCCACAGCGTGCCATCGGCGTTGAGCGCGGCAATTTCCTGCTGCCGGCTGGCCCAGTTGCCTGCCAGCAAGGCGGTCGGCTCATTGGCGCGGGGCAGCACGAGGGCGACGGCGATGCCCGGCGTGTCGCTGCTGGGAGAGAAGGGAACGCCATCGTCGAAGCCGTAAGCCTCGCTGGCTGTCTTGGCGCTCGTTACGCGGTACCCGGTGAAGTCGACGAACGTCGAATGCTCGATGACGTGATATGTCGGCGACGCCATTGTCACTCCTGCGCAGCGAAGGCGTCGGCAGGTTAGGGGAAGCATACATGGCAGTCACCCCGTCGGCGCCGCTCCCGATCGTCTCCGCCCGGCGAACGGACGAAGGGTCGCGCCCGACGGGCCCTCGTGCTAAAAGTAGTCGTCGTCCGGAGCTCCCTCTCCGGGCGACGGTCAGCAGGTGACGCCCGCAAGCCGAGCCGCCAGCGGGCGTCATTCTCCCGGCAAATCCCCTGAGCCAGGCTGCGGGCCGCCCGCCGCGGCGCTATGATGCCGCCGAAGCATGACCTTTCGCCTGATCCACCTCCTTTTCTGCCTCACCATCCTGGCGCTGCTGCCGCGACCCTCTCTCGCCGACGATCCGTGGGAACCGCCGTCAGGCTGTCGGCTCGAAGGATGGAGCGACGTCGAGTCGTGGCGGGAATGGAACAGGCACACGCCAGCCACAGATGGCGGCGCCTGGGACGAGGAACGGCTGCGCATTGCCGGCAATCGCGAGGTCTGGCGATGGTACGACAGGCTCTACATCGCTGTCGCGGGTGACAAGGTGCTGACACTCGCCGATTGCCCGTTCGGTGACGACATGCACCGCTACGCCTACGAGCGATACGACGTGGCCGGTGGATTCCACGTCGTCCATGTCTGGCGCTATGAGGATCACTTCTACGCCGTGGTGATGCGCGACAGCGGCAAGATCTACACCATCCCCGGTCTGCCTGTGTGGTCGCCCGGCCGCACGCGATTCGCCTACGCGGTCTGCATCCCGCCGGACGGCACGACGGACGACGTGACGGCGGAGGTCGCCGTCATGAGCATCGTCGACAGCAAGCCTCAGGTGGAGGCCCGTGCGTCGATGCCGTGCTTCGTCGACGACTGCAAGCTCGCCTGGGAGGACGACGCCACGGTCACGTCGACATGCGAGGAACGGGACGGCACGGACCCCAAGCGCTCTGTCCTGCGTCTCGATCGCCAGGGCGACGGCTGGGCGGCCAGGACCCTGAAGCCCTGATTGCCGGCGTGACGAGCCGGGCCCACCTCGACCCGACCGGGTTCCCTTGACTGCATCCGGCAATTCGCCCGCCGCAGGTCACTGGCCGCGGCGGATACCCTGGCTGCTCGGCTGCTTCACGGCGGTCGGCCCGGCGGCGACCGACATGTACCTGCCGGCCTTTCCCGACGTCGAGGCCAGCCTGAACGCCGCAGCGGGCTCGGCTCAGTTCACGCTGGCGTCGTGGTTTGCCGGCCTGGCCCTGGGACAGGTGCTGCAAGGGTTCCTGTCGGATCGCTTTGGCCGGCGATTGCCGATGGCGGCAGGCTTCGCGATCTTTGCCGCCGCGATGGCGGGCGGCGCGCTCGCCACCTCGATCACGCAGCTCGCGGTGCTGCGCTTCGTCGCGGCGCTCGGCGCCTCCGCCGGCATGGTGATCGGACGCGCGGTCGTGCGCGATCTCGCCGATGGCCAGCGCGGCGCGATCCTGATGTCGCGCCTCGTGCTGGTGATGGGCGTCGCGCCGATCGTGGCGCCGACGATCGGCGCCGCGATCCTCCTGGTCGCGGACTGGCGAGTCATCTTCTGGATCCAGGCCTTCTACGGCGCGGCCTGCACGGTGCTGGCGCTGAAGGCCCTGCCGGAAACCCTTCCCGATGCACGGCGCGTGCGAACCGGACCATCCCGGACGGTCGCCCGCTACGGAGAGATCCTGCGCGAGCCGGTTTTTCTCACGCATGCGCTGATGGGCGGCGCCGGCAGCTTCTGCATGTTCGCCTATCTCTCGGGCGCCTCGCCGGTGTTCATCCAGGGGTTCGGCCTCACGCCGGCCGGGTTCGCCTTGCTGTTCGGCCTGTGCTCGTGCGGGCTGGTTGCCGGCTCGCAGATCAACGCGCGCCTGCTGCGAACCTACGGCCTGCACGTCATGCTGCGTGCGATCTGCCGGGTATCGCTCGCCGCCACGACGGTGCTGTTGTCGCTCAGCCTGCTCGGCGTGCAGGAGCTATGGATGATCGTGGCGTCTCTGTTCATCGTCCTGAGTTGCCAGGGGTTCTCGAACGGCAACACCGCCGTGGGCGCGCTCAGCCGGCATGCGCCGCATGCCGCTTCGGCCGCGGCCCTTCTCGGCGTCTTCCAGTACGTGCTGGGTGCGATCAGCGGCAGCCTGGTCGGCCTGCTGACGGACGGCACCCCGCGCGGCATGGCGCTGCTCATGTGTCTGGGCGCGCTGTGCGCCGTGGTGGCAGACCTGTTCCGGCCGCGACCGTAGCCCGCCTTTCTGCTGGCAAGGCACCCCTACTCCATCCGCTCCAGGACCTTGGCTGCGCGCGCCAGCCTGTCGCGGCAACCTGCCTCGTTGTCGCGTTCTGCCTCCGCCCGGGCGGCGACGAGTAGCGCCTGCAAGGCGGTCCAGTTTGCCGCCTGGGTCTTGTCGGGCGTCACGGCGGGGAGAGTCGGCATGGCAGAGCGCTGATCCGGCGGCGTGATGATCGACCTGTCGTGAACGGCCGGTGGCTCGACGACGCCTCCCGAGTCCGAGAGCTCGCGGGGCGTTACTGTGTCGTTGCCTTTCTTGGGCGCCGTCGGCGGGTCGGTCGAGATATCGTGCGCCTTGGCCACGCGCAGCACCTGCTCGAGGCAGTTCTCCGTGGCAGCGCCGTCGCTTCCGATCGCCAGCACCGCGAAACAGGTCGCGATGAAGCCAGCAACGCGCCAGATCGTTCCTGGTTGGCCCACCTTGAACATGCGCATCCGTCGCTCCTTCGTCCTTTCGAAGGAACGATCTGGCCGATGCCGAGTTGCAGGGCTGGTCCGGCGAAAGTCCGTCAATCCAGCTCGGGCGCGTTTTCACGGGCCCTGTCGATTTCCCGGGCCCGCGCCTTGAAGCGCACGAGTTCCGCACCTCTCAGCTGCTGCCGCTGCGAGGTTTTCGCCACGTCGAGCGGGTTCACCGGCCGATCGTTGCGATGCAGCTCGAAATGGAGGTGCGGGCCGGTGGAGAGGCCGGTGCTGCCGACGAAGCCGATCACCTGACCCTGGCGTATGCGCGCACTGCGCCGAACACCAGGAGCGATGCGCGACAAGTGCGCATACCCAGTCGCGAGGCCGTTGTCGTGACGGATCTTGACCCAGCGGCCATAGCCGCCGTTGACTCCGGCCTCGACGATACGGCCGTCACCGGCCGCGAGCACCGGCGTGCCACTGGGCGCCGCGAAGTCGATCCCGGCATGAAGGCGCGTGAACCCCAGCAAGGGATGGCGCCGCATGCCGAAGCCCGAGGAAATGCGGCTGAGATTCAGGGGTGTCCGCAGGAGCGACTTGACGACGCTTTCGCCGTCGCGACTGTAGAAGAAGTCGGCTCCGCCCCGTGGTTGAAAGCGATAGATGGCGAAGGCCTCCTTTCCGCCGCCCGTCGTCAGCTCCGCCCACAGGACCCTGCCGCCATCGACCGGCCTGCCGTCCTCGGTCCAGGACTGCTCGATCAACAAGGCGAAGCGGTCCCCAGCCTTGATGTCATGCTGAAAATTCACGTCCCAGGAGAACGCCCGCAGCATCTCCGCCAGCGCCGGATGCGGCACGCCTGCCGCCTCGACACTTTCGATCACCGAACCGTTCACGGCTCCCGCTGCCTGCCGAATCCTCGACACGATCTCGAAGACCTTCACGGTCGAGTCGAGCTCGCCCTGCTCGTCGCGCTCCACCGTGATCTCGCGCTTCGCCTCCGGTCGGACGGCGAGCGCGAGCAGCGTTGGCTTGTCCTGGCCCACCCCCGGCGAGCGGAGTTTCACGTCGATCGACTGGCCGATCGGAAGGCGTCTCAGGTTGACGTGCTCGGTCAAGGCCGCGACGACATCCGCGACTTCCGGCGCGGCCAGCTCGAGCTCGCCCAGCACGCCCGCCACCGTGTCTCCCTTCTCGAGGCGCACCGCCATCTCGTACACGCGCGGTGCCGCGGCAGTGATGGCGATATCGGGCTCCGGATCCAGAGCCGGCTCCGGCTCGGTCGGCGCCTCGGGCATCGACGTTCCCGTCTCGGGAAAGGCATCCTGGGCGGACATTTGACGGCCCTGAACCTGCGGCACATCGGATGTAACCGATGGCGTCGATGGCGACGGAGAATCCCGAACCACGAGCCAACCGATCGCGCCGGCCGCGGCAATGCCGCCGAGAACCAGGGCGATCGCCACCGCTCGCAGGGCCGGTGTCGCGCGTCGGTAAGGGGACGTTTGATGTTGCTCTTGCGGAAGTGGATCGATGTTCAGGTGCGTTGTTGGGGGGTGAGGCGAACGAACAGACGACTGATCAAACATCCTTGCGTTCCTGGAGGGGGAAGAAGGCGCATGGCATCATTCAGGGATCGTTGGTGCGAGCGGGCCCGCACGGGTCTCGACGCGGGACCCGGACGAGCGTCCGGCAGCCCACTCAGCAGGTGCCGATACTTGGCCGAAATCTTGTCAGGAGTGTGATCTCGTACGCCATCTGTCCACAGGTCAGCGACACCATGGGATTGCCGTGAGGTCGGAGGCGGGCTCTCTAGCGTTGTTCCTCGCCGAGACGCGCGCGCCATTCCCACGGCGTGACGCAGGCATGCGCATGGATGCCCCGCAGGGCGCTCGCTGCAGCGGCCTCCTGCGAGATGTAGCGGGCCGAATGAGGCACCTCGGCGTAGGCATAGCCCCCCGTGACCATGGCCGCCCCGAGGTCGACGTCATCGGCGCGGCAGATCGCGACGATCTCTCCTCCCCGCTCACCACCGAGCGGCACGCAAGAGAGTTCCTTCCCTTCCATCAGCGTGGCGAGATACTGCTCTGCAACGTGGCCTGCGGGCCAGCCGTCGGCGCAAACCTGTGCGACGTCGGGCGCATCGACGCCATGCAGCCGGTAGGTCTTGCCGCCCAGCTCGAGCGAATCGCCATCGACCGACTTCTGCGCACTGGCAGGCAGCGCGATCATGATCGCGATGGCGGCCAGCGACAGTCGGTGACAGGCGCGCGTCGCGCGCAACTGATTCACGGATTTCGACTTCATCGGTCACGTCCTCTTGTGGATGGGATCCGCGGCTTCCGACAGAACGAAAGTCTCGAAGGGTTCCATGTCACTTGCAAGGCGACATCGTCATCCGGCTGTCTTGCGTTCCGGGTCAGCACTCGTGCGCGAAG
>JALHMO010000207.1:0-3882 GCA_022844015.1 Reyranella sp. | reverse complement strand
CTTGTGGATGGGATCCGCGGCTTCCGACAGAACGAAAGTCTCGAAGGGTTCCATGTCACTTGCAAGGCGACATCGTCATCCGGCTGTCTTGCGTTCCGGGTCAGCACTCGTGCGCGAAGTGGACGATCGTCAGGAACGGGGTGAGCCCGCAGCCTATCCACTGACCGCGCGAGACCGGACATGGCAACGGCGCCGCTCCCGGTCGGGAGGGCGCCGTGGGCGGCGCGAAGGCCGCTTCAGAGCCGATAGGCCTGCAACGTCTGGGTCGGCGCCGCGAACGTCGGCCTCTGGATGCTCGTCGATAGCGTCGGCTGCGCCCACGACACGGACACCCATGCCGTGGATGTGGAGATGGAGGCCGAGGCCGAAACCGTCTTGTGCCCGCCCGTGACGGCAGCGATCTCTTCCAAGTTCATCTCGATGATCTTCTGCATGACACTCTCCCGTTTCTGCGTCGCGGCGGCGGGATGCCGTCCGTCGATGGTGGGAGAGTAAGCCTGCGCCGTTGCCGGTCGATTGCGCGGGCCCGTCGATTTGTTGCGTCGGTTACAGCAGCCTCTCACGCTCGATGTATCGGGCGATCTCGTCGGCGATGATCGCGTGCGCGGCAGCGCTGGGGTGGCCATCCCCGACGATGTAGACGCCCGGGCCGCCTTCCGCCTTGTTGCGCTTGAAGCGCTCGCTCATGTCGAGGAAGCGTAGCCGGCCGCCGATCTCGGCGATCATGCGTGGCAGGGCGGGCGACGGCTCCCAGTAGTTCGTCGGGATGAAGACCACCAACACCTGGCTGCCCATGTCGGCAGCGGTGCGTTCCATCTCGTGCAGCAGGAAGGCCAGCGCCTGCTCTTTCCGCGCCTCGTCCGGCTCGTTCTGCACAGCCATGGCATAGGTGACGCGGCCGTAGATTACGTCGGCGCCATGCGCCAGCCAGCGCATCGGATTGGTGAAATCGCCGGTGAGATGCTGCTCGAGACGGCGCACGCCGTTGCTCGCGGGCGGCGCGATGGCAGGTCTGCCCTGGCCATTCCATTCGATGTGCGAGACGTCGAGGCAGAACGGATAATACGACGGCGCACACGCCGAGACGTTACGCTCGCTGTGATGGGCAATGATGCCGTAGATCACCAGCCTGGGCGCGAGATCGCGATTGCGCCGCAGCATCTGCAGGGCCTGGACGGTGCCATAGCTCGCCTCCGAGAGGTTCGTGACGCTGACGCTCAGGGTCTTGGCCAGACGGCTGGAATAGGTGTCGCCGTTCGGCAGGGCATAACCCCAGCTGAACGAGCAGCCCACGGTCATGATGTCGGTCCGGCCAGGGTTGCGCTGCCCCAGCCCGTCGACGCGCGCGCCGCGGTCGTCGGTGTAGATATCGAACACGAAGGTCGCCCGGTCCTTGATCGCCGGGTAGGTCCGCCGGGTGTGGGCGCTGCGGTTCGGCACCATGCCGATCTCCGGGTCGAACACCACCATGGCATCGCCCTCGGACGACAGGTGGATCGGCGGCACCGTCAGGTAGGCCGCGACCTCGATACCGATCAGCAGGCAGACGATGGTCGTCGCCGATGCCAGCACCAGGTTCTTCGTTCGCTTTCCCAGAGTCACGCTGCCTGCTCAACCCGCACCCGGCCGACTACCTACCACAGATCGACCGTGGAACGGTGGTAGGGGCGTCCCGCGACCGTCACGGCCTGCGACCCGGCCTCCGATCGAACGGATTGAGGACGGCGACGCCGGTAGGCTCGAAGTCCGACACATTCCGGGTCACCACGGTGAACCCGTGCTCCAGGGCCGTTGCGGCGATCATCAGGTCGGCGCTGTCGTTCCCGAGGGCGGCCGTCAAGATCCCCCAACGCCGAGCCATTCGCAGATCGAACGCCACGACCCGCTCTCCGTAAAGCGCGAGCACGCGATCCAGCCATGCCGCGAGTGCCCCGGAAAAGCCGGGATCAGTCGCACGCTGTCGCTCGATGCCACGCTCGATCTCGCCAACGCTGACGACGCTCAGGAACAGATCAGTCGCGCGTTGGCGCTCGAACCACGCCACCACCATCGGATCGCGTTGCCGCCGGCGCAACTCTGAGAGCGTGACGGTATCGATGAGGAACATGAAGACCGGATATCAGGGATCGAGGTCGCGCATCCGCACCTCGTGGCGCGGGAACTCTCCATCGTCCTGCGGCATCGCCAGAAGCAGCTCGGCAAACGACGGCGCCTGCGCACGGGCGAGATGACGCAAGCGCTCGTATTCCGCCACACCGATTATCACGACGGCCGGTTTGCCGTGCTTCGTAACCGTCTGCGGCGCGCGGCGCGCGGCTTCGACGACCTCGCTGAACCTGTTCTTGGCATCCTGGACCGACCAGTTGCTGCGACCCATCCGGCCGGCCCCTTTCTGGCTATAATTTCTGGCTAGAGTGCGCGGTCGCCCGCCTTTCGTCAAGCGCATCGGGCGGCGGCAGGGCTGCGAGCGCGGGGGCTGAATGAATGCTACCAACGGGCCGCCATGGACACCCGCCTCTATCTCATCTCCCCCGAACGGCTCGACCATCCCGACCTGTTCGCCGCCGACCTGCGTGCGGCGCTCGATGGCGGCGACGTGGCGGCGTTCCAGCTCCGCCTGAAGGACGCGGACGACGGCATGATCGCCCGCGCGGCCGACACGCTGCGGCCGATCTGCCAGCACCGCGGCGTCGCCTTCATCATGAATGACCGGCCCGAGCTCGCGGTGAGGCTCGACTGCGACGGGGTCCATATCGGTCAGGAGGACATGCCTTACGCCGAGGCGCGGCGCATCGTCGGCCCGAATCGGCAGATCGGCGTCACCTGCAAGGCGTCGCGCCACCTCGCGATGGAGGCCGCCGAGGCCGGCGCCGACTACGTCGCGTTCGGCGCGTTCTTTCCTTCGTCCACAAAGACCGTCACCACGCCAGCCGATCTCGAGATCCTGACCTGGTGGAGCGAGCTCATGGAGATCCCCTGCGTGGCGATCGGCGGCATCACAGTGGAGAACTGCCGGCCGGTGATCGCGGCCGGCGCCGATTTTCTCGCCGTCGCCGGCGGCGTGTGGAACCACCGCAACGGGCCGGAAGCCGCGGTGCGTGCCTTCAACGAAATCTTCTCAGCGCACCGGTAGCCACAGCACCTGCTCGATGTGCGACGCGTCGGTGGCCAGCATGACCAGTCGATCGAAGCCCAGCGCAATGCCGGCACAGTCGGGCAGCCCGTGCTCCAGCGCGGCGAGGAAGTCCTCGTCGACCGGCCAGCGGACGCCGTAGAGCCGCTCCTTCTCGTCCATGTCGGCCTCGAGGCGGGCGCGCTGGATGCCGGGGTCGGTGAGCTCGCCGAAGGCGTTGGCGAGCTCGACGCCGCAGGCATAGAGCTCGAAGCGCTCGGCCACCCGCGGATCGTCCGGCTTGGCGCGCGCCAGCGCCGCCATGCCGATCGGGTACTCGCACAGGATGGTCGGCCGGCCCATGCCGAGCCGGGGCTCGATGCGCTCGAACATGATGCGAAAGAAGATGTCGTCCCAGCTGTCTCCGGCATGCATGGCGATGCCCGACGCCTGGGCCAGCCGCTCGGGGCTGCCGACCGTGGCCAGGACATCGACGCCGGCATGACGGTCGAAGGCATCGGCCACGGTCAGCCGCTCGGGCTCGGCAAGTGGATCGCAGACATGCTCGCCCCAGCGCAGCTGCTCCACGCCGGTGAGTGCGAGCAGCGCGTGACAATCCTGCATGATGGTCTCGTAGCCCGCGCCGGTGCGATACCATTCGAGCATGGTGAACTCGGGATGATGCAGTGCCGAGCCCTCGGCGTTGCGGAACACGCGGGCGAACTGGAACAGCCGCGGCATGCCGCCGGCCAGCAGCTTCTTCATGGCGA
>JALHMO010000206.1 GCA_022844015.1 Reyranella sp. | reverse complement strand
AAGCGGATGTTCACCCTCGCACACGCCTGACAGAGATAACACTTTCGATATGCTACTATAGATTGCATATCGATGATCTCCGCTCCTTCAGAGGCACTCAGTCCGACAGGCTGCTAGAGCGTGATCTTCATTGATTGAAGCACCAAGTAAACCTCACCCTGAGAGCCTGTGACTTTTTCGATAGTCGTTTTTTGGCGATCGATGAGGTCGCTACTGCGAACTTTTCTGTCGTCCTGAGTGAGGCGCGGTTTACCGCGCCGTAAGCGAAGGACCTCATCGCCGCGTGGTACCAGTGTACTCTGGAACTTCTGGCGATGAGATCCTTCGCTTACGGCGCTTGCTTCGCAAGCGCCTTTGCTCAGGATGACAGGAAGGGGGGGCGACAGAGTTCAATAACGTCACGCGCTCTGGGGAGTGGCCGTCAGGCCGCGTCTCGAAGGGTAGCGACAGACCTGCCTTCGGCCGACTAAAGGGCGAAGGTTACTTCGCCGGAATCGAGACGCCACGCTAAGCGCGGCTCCTCAGGGTGAGGTGATTCTTTGGTGCTTCAATCCAAGAGGTCACGCTTTAGAGTTGCCGTGCGACCGCCGCGCCATGGCGCGGTGCGGCGCCGTGCAAGGGAGTGATGGATGATCAGCAGGATGGGCAGGAAGCTCTGGATCGGTGCCGGCCTCCTCGGCCTGCTGGTTGCCGGGCTCGCGGCGATTCCCTCCTTTGTCGATGCCGATGCCTACAAGCCCGAGATCATCGCCCAGGTGAAGCAGGCGACCGGCCGGGAGGTGACGATCGACGGGCCGATCGGCCTCTCGCTGTTGCCCGTACCCGAGGTCACCCTGGTCGGGTTCCGCGTTGCCAACGTGACCGGCGCCGACGAGGCAGACATGGTCGTGGCGCGGTCGATCGTCGTTCGCCTGTCGCTGCTCGGCCTTCTGACCGGCGAGGTGCGGCCCGCCGAGGTGATCGTGAAGGAACCCAGGATCGTCCTGCAGATCGACGCTGCTGGGCAGCCGAACTGGCAGTTTCCTGCCGCGCCTGGATCCCGGCCCGTCCCGCTCCCCCGTATCGTCGTCGACAAGGGCGCGCTGACCTTCCGGGATGCCGGGTCGGGTCTCTCCATTGTCGCGGCAAACGCTTCTCTCTCCGCGTCGGCCGATTCCATGGACGGACCGCTTTCCTTGACCGGAGGCGCCACCGTCAACGGCGTGCCGATGTCGATCGAGCTCGCCGTGGGGAAGAAGGGGTCTGCCACGGGCGGCGACGGTCATCCGCTCGATCTCGCCCTTCGGGCGGCCGGTGGCAGGCTGGTCTTTGCCGGGGCCACCAGCGAGCTCGGCCCCGACGCACGGCTGAGCGGCAAGGCGTCCGCCTCGGCGGACAACCTCGTGGCCTTTGCGCGCGCGCTGCTCGCGATGGCCGGCCGGCCGCAACCTCAACTGCCTCCCCTGCTGGCGGGACGGTTCAGGTTCGACGGCTCGGTCGAGCTGTCGGCCAAGGCAGTCGCCGCAAAGGACTTCACGCTGGCCCTGGGCGATGACGGCGGCACCGGCTCGCTCGCCGTGGCGTTGACGCCGCATCTTGTGGTCGACGCGAAATTTGCGGCGCCGCGGCTCGACCTCGACCGCTGGCTGGCAGGCCTCGCGCTCCCCGACGAGCTGAAGGAGGCCCCGACGCCTGCAACTCCCGGGGCCGCCGCCACCACCGCGACCGCGACCGCAGCTCCGCCCGGCGCGAGCTGGCTGGCTGCTCTCTCCGGCACCCTCGCCCTCGACATCGACGAGGTCGTCTACCGGGGCAAGGCGGTGCGCAAGCTGGGCCTCGCGCTTCAGGTTCAGGACGGCCTGGTCGCCGTGCCGCGATTCAACGTCAGCCTGCCGGGCGACCTCACCGTGCAGGCGACTTCCACCCGGTCGGGCGATCGGGCGCGCCCGACCGTGTCCGGCAGCTTCAGCCTCGAGGGGCACAAGCTGCGCGAGACGTTGTCGTGGCTCGACGTCGACGTCTCGTCGATCCCTGCCGACAAGCTCAATCGGGTCGGCATGAAAGGGCGCATGGGCTCGCAGGCCGGCACGATCACGGTGAGCGATGCCGCCTTCGAGCTGGACGACCTGGTCGGGACCGGCGGCATCCACGTGACCTTCGCCGTGCCCCTGTCGGTCGTCACCCACATCGAGCTCGCCAGGGTCGACCTGGATCCCTACCTGCCGCCGGCCGACAGCGTGCCGGCGGGATTTCGTTTCCCGGTCGACAAGGTCACGCCGATTCTCGCCCTGCTCGGGCCGTCGATCGGGCTGAAGCTGAAAGTCGGCCGCATCGACTGGAAGGGCGAGGCGATCTCCGGAGTGGAGCTCGATGTCGCCCGCGCCGCCGGCACGCTCGAGCTCGACAAGCTCGCGGTCGCCGATCTGGGCGGGGCGCGGGCAAGCCTGCGGGCAGCGATCGCCAACTACTGGACGAAGGAGCCGAAGGCCAACGTCGTCTTCGAGTTCCGCGCGCCCGACATCGATCGGGTGCTGAAGCTCGTCGGGCAGCCGCCGTCTTGGGTCGGTCCGCTCAGCATGAGCGGCGGCGTGAGCGGGAGCTGGGAGAAGCTCGCCGTGAAGGACTTCGCCCTCGACGCCATGGGCTGGCATGTGCTGGCGAGCGGCGCGCTGGCCGCGCCCGAGGCGAAGGCTGGCGGTGCCATCACGCGGGCCTCGTGGAAAGGCAGCGTCAGCGTCAACGGGCAGGCGATCGAGACCGCGATCGAGGCGGACCTGTCGGGCGCCAAACCGGTGATCGACGCAGATCTCAGGACCGGCATGCTCGACTTCAGCGCTCTCACGGCGCGCCGTCGCGGCGCCGCGCACGCGACGACCGGCTCGGGCTCCGACCCGATCGGCACGCCGCTGCGCAGCGTCGACGGCTCGCTGAAGGTGAGCGCCGCCGGCGTGGGCGGCACCCTCGTGCCGCTCGGCAAGGCCGAGATCGCCGCGACGCTGAAGGATGGGGTGCTCGCCATCTCGCGCTTCACGGGCGGCTTCGATGGCGGCACGATCGCACTGTCAGGGGTCATCGACGGCAGCAAGCCGTCGCTCTCGTTCGACCTGAAGGGCGAGGCGAGAGGGATAGACATCGCCCAGGTACTGCGCCGCCAATCGGGCAGCAACGAGATCGGCAGCCTCATCAGGATCGCGATATCGGGCCGACTCGACGCGACCGGGATCACCCTGCGCGGCGCCGGAACGACCGTCGCCGAACTCCGGCGCTCGCTGGCCGGCAGCGCCGACATCATGGGTCATGTCCAGGCGCGCGCCGACAGGTTCCTGGCCCTGCTCGGCTCGGCGGCGACCGGCGCCGCGGGCGGCGCCATCGACATGACCGTCGGCACCATCATGAGCGCGCTCGGCGAGCGGGGCGGTGTCGGGGTCGGCAATCTCCTCAATGCGATCTCGCTGGTGCTGTACCGCTACGTCAACCACGACAACGTGCTGGCCGGCCATCTCGATGTCGCCGCCGGCCTGATGACCGACCGCAACCTGACTTTGCGCGGCAACGGCGTCACGGCCGGCATCGTCATGCGCACGGACCTGGCGCGCGCCACGACCGATACCACGGTCAGCTTCGTGCTGGCCGAGGTGCCGTCGGCGCCCTACCTGATCGTCACCGCCAAGGGGCCGATCGCCGCGCCGTCCTTCCACGCCGTGCGCGGATCGGCCCCCGATCCGCCCGGTGTCCTCGACAAGCTGCCGCGCCTGCCTTCCGTGACCTTGCCGAGCATTCCCCTGCCGCGCGTCCCGCTGCCGCACATTCCCAACCCGTTCGGCCGGTGAGCACGATCACCAGGTGTTGACGTTGGGGCGCTTCTTTCCGGTGCGTGGCGGCACCGGCGGGGCGGCCCGCAGGCCGCTCAGGATCCAGCGCCGCGTGTTGGCCGGATCGATGACGTCGTCGAGGCTGAGGAAGCGCGCGATGTTGGTCGCCTTGCCGCGTTCGTAGAGGTCGGCGACGAGGGACTGGTAGCGCGCGCCGCGTTCGGCGCTGTCGGCGATGGCGGCGAGCTCGTTGCGGTAGGCGAGCTGCACGGCGCCCTCCAGGCCCATGGCCCCGATCTCGCCGGTGGGCCACGCCACCGAGAAGTAGTTGTTGCCGTGAAAGCCGCCGCCGCCCATGGCCTGGGCGCCCAGCCCGTAGGCCTTGCGCAGCACCACCGTGAAATACGGCACCGAGATGCTGGCGCCCGTCACGAACATGCGACAGACATGGCGCACGGCGGCACGTTTCTCGGCCGGCGGCCCGACCATGAAGCCGGGCGTGTCGCAAAGCGAGAGGACCGGCAGGTCGAAGGCGTCGCACAGCTCGACGAAGCGCGCCGCCTTGTCGGCTTCGTCGGAATCGATGGCGCCGCCCTGGTGCGACGGGTTGTTGGCGATCAGGCCGAGCGGCCGGCCTTCGATCCGCACCAGCGCCGTCACTAGGCCGAGCCCGAAGTCGCGGCGCAGCTCGAGCACCGACCCGGTGTCGGCCAGCGTGTCGATCACGGCGCGCACATCGTAGGCGCGCAGTCGGCGCTCGGGGATGATGTGGCGCAGCAGGCGCTGGTCCGCGCACTGCCAGCCGGCGACCGGCCCTTGGAAGAAGGCGAGGTACTTCCTGGCGAGCCGGACGGCTTCCGCCTCGTCTCTGGCGACGATGTCGACGACGCCGTTGGGTGCCTGGACGGATACCGGCCCGACTTCCTCGGCCGCGAACCGTCCGAGCCCGCCGCCCTCGATCATCGCCGGCCCGCCCATGCCGATGGTCGCATTCTCCGTGGCGATCACCACGTCGCAGCAGCCGAGCAGAGCGGCGTTGCCGGCGAAGCATCGTCCGGAGACGATCCCGACCAGGGGCGCGAGGCCGCTCAGCCGGGCGAAGTGCCAGAAGGTCATGTTGGCGAGATTGACCGGTGCCGGCGCGTCGGATTCGCCCGGCCGGCCGCCGCCGCCTTCGGCGAAGATCACGACCGGCAGGCGCGCCTTCTCGGCGATCTGGAACATGCGGTCGTGCTTCTTGTGGCCGTGGAAGCCCTGGGTGCCGGCGAACACCGTGTAGTCGTAGGCGAGCACGAGGCAGCGGCTCCGGTCGTCGCCGAACGAGGCGCTGTTGATCGAGCCCAGCCCGACGATCACCCCGTCGGCCGGGCTCATGTCGATCAGCTCCTGCTCGGAGCGGCGCTTGCGCTGGGCGGCGAGCGCCAGCGCGCCGTACTCCACGAAGCTGTCGGGATCGCACAGATCGGCGATGTTCTCCCGGGCGGTGCGCTGACCGGTCTTGCGCCGGCGCGCCACCGCTTGCGGGCGCGCGGCGTCGAGCGTCGCGGCGTGCGTCCTGATCACCTCCGCGAGATCGGGCCGGATGCGATCGAGGTCGACGGATTCCTCCGTCGCGAGATATTCGGCGCCGACATCCCCGGGCTCGATGAACATGAGCTTCTGGCCGCGCTCTGCGATCTCGCCGGCCGCGGCGGCGATCCTGGCGATCACGCCGCTGGTGCCGGCGACGAGGAGATGCTCCATCTTCATCGCCTCGAGCACCGCCACCTTGTCGCCTGCCCGAACCCTGTCGCCTTCGGCGACCTCGATGCTGACGATCCGCGCCTGCATGGGCGCCGTCACCGCGTCGGTCCCCGGCGGATGGGGCACGACGGCGGCGGTCGTCGCCATCGTCGCCGGGGCTTGCGACCCGTCGAAATACTGCCGGCGGTGCGACGTCGCGCCGACGTTCAACGCGGCGATGTTGTCATCGACGAAGCGCGTGTGGACGTTGCCGGAGACGAAATCGGGATGGCGCAGCAGGCTCTGCAGGAAGCCGATGTTGGTGTCGACGCCCTGGATGCGAAACTCGCCCAGCGCCTGGTAGGCCTTGGCGGCCGCATCCTCGAAGCGGGTGGAGGGGGCATGGGCAATGACCTTGGCGAGGAGCGAGTCGAAACTGACGCTCGGCGCGTATCCCTGGTATCCGAAGGTGTCGACGCGTATGCCCGGCCCGGAGGGAATGTCGAAATGGGCCAGCGTGCCGGCCGAGGCATGGACGTCTCCCCGGGCATCCAGCGTCTCCATGTTGACGCGAACCTGGATCGCGAAGCCGCGTGGCGCCGGCAGCCGATCCTGCGTCAGCCCGAGCGCGTCGAGCGATCGGCCGGCCGCCAGCTCGAGCTGCGTCCTCACGAGGTCGATGCCGGTGACCGCCTCGGTGACGGTGTGCTCGACCTGGAGCCGCGCGTTGGCCTCGATGAAGGCGAAGGACGAGGGGGCGGCTGCGTCGACGAGAAACTCGAAAGTGCCGAGGCTGGTGTAGCCGACCGCGCGGGCAAGGCGCAGGGCATGGTCCACGAGACGCTCGCGCACGCTTGCCGTCAGCCACGGGCTGGGGGCGATCTCCACCAGCTTCTGGTGGCGGCGCTGGATGCTGCACTCGCGCTCGCCGAGCTGGACGATCGTGGCATCGTCGCCGGCCACCTGCACCTCGACATGGCGCGCACGACGGATCAGCCGCTCGACATAGACTCCGGCAACGCCGAACGCCGCGTGCGCCTCGGACCGGCAGCGGGCATAGGCCTCCGGCAGGTCGGCCGCTGCCTGCACCGCGCGCATGCCGCGACCGCCGCCGCCGGCGACGGCCTTGATCATCACCGCGCCACCGGCGCCCAGGCCGGCGAGGAAGGCGGCGGCCTCGTCCAGGCTGGTCGCGCCCGACGATCCCGGCAGGACCGGCACGTCGAGGCTGACGGCGAGGTTTCGCGCCTGCACCTTGTCGCCGAATACGTCGAGCACTTCCGGCCGCGGCCCGACGAAGACGATGCCCGCGCGGGCGCAGGCCCGCGCGAAGGCGGCGTTCTCGCTGAGGAAGCCGTAGCCCGGATGGATGGCGGTGCAGCCGGTCTCCCGGGCAAGCGCCACGATGGCGTCGATATCGAGATAGGCTGCAGCGCCGCGGCCGGCCAGCGGACGGGCCTGGTCGGCCTTGCGGACGTGCAGCGAGGAAGCGTCGTCGATGGAATGCACGGCGACGGTCTCGATCCCGAGTTCCGCCGCCGCCCTCAGGATGCGCACCGCGATCTCGCCGCGGTTGGCCACGAGCAGCCGGCGGAGCCCCGCCGGCCGGCTTGCCGCGTCGATCACTGCTTTCCGATTCCTGCCTTCTTGAGAACCTCGGCATTGAGCTCGCCTTCGTGGGCGATCTTCTTGCGGAAGGCGACCGAGTCGAGCACCTCGATGTTTCCTTGGCCGAGCAGGTGCGCCTTGGTCTTGGGGTCCTCCGTCGCCGCCACGACCGCCTTGTAGAGCGTGTCGATCACCGGCTGCGGCGTCTTGGCGGGAGCGACCACGCCGGTCCAGAACGAGGTGGCGAAGCTCGGATAGCCCGACTCGGCGATCGACGGCACGTCGGGCAGGTCGCGCCAGCGCACCGTCGTCGACACCGCGAGGGCCTTCAGCCTGCCGGACTGGATCAGCGGCAGGGCATTCGGCGTGTCGAACGCGACGTCGACCTCGCCGGAGAGCAGCGCGGCCTGCGCCGGCGCCGCGCCGGCATAGGGCACGTGCACCATGCGGGCGCCGATGGTCGCGCCGAGCAGCTCGAACGAGAGATGCGCGAGGTTGCCGATGCCGCCCGTGCCGTAGTTGATCGAATCGGGCTTGCTGGTCGCGAGCTTGACGAAATCTGCGAAGGTGGCGACCGACTTGGTTTTCGGGTTGCTCGGATTCACCACCAGCACGAAGGGTGCGGACACCACCATCGCCACCGGCGTCAGATCGACCAGCGGGTCGTACTTCATGTCCTTGTAGAGCAGATGATTGGTGGTCATCGTGCTGGCGTTGCTGATCAGGATCGTGTAGCCGTCCGGCGCCGCCCGGGCGACCATGGTCGCCGCGATGCTGCCGTTGGCGCCGGCGCGATTCTCGACAACGACCGGCTGGCCGAGGCGCTGGCGGAGATCCTCGGCGAGGTAGCGCGCCACGAGGTCCGTGGAGGCACCCGGCGAGAAGCCGACGATGAACCTGATCGGCTGGGAAGGGTAGCTCTGCGCCCCGGCGGAGGCGGCAGCAAGGCCGATTGACGCGAGCGCAAGCAGCAGGCCCGACAATCGTCTCGAAACGGCGATCATTCGACATCCTCCGGGGTTGATTATCTTGGCTGGCGCGGCAGTATGGGATCGTGTAATTTAATGGTCAACCAGCAAGTAAGTGACGCTCTTGCCGAGGCCCTCGCCATCGCCCGCGCGCCGCACCCAGGAGGATCGCCGCGAGGAATCCGATCGGCGAATTCTGCGCGCGGCGACCCGCCTGATTGCCCGCAACGGCTCGGCCGGCACGAGCGTGGCCGAGATCGGGCTCGCCGCCGGCTACAGCCGCGGTCTGCCCAGCGAGCGCTTCGGCACCAAGGACGCGCTGTTGCGCAGCGTGGTCGCCACCATCGAGGAGGCGTTCCAGGCCCGCCTGGCCCTCGATCTCGGCGACAAGAAAGGCCTCGCGGCGGTGGAGGCGCGCATCGGGGCCCACCTGGACGGCGCGTCGAAGGGCGCCGCCGGCGTGCGCGCCCTGTACCTGCTCTACATGGAGTCGCTCACCGTGGCGCCCGACCTGCACGCGCAGATCGCGCAGATGGGCCACGACAACCGCGACGGGCTCGCCGCCCATCTGCGCGAGGCGCAGCGCCTGGGCGAGATCGATCGCGACATCGACCCGAAGGCCCATGCGATGGTGATCCTCGGCGCCATCCGCGGAATCATCACCCAATGGGTGATCGACCCGGGCGCCGTCGACCTGCAGGAAGCCAAGGCCGTCCTGGTATCCATGGTGCGGCGGCTGGCCGGTCGGCCGCGCAGCGGGCGATGACCGGCCTGACCTGCTCGTCGCCCTTGCGGTTGCCAGGCCTTCAGCCGTGGTCTCCGTCGACAGCAGGAGTCTCCGATGGTCGGCCCGGCAGGATTCGAACCTGCGACATAACCGTTATGAGCGGCTCGTTCTAACCACTGAACTACGGACCCCCGATCGACCCGCGCGGGCAGCCTCGTGTCGTTCCGGAGAGGTCGCCCTTGTAGCCCGTTCGGCGGGCATGGTGCAGGCCTTGCGAAGCAAGCCGGCGTTAGACGGGGCCTTGGTGGCTGGCGTGTTTCAGCGGTTCGACCGAGGCAGCCAGAGCCAGCTTGTGTGGCGAGACTTTCCCCAGCGCCAAGGGAGTAGGTAAACTCGATGAGGGTCACCTCACTGGAAGAGGGCAGCGTGCATGGAAGCCAGAGAAGCGGTGAAGCAGGCGAAGCTGTATCTGGCAGACCTGCTTCAGGACGAACAGCCATCGAACATCGGGTTGGAAGAGATCGAAAAGGAGGGTGCCATCTGGCGCGTTACGCTCGGGTTCTCGCGCCCATGGAACCAGGCGCCGCTCTTCAGCCCTCCTGGAGGGAAGCCAACGGGCCGCAGTTTTCGGATGCTGACAATCGACGATAAGACAGGGGAGGTGCTGTCAATGAAGAAACACGAAGAAGTGGGCCTTTGACGCGGTTGCTCATCGACGCAAACCTGCTGGTGCTGCTCGTCGTCGGGTCGGCGAACACGCGTTACATCGCCGGGCACAAGAATCTCGGAGCGTACGAGGTCGACGACTATCACCGGCTCGTGGCGCTGCTGGGGCATGTCCAGGAGCTGGTTTTCGTGCCTAATGTGCTGACGGAGACCTTCAACCTGGTCCGCCAGGTCGGCGAGCCTCTGAAGTCGGAGCTTACGGCCCATTTCGGTGTGATGCTGAAGCAAGTTGGCGAGGAGTATGTTCCGAGCGCAGAAGTCGTGGACGATGACGGGTTCGATCGCTTGGGTCTGACCGACTCGGTGATCCTCAAGGTGATGCAGACAGGGGCCATCCTGCTCACGGCAGACATTGCCCTGTATCTGGCAGCTGCAACGGCGGGCTTGCCTGTCTGCAACTACAATCACATTCGTGATCGCGATCCGGGCTTCAATCCATGGGCGTCATAACCCGGCGAGGCCAGCCTGGCTCTCGGGTGGTAGGCCCGGCAGGAGTGCAGAAACCCTGTGAAATTAACGGTGTAGGCTGACTACCCGAGTGATCCTTTAACATTGATTCTTAATGCTTTTCCGCCAAAGTGACTAATTGGCTAGCCTGGATTTCCACGGACCGCAGCCTTGCGACGTGGGAATCCAGGCTAGACAACATGATAGCAGGCTGGGGACTTCCTATTGGAGACTTTCGATAACGCGCGCCTGAGGCATCTTCGCGATGCAATGCTTGCCTATCTCTAC
Organism: Reyranella sp.; assembly: GCA_022844015.1. Classification (GTDB taxonomy): domain Bacteria; phylum Pseudomonadota; class Alphaproteobacteria; order Reyranellales; family Reyranellaceae; genus Reyranella. The sequence continues at coordinate 1,435 of JALHMO010000206.1, read as the reverse complement.
GAGAGAGGTGCTGGAACCTCCTTTTGGGGGGATTCGATCGAAAACATTACCCATGCCCTTGGTATGACTGGGAATGAGTTCGGCAGGGTGGCCAACCTTCTGCAGCACCAAGGCATGCTTAGCCCGACAGCACCAAGGGGGAGCCTCGGACTAAGCCCTGCTGGCCAATCGGAGGCTGAACGTCTCGGGCCAAAAGTCGCATTTCGGGAGCCATCCGTACAAACCTCATCTCACGTTCATGTTGGCGACAACATGCAAGGGGTGATTCAGATCGGTGGAGCACACTCCAACCTGTCTGCCACTGTTCATGTCGAGCAATCTATTGCCTATCGGATTCTCGATGAAGTCGAGCAGGCTGTCAGACATTCGAACTTGGCGCCGGATAAGAAATCGGAAGCCACGGAGTTGGTTTCATCGCTGCGCACCGGCCTCAAGGGGCGCATAGCGTCGGCCACGAACAAAGCCCTTGCGACGGCAGTTGATGCGCTCCTAAAGAGCGTCGGTAGCGAAGCGGGCAAGAAGCTGCTGGAGTACATTGCGCGGGCCACCACTTGACAATTAAGCACTGGGGCCAAGGATCAAAGTCGGGTCCGTTCCAGGGCGGACCGACCTAGGATGGCCGAGACGGTCGGCTGAAGAAAGCACCAGTCATTCGTCGAGCAAGTACGAAACGAACTCTTCAGTGAAGTTGTACTGAGGCGGATCGTCAAAGCTGGTGCGATAGATCGCACTTGCATGCTGCATGATCGTCATCACTGAGTAAATGGCCGCGTGACGCTCAGGAGAGTACTGGAAAATGTTCTCCCCGCCTGTACCAAAGGCCATCCCCTCGCGCATCACAATGAAGCGGCGGGTGAGTGGTGCACCGCGAAGATCTTCGCGCATCTCAGCTATGAGCTTGGGGGCTTTCTTCTCAAGGTCAGAGTACGGCTTGGCTCTTCGGACCTCAAATCCATAAGCCTCTAAAGCTGCCATGTGCTCGGCAATGTTCTTCCACTCTTGCAGTCTAACCACGGGAAACGCAGACTCATCATCATCGATCAGTTTAGCGTGTGTCTGGCACAGCCAAATCCCATTGGAGATGTCGCTTCGCTGATCACTTGTCATCGCGGCGTCATACCTGGCCCCACCAGGTGAAGCGGCCGCGATATGGGCCGCGACGCCGACGTTAGTGACACCTTCAGCGCTATCAGGGCCAGACGTAGGCCGCCGGCAGTCCGGGCATGAACACTTCATGCCGGCTCGCTTCGCGAGGCGGTCGACGACCGAAGAACTGAAGCTGTCGCGAGGCAGGTAGCTCACTCTCAATGTTTGTTGGCGAGTGAACAGAGGCTTACTAGCCTGGATTTCCATGGAGAAGGATTAGCCTAACAAGAGCGTCGCTTGGAGAGACTATTGAATGATGCGCAGGGATCGGCCTTGCCACCACGGGACT
>JALHMO010000205.1 GCA_022844015.1 Reyranella sp. | reverse complement strand
GTCCCACCTGGCGGCGTGGCCGCGCGATGCCATGGTCGTCGCCAGCGCCGCCAATCCCAACGGCCTGATCGGCAGCTCGGGCCGTTCCGGCCAGAAGCGCCAGATCGCGACCCTGATGGACAGCCTGGCCTCGCACTACGGCGACGATTTCTGGTTCACGTCCTATCACGCCATGGCGCTGTCCGAGGATGGCCAGCTCGCGGCGGCGCGGGCGAAGATCGAGCGATCCGTGGCGACCAACCCGAACAACGCCCATGGCGCCCATGGCTTTGCCCACGTGTGCTACGAAAGCGGCGAGCCCGAGACGGCGCGCGCCTACCTTTCCTCGTGGCTTGCCACGTATCCGCGCGACGGCTTCTTCCACGGCCATTTGACCTGGCACCTCACGTTGTGCGAGCTCCAGGCCGGCAACTGGCCCGAAGCGTTACGGCGCTATCGCGACGCCATCGCGCTCGACCGGCACAGCGGTGGACCGCAGCAGAAGGTTTCCGATGGCGCGGCGTTCCTGTGGCGCTCGGAGCTGGCCGGCCATCCGCGCGACGCCGCGGCTTGGCGCGCGCTGCACGAGTATGGCAACAGCGCGCTCCCGCGGCCCGGCGCCGGGCTCGCCGACCTGCACGTCATCCTGGTGCAGGCGGTGATGGGCGACGGCGCCGGGCTCGACGCGCGCGCCCGGCAGATGGAGGCGCTGGCACGCGAGGGGCGCTATCCGTCGGGCTCCTATCTGCCGTCGCTGTCGCGCGGCATCGTGGCGTTCGAACGCGGAGACTTTTCCACGGCGATCGACGCGCTGGCGCCGCTCACGGGTGAAAGCGAACGCATTGGCGGCAGCCGCGCGCAGCACGACCTCATCGAGTTCACCTTGCTCAAGGCGTGCCTCGATGCCGGCCGGCTGGAGGAGGCGCGGCGCCTGCTGGGCGCGCGACGCCCCGGCGCTTCCGGCGTTCCGGTGATGGGGGCGGAGACGTTGCACTGACGGTCGGCGCAGCGCCGACGCGGCGTCATGGGGTGGTGCCGTGATCTCCCGCAAGCAACGTAGTGGCTCGCCATAGATTTGTGAGCGTGTCGCCCCAGTCGACGACATCCGCGCACGTCGATTCATCATTCGGGATGCCGGCTCGGCGGCGAGACCGATCTTCCCGCCCGGATCTTCCCGGCCGGATCGTGCCGGCCGTGGTTGTGTCAGCCGGATTGTTGCGTGACGGGGCGCTTTCGGGTTCTAATGACATGCCACCCGAGCGTAATTTCGCTCGGCCTGTAGCTTACGCTTCTTTCCAATCACGGCCTGAAGGCCACGCTTCGCGGCAACGCGAGTGTCAGAAACCTGCCGCAACGGCAGCTTGGAGGAGGAATGCTCATGGCTAGGAGTAGGGTAAATCGTCGTCGTTTCATGGCCGGCACGGCCGCTCTCTCGTCGGCCATGGTGGCCGCGCCGTTCGTGCGCGGCGCCCATGCTGCCGGCAAGATGACCATAGGGTTCTGGGATCATTGGGTGCCGGGTGCCAACAAGGCCGTAGAGGCCGCCGCCATGGCCTGGGCGAGCAAGGAGAAGGTCGAGCTGCAGATCGACTTCATCACGTCGCAGGGCAACAAGCTGATCCTGACCGCGGCCGCCGAGGCGCAGGCGCGGTCGGGGCACGATATCCTGGCGATCGGAAGCTGGGATTGTGCCCGCTACGCCGATCAGCTCGCGCCGGTGGACGACATCATGGTGCCGCTGATCAAGCAGAATGGCGCGGCCAGCGCGATCACGCAGTATCTCGGCAAGATCGACGGCAATTGGCTCGGCGTGCCGGCAACGACCGGTGCCCAGTTCAAGGGACCAACGTCGCGCATCGACCTCCTGAAGCAGCACGCCGGCATCGACGTCCAGGCAATGTATCCGGCGGGCGCGCCGCCCAAGGCCGACAACTGGACGCTCGACACTTTTCTCAAAGCGGCGGCGGCGTGCCACAAGGCGGGCTTCCCGTTCGGCATCGGGCTCGGCACGACGGCCGATTCGGTGGACACCTGCGGCGCGATTTTCCAGAGCTTCGACGCCGAGCTCGTGAACGCCAAGGGCGACATCACGGTCAAGAGCGACAACGTCAAGAAGGCGCTCGAGTACTGGAAGCAGCTCGTGCCCTATCTGCCGGCCGATGCACCGTCGTGGGACGATGCCAGCAACAACAAGATGTTCGTCGCCGGCAAGACCGCGCTGATCATGAACCCGCCGAGCGCCTGGGCAGTGGCGCGTCGCGACAGGCCGGAGGTCGCCGAGCAGACATGGCACCACGGGATGGCGGCCGGCCCGGCCGGACGGTACGGCCCGTTCACGACCCAGTTCTGGGCAATCTGGAACTTCGGCAAGAACCAGAGCGCGGCCAAGAGCCTGCTGACCGCCCTGTCGCAACCCGATGCCATCGAGGCGATGGTGAAGGCCAGCGCCGGTTACGACAATCCGGCGTTCGCCAACCTGAAGACCCTGAAGGTGTGGGCAGAGGAGGGGCCGCCCAAGGGCACGCTCTATCACTACTCGAATCCGTTCGACCACCAGATCCTGTCGATCGCCGCAGCCCCCGCGCCGCACAAGATCGCCGTTCAGATCTACCGGCATGGGCTGCAGACCCAGATGGTGGTGCGCTACGCCATCAGGGGCGAGCCGATGGACAAGGTGTTGGGCTTCGCCGCCAGCGAGCTCGAAGGCTACATGCGCAGCTGAGCCCGGTCCGGGCTTCGCAGGCGCGACGTCAGTCGCGTGAGTCGCCCTTCTCGGTCATGCCGAGAAGGGCGTTCGCGAAGCAGTGCCGTCAGTGACCCGATGGGGTGCTGTTCACGACGTCACTGGCGGCGGAGACGAGGGACCTTTCTTGATGGCGTGCGACCTTTCAGCATCGCCATCGGTCGATTACCTCCGCCGTCAGGGTTGCTTCGACCTGATGGGAAAAGCGCCGGCGGTAGAGCTGGAGCAGCGCGTCATGGGTGCTGTCCCGGGCGCTGCACAGAGCATCGGTCGGCAGGACGACCCGAAAGCCGTGATCGATCGCCGCCATCACCGTGGCCAGGACACAGACGTCCGTCTCGCCGCCGGTGATCACCAGCGTGTCGATGCCTTTGCGTTTCAGGGCGGCGGCGAACCCCGGCCGGCCGAAGGCGGAGTTAGCCCCTTTGTCCAGAATCCTGGCCGGCGGCACGAGGCGGGACAGCGGGGGCACCAGCTCCAGCAGACCCTCGTCGAGCCTTTCGCGCGTCACGTCCGGCCAGGCGGTGAAGTAGTCGCGCCAGGCGCCCGTCGCCTCCTGGGGCCTCCGCGGAGGGATGAAGCGCGTGAAGATCGTCTGCCGGGCGTATCGTCCGGCGATCTCCTCGATCGTGGGTAGAACGCCGGCGAGCCAGGGCACGTGCCATGGCGTGCCCTTCGCGAACAGGCGCTGCATGTCGATGCACAGATGACGTGTCGCTGCGCCGAGCGGGAACGGTCGAGATGGCGTGCCCATGACCTCCGCTCAACGCAAGTCACGTGGTAGAGGTTCACCTCGCGTCGGAACGTCCCGATAAATCGTTGCCGGAGAAGCTCGCGATGGCGTCTGAGCAGAATAAGGTCGCCCTTGTCACCGGGGCGGCGCGCGGGATCGGCCTGGCGGCGGCGACCCGCTTCCTGGAGGACGGCTGGCAGGTCGCCCTGCTGGACATACTGGGGGACACCCTGCGTGCCGCCGTCGGGTCCCTGGACCGCGCCGATGACGTCCTGGCGCTCGAGGCCGACGTCTCCGATCCGGCGGCGGTCGAGGTTGCCGTTCAGCGCGCCCATCGGCGGTTCGGCCGGATCGATGCCCTGGTCAACAATGCCGGCATCGCCGTCTTCAAGCCGATGCTCGACGTGACGCTGGAGGAGTGGCAGCGCGTCCTGGCGGTCAACCTCACCGGTCCCTTCCTGATGACCCAGGCAGTGGCGCCGATCATGCGCGACCAGGGCGGCGGCGCCATCGTCAACATCACCTCGATCTCGGGCCTGCGTGCCTCGACGCTGCGCGTCGCGTACGGGACCAGCAAGGCTGGCCTGGCGCATCTCACCAAGCAGCAGGCAGCCGAGCTGGCGCAGTACGGCATCCGCGTGAACGCCGTCGCGCCGGGACCGGTCGACACCGCCATGGCCAAGGCCGTGCATACTCCGGCGATTCGCGCCGATTATCACGACCATATCCCGCTCAACCGCTATGGCCTCGAGTCGGAGCTCGCCCATGCCATCTGCTTCCTGTGCGGCGACCGGGCGAGCTACATCACCGGCCAGGTGCTGGCGGTGGATGGCGGCTTCGATGCAGCCGGCGTCGGCCTGCCGACCTTGCGCGGGGAGCGACGGAACCAGTGAACGCGATCGGAGATGCCATCGGGGTCTGCTGACGGGGTGGCCTGCTCCGCGATCGGCCAATCGGGCTGAAGCGCGTCCCGTTACGCTCGGGGGCTCCCGCGGTCCGAACCGCGCTTGCCGCGGTACGCCGCCAGCACCTGGACCCGATCCGCCAGCCCCCGGCAGACACTCTGGATGGCATGACAGAGCGAGCGAGCCTCCATGCCACGGTTGCTCGCGCCCGATGCGATGTCTCCGGCAACATCGGCGGAATGTTCCAGACCCTGCTCCGGCCGGTCACCCGGCGCCAGGCCGGCCTGCCTCGGATGAAGCGATTCGTCCCCTTCCAGGGCGCTCAACAGCTCCTGCCTGACCGCGTGATCGTGCGGATGACCCAGGGAACGCAGGCAGTCGTCGTCCAGCGTCTCCGTCTTCTCCTGGAGTTTGCCGTCTCTTGGCGTCGTTGCCATGGCCCTGCATCCCTTGCTCGTCGTTGCATGCGAATTTGTCGCCGCCCGCGTCATTGCGGTGGATGACACCGGCGATCGTCTCGTCATGTCGGCACTGCCGACAGCCGTCGGCAGGGTCTCGTGGTCGATCGGCCGGCGGTGGAATCGGCACCGCCCGGCAACCCGGACCGGAAGCCCGGGAAGGCCGACGCGGGGCCGGCCTGTCGTTCTGCCTGGCCGGACATCCACGGAGCCGCTCCGGCTCCGTGGGCGTCCGGGCTGGCCAGCCCTGAGTTCCGGGAACACCAGGCTAGCTGAACATGCCGGCGACCTCTGCCAGGCGGGTGGCCTGGGCCGGCGCCAGCGCCTCGACGCTGCGCAGGAAGCTCGGATGGCTGATCCCCGATCCGAGATAGGTCCAGCGCATCGCCTGGTGCTGCACCGCCGCGACCCTGTCGCACTGCTCCGCATCGAGCCGAAGGCCTGTCTTGACCTGCAGCGCGTCGAGATCGAAGGCGGCCTGCTGCTTGAACGCGCCATCGAACATGGCGCCGATCTCCAGATAGCCGTCGACCGCCTTGTCGATCTCGCCCGCGGTGCAGCCGGCGGCGATCGCCTCGACCATCAGGGTGTCGAGCTGGGCATGCTGCGCCTCTTCCATCCAATGGTGCTTCAGCAGGCTCTTGAACTGCTCGTCGAGGCCCGCATTGTCGCGGATGCTGTCCAGATAGTGGCGCTGGGTCATCCATTCGACCTGCAGGATCAGCAGCGCCACCGACAGTGGATGGTGCGCCAGCACCGCGGCGGCGACCTGCTCGGCCGGCCCGATCATCTCGCACCTTGTGCCGAAGCCCGCCTCGAACTCGCGCTCGAAGGTGCGGAACAGGTGGATGTGCTTGGCCTCTTCCATGGCGAAGCGCAGGAGGGCGCGCGTGCGCACGTCGTCCTGGGCGAGCATCGGCCGGGCATGGTCGAGGACGAAGGGCAGGATGAATTCCTCCACCAGGCCGAACGTGTAGAGGTAGCCGTTGGCGCGGATGTGGTTGAGCGTCAGCTTCGCCCCGGCATCGAGGAAATCGAGCGGGGCCGTCCGCGCCAACGCTTCCGGCATGAAGGGCTTGTTGAAATCGAGGCGGCGGTCGCCGCCGATGATGTCCTCGACCCGCCAGTTGACCCGCTCCGAAGCGGCCAGGGCCTTGGCGTAGCTGAACTCGTGACTCATGGCATTCATGACTGGTCTCCTCTGCTGGATTCACCGCACGTGTCGGTGGGGCAGATGTCGGCCACGGTCGTGGTATTTGCCGTTTGAACGAGCGTTGTATCGGCGCCGGCGACAGTGGAATTGCGCGAGACTATTCAATAAATTGCGGCTGCTTCTCGGCGATCAGCGGCGTCGGTCCGCGCCGATCGGCACAAGGGAATTGCGATGTTGTCCCTGCGTTTTCTCGGCGAGGTCCGGGTCGAAAGGGGCGAGGAGATCCAGGCGCTGCCGCCGTCGAGAAAGACGCGGGCGCTGCTGGCCTATCTCGCCGTCACCGGTAGGCCGCACAGACGGGATCGGCTGAGCGCACTGCTGTGGGACGTCCCCGACGATCCGCGCGGCGCGCTGCGCTGGAGCCTCAGCAAGATCCGCCGGCTGGTCGAGGAACCGGGACTGACCCGGCTGCATGCCGACCGCGAGATCGTCCGCTTCGATCTCGACGGTGCCCTGGTCGACGTCCTGGAGTTGCGGGGCGTTGCCAGGGCCGGCCTGGCGACGGCGTCGACCGAGCAACTGCTCGCGCTCGCCGCACAGTCCGGCGGCGAGTTCCTGGCCGGCCACGACTTGCCCGAGAGTGGCGAGTTCCAGGCATGGTGCCTCGCGCAGCGCGAGGAGGTGCGCGCGGCCGGCGCGCTTGTCCTGTCCTCGCTGGTCGAGCGGCTGCAGGGTCGACCCGAAGCGGCGTTGCCGCATGCCCGTGCCCTGGTCGAGATGCGCGCCAATGACGAGCGTGCCTGGGCTGGGCTCGTGAGGTTGCTGCTGGCGGCGGGTCATCGTCGCGAGGCCGAGGAGCAGTGCGACCTCGGTCGTCGCGTCCTCGACAAGGCGGGCAGCTCGACGACAGGTCAGCTCCTCGAGGTCTGGCGATCGATGCAGGCTCCGCGCGCTGGCGCCGCCGATCGCGGTCGCGAGCGCGACGACGGTACCAGCCCGCCGATCGCCTTCCAGGCAGCCGTGGCGCTGCGACGGCCGTCGGTCGCCGTCCTGCCAATCCGCGGAATCGGCACGGACGTCGCGCTGCCATACCTCGCCGAGGCCGTCACGGAAGATCTCGTGACGAGCCTGTCACGCGACCGCAGCCTGATGGTGATGGCCGATTCGGGCGCCGTCGGAGTGGGCAACTTCTCCCCCGAATGGCGCCAGATCGCCGATCGGCTCGGTGCCCAGTATCTCGTGCAGGGCAGCGTCCGCCATGCCAACGGAACGCTCGTCGTGGCGGTCCGGCTGGTCGAGGGCAGCAATGGGCGTCTGCTATGGACGGAGAGGTGCGTCCAGCAGGTCGACGGCAGGTTCGCCATCGACGACCAGATCGCCCGCAGGATCGCCGCCGTGCTGCGTGCGGAGGTCGAGGCTGCCGAGATCGCAAGTGCCCAACGCGACAGGCCCGAGCCGCTGGATGCCGCGGCATCGTATCATAGGGGCCTCCGGGAGATGTACCGGTTCACCCGCTCCAGCCTCGCGAGCGCGCAGGTTCATCTCGAACGGGCCGTCGAGCTCGACCCGTCCTTCGCGGCCAGTCATGCCCGGCTTTCCTACGTCCACATCCAGCACTACTGGTACGGCTCCTTCGACAGCCGGCAAAAGGCGCTGACCGAGGCGGCTGCCGCGGCCAGCCGCGCCATCGAGCTCGACCCGAAGGATTCTCTCGGTCATTTTTCCCTGGGCCGGGTGCATGCCCTCAGGCGTCAGTTCGATCTCGCGATGCCCCGCCTCGAAGCGGCGGTCGGGCTCAACCCGAGCCATGCGCAGGCGTTCTTCGGCCTCGGTCAAACGCTTTGGTATGCCGGTCGGCCGAAGGACGCGATCCGGCTTCTCGATACGGCGATCGACCTCAGCCCGCATGATCCGCATCGCTGGTCCTTCCTGCACGACCAGTCCGAGGCGTACTTTGCGCTGGGCCGACTGGCCGATGCCGAGCGCAGCGCGCTGGCGGCAGCGAGCCTCCCCAACGCGACCCACTGGCCGTGGCTCACCCTCGCGGCAGTGCGCGGGGAGGCCAACGAGCGCGAGAAGGCCCGCGAGTCACTGAACCAGCTCCTGTTGCGCCGGCCGAACTACACGCTGCGCGTCGCGCAGGACGAGTTCGGCCACTTCTCGGACAAGCTCTTTGTCGCGCGCTACCTCGAGGCCCTGAAGAATGCCGGGTTGAAGCCGTAGTCGAGCCCCCCGAGGCTAACGAGCCATGCCCGTGGCTCCATCGGGAACGTCGTAGAAGGCAAGCGTCATCGCGACGCTGGTGTAATGCCCCATCAGCGTGATGACGTCGGTGATGCCGACGTGCCCGAGCGCCGCGACCGCGCGCGCGTGGAGGCCGCGCGAGACCCATCGGCCGTTCGACAGCGCCACCGCCATCTCGTAGACGACCTGCTCGCGCGCGTCGTCGAAGGCGGTCGGCAGGCCGCCCAGGATCGCCTCGACCTTGGCGGCCGGCAACCCGGCCTGCTTGGCCAGCCGCTCGTGCGCCGCCGTCGGATAGGCCGACCGCCAGTGGCTGGTGATGACGCAGACGGCGATCTCGCGCTCGCGTTCGCTGAGCGAGTATTGGCCGGGCTGGAAATGCGCGCCGAACGGGCCGGCGACCTTGGCGAGCTTCGGGTTGTGCACCCAGATCTTGGTCGGGCCCGGCAGGCGGCCGCGTGCCTCGATCATCGCGTCGTAGCCGGCCTGCTGCTCCGCGGTCATCTTGTCGTAGGGGATCTCGGCATACCGGCCGAACGTCGGCGTCTCGGACATCTTCCTCTCCCAATCGTGTCGTGGCTCGAGGCAGGCATCGGGCGATGGGCCGGCGACGCTGTCAACCCGATGGCATCGACTGACAGCGCTCGCCGCCGTCGGCCAGGAAGGTGACGATGGCCTTGCCCGGTCGGGTCAGGCGAAGCTGAAGCCCATCGTGCGGCCGTGATAGTGGAGGCCGCCATCCTGCACGATCAGCGCCAGGGCAATGTCGCGATCCTCGATCGCACCGTCGGTCCTGGGCGCGTTGCGATGATCGTGCGGCGCCCCGGCTGGCGTCAGCAACGTGACATGCTCGGTCCAGGGAAAGCTCCGCCCGCCGATCGTCGAGGCGCAGCGCGCCTCGCGCAGGGCGAGCACGAGGGCAGCGGCATTGTGCCGGTGCGGACGCTGCGCCTCGCCGGGACGCACGGCGTTCAGGGTAAGCGTCATCGCCGGCAGGCAGGTGCCGAGCCGTTCGGTGCGGGCGCTCGCCATGAACAGGGCGCGGCCCGGCGTATCGGGCGTCATCGGCCGGTCGTAGAGCACGCGCAGCTCGCGGGCGATGGCGTCGCGGCGATAGTGCGTCGTCTCGATCGGCGCGTGCTCGGCCGCTTCGGGGCGGACGCCCAGGAAGGCGAGCGCCGGCTCGTCGGTCACCAGCCAGAGCACGGCATCGTCGTCGGCCCGCCAGGTCGACGCCACGCCGCCGGGCAAGGCGAGCATGTCGCCAGCCTGCCAGGAGAGCCACTCGCCGGTGCGCGTGAGCGTGCCGCTGCCCTGCAGCACGGCCCAGATCTCGCCGCTGGCGACGAGCGAGCAGGAGAGTGTCTCGCCACGCCGGATGCGGGCGTAGCGCGCCAGCATGAAGGGCGTCGTGGCAGGCCGACGGGTGCCCAGCGCGGACGACAGGTCGAGGGCGATGAAGCCGGTCGGCGTTCCAGCGGCGAAGGCGCGGGCCGCTTCGGCGACAAAGGCCTGCGGCTCGAGAGCCGGCCGCGCGATGTTGAAGCCCTGCTCGACCGGCACGAAGCGGGCGCGTTCGGCGTGGATCGACATGGTGATTTCTCCCGTCACAGCGCCATGAAGCCGCCGTCGGTGGCGAGCACGTGGCCGACGACGAAGGAGGCGGCATCGGAGGCGAGCCACACCACCGCTTCGGCGACCTCCTCCGGCCGGCCCATTCGGCGCAGCGGCAGGCCGGCGGCGACGGCCGACATGTCCATGATCCTGGAGGCCAGCATCATGTCGGTGACGACGCGGCCCGGCGCCACCGCGTTGATGCGCACGCCTTGCTCGGCATACTCCATCGCCGCCGATCGGGTGAGCGAGATCACGGCGGCTTTCGATGCCGAGTAGAGCGACAGGCCGGGATTGGGATTGCGCAGGCCGCTCACCGAGGCGTTGACGACGATGGCGCCGCCGCCGTGCGCCGCCATGTGCCTGACCTGGTGCTGCAGGCAGAGATAGACCGAGCGGACATTGGTATCGAACACGCGGTCGTAGAGCGCGGCATCCTGCTCGACCAAAGGTGCGCGCGGCTCCTGGTAGCCGGCGTTGTTGAAGGCGGCGTCGAGCCGGCCGTGGTCGGCGATGACGAGGCGATGCAGCTCGGCGACATCGTCCGGCTGGGTGACGTCGGTGACGATGAAGCGGCCATGCCCGCCATAGTCGGCGAGGGCCGCGACCGCCTTGTCGCCTTCGCTCTGCCGGCGGCCGGCGATCACGACCCGGGCGCCGCGGCGGGCGAAGGCGATTGCGGCGGCGCGTCCGATGCCGGTCGCGCCGCCGGTCACCAGCACGACCTTGCCGTCGAAGTCACGCATCGGCGTCGTCCGCGACGCGGGCGCGCGCGATGATGGCACGCCGGTCGAGCCCGCCCGGCAGGCAACCGAAGGCGCTGCCGCCGTCGCCCGCGAGGCGGGTGGCGCAGAACGCATCGGCGACAGCCGAGGGCGAATGGCGGACGACCAGGCTCGCCTGCAGGCAGAGCGCCAGTCGCTCGGCGAGGCGACGCGCCCGCGCCTCGTGCCGAGCCCCGTGCTCCCCGGCCGCGGCGAGCTCGGTCTCGAGCCGCGCGACCGCGTCGTCGAGCCGCCGGTCGCCGCCGCGGGCGAGGTGCACCTCGTCGAGGAATGCGCCGACGGTCTCGGGCGTGCGCGCGATGGCGCGCAGCACGTCGAGGGCGATGATGTTGCCGCTGCCTTCCCAGATGCCGTTGAGCGGCGCCTCGCGATAGAGCCGCGCCATCGGCCCGTCCTCGATGAAGCCGTTGCCGCCATGACATTCCAGGGCCTCGTGGACCACGCCGACCACACGTTTGCAGTTCCAGTACTTGGCGACCGGCGTGCCGAGGCGCACCAGCAGGCCCGCCGCGGCATCCCCCGCCGTCTCGTCGTCGACGGCGCGCGCCAGCCGGAAGGCGAGCAGGGTGGCCGCCTCGGCCTCGAGCGCGAGATCGGCGACCACGGTCTCCATCAGCGGCTGGTCGACCAGCCGGCGCTGGAAGGCGCGCCGTGCCGTCACGTGGTGGATCGCCTCCGACACGGCACGCCGCATCAGCCCGGCCGAGCCGATGGCGAAGTCGAGCCGCGTCAGGTGGGTCATGGCGAGCGCCGCCTTGATGCCCTGGCCTTCCTCGCCGACCAGCCAGGCGAGCGCGCCGCGATACTCGATCTCGCCCGAGGCGTTCGAGCGGTTGCCGCATTTGTCCTTGAGGCGCTGGATCAGCAGGCGGTTGCGCGTGCCGTCGGGCAGCCAGCCCGGCAGGACGAAGCAGGAGAGGCCGCGGTCGGTGCGGGCCAGCGTGACGAAGAGGTCGCTGTGGGGCACCGAGAAGAACCACTTGTGGCCGTCGATCAGATAGGCCTCGCCCGGCCCGCGGCGCGGCGATGCGGGCCGCGCCGTCGTCTGCGTGGCGCGCAGGTCCGAGCCCGCCTGCTTCTCGGTGAGCGTCATGCCCACCGTGCCGCCCGCCTTGCGCTGCATCGGCGCCGCCGCCGGATCGTAGCGACGCGA
>JALHMO010000204.1 GCA_022844015.1 Reyranella sp. | reverse complement strand
GATCGGATGCACATGCGTATGGCATCGCATCGTAGGGTTAGCGGTCGCAGCCTGGCGTAGGTGGCGCACCCGGCACGATTCGAACGTGCGGCCTCCACCTTCGGAGGGTGGCGCTCTATCCAGCTGAGCTACGGGTGCATCAAGTGCGCTACTAACGCGGCGACCTCGCGTCGGTCAATCGACGTAGACCAGACATTATCCCAGTTCGATCGATCACGCGCAACCGAGATACCCATTCTCACCGCAAAACCATCACGCGCTTAACTCTTGCTCGAACGGCATGCCATCGCGCGAAGGAATGCCGACAGCAGACAAGCATCGCACAGAAGCGAATGTCTGAGCTTGCGCGTTTCGCTCGCACGTCTCACGCGCGCTACGCCGCAGCACGCCAGACTACGTCTCACGCTGCTTCCGTGGTGCTTCCGCGACGAATTCGGGCGCGGCGAGAACAAAAAACGATCTTGCTAAGTGCCCGGAAATATGAGAGAAAATGGCGCACCCGGCGAGATTCGAACTCACGACCTCTGCCTTCGGAGGGCAGCGCTCTATCCAGCTGAGCTACGGGTCCGGCGCGGCGGACCATACCGGAGCGGGGCAACGGGCGCAACGCGGCCTCCTTCCCGCGGTGACGATCCCGGGTGACGGTCCGCGCCCTGCGCCAGCCAGGGGAATGGCCCATGCCATGCCAGGTCGGCGCTACGGCTCGCCGGCCGCCGGCTCGGTGCCGCACGAGATAAATACCGTCATCCCGACCGGAGCCGAGCGCAGCGAGGCGTAGTGGAGGGACCTCTCTTGTTGCAGCACCAGCAAGAAGGGTCGCCATCGGAGTGGCGCGCTCCCGGCGATGAGTTACACCCGCCTTGCGTTGTCCCGGGCGAATGCGGCGGCGGCCCGGTCGACCAGCGCCTTGCGGTCGATCTTGTTGGTGCCGGCGAGCGGCAGCTCGTCGACGAACCAGACGGCGCGGGGATGCGCGTAGGCCGGCCCGTTGTCGAGGGCGAAGCGGCGCAAGGCGTCCTCGCTCGGCGACGTCCCGGGCTTGGGCACGACGAATGCCACGGGAAGCTGGTACTTGATCTCGTCGGCCACCGGCACGACGCAGACCTGGGCGACGTCGGCGTGGCGGCCGAGCAGCTTCTCGACCTCGCCGGGATAGACGTTCTCGCCGCCGCACTGGAACATGTCGTCGGCGCGGCCGACGAAGAAGACGAAGCCGTTGGCGTCGCGCCGCACGACGTCGCCGGTGTCGTACCAGCCGTCGATCAGGCGCTTCCTTGTGTCGGCCTCGCGGTTGAGATAGCCGCTCATCAGCGCCGGCGTGCGGATGTGCAGCACGCCTTGGTCGGGATCGTCACCGACGAGCTTCACCTCGATGCCCTTGCGCGGATAGCCCAGCGCGCCCATCGGCTTGGCGATGCCTTCGGGGTGGGGGCCGAAGGCGATCGGCCCCGATTCGGTGGTGCCCCAGCTGTTGGCCGTCTCGGCGTTGGGGAACAGCCGATGCATCTGCTCGAAGAACTCGGGCGTCGACGGCGCCGAGCCGGTGACGGCGACGGTGACGCAGGAGAGGTCGGCCTTCGCCAGCTCGGCGGTCTCGCGCATCACCAGGGCCAGCATGGTCGGCACCGAGGTCACCATGTCGACTCGCAGCCGGTCGATGGCGCGGATGTAGCCGGCCGCCGTGAAGGCGGTCATCAGCACGATGGTGCCGCCGTTGATCATCACCAGCTTGGCGCTGAACAGGCCGTTCATGTGGAACAGCGGGGCGGCGATGATCGCCTTGCGGCCCTCGATACCGGGCCGCTGCTCGGGCGTCGCGCCGGTCGCCCAGATGTAGCCGCCGTGGCTGAGCGGCACCCCCTTGGGCAGGCCAGTCGACCCGGAGGTGTAGAGCACCATGGCGGTTTCCTCGAAGGCCATGTCGAGCGGCGTGAACGGGCCGGGATCGAGCAAGGTGTCGAGCTGCTCGATCGCCACGGTCGGGACCAGCTCGGCGACCAGCGGCGCGCGCTCGGCGTCGGCGATGGCGAGCGCCACGGCCGAGTCCTTCATGATGTGCGCCACCGTCTCGCGCGGCAGCTTGTGATTGACGCAGACCGAGACCAGGCCGGCCGCCATGGTGGCCATGTAGAGGATCAGGTAGTCGGCGCTGTTGGCGGCGACGATGGCGACCGCCTGGCCACGCCCCAATCCAGGCTTCAGGGGCCCGCGCTTCAGCAGGCCGCGGGCCAGGGCGGCGATGCGCGCCCGGCCCTCGCCGTAGCTCAGCCGCAGCTGCTCGTCGCCCTCCGGCGAAAGCTGGATGATCAGCGGACGGTCGTCCGGCGCGGCGGGATCGAGGATGGCGGCGAGGTTGGTCAGGCTCATGGTGAACTCGGGCAATGCAAGCGACGCGCCTAGCGGCTGCCGCGGCGGTGGAACTGCGAGCCGCCGTACGACTGGTCGGTCGGCACGATCTCCATATAGCTCACATCCATGCGCTGCGGGGCGCCGAGCACGAACATGATGGCCTCGGCGATGTCGTCGGGCTGCAGGCAGTCGAAGCCTTCGTAGAAGCGCCGCCGGCCCTCGTCGGGATCATCGAGCAGGGCGATATGGGCGCCGGTCTCGACCCGGCCGGGCGCGATCTCGCTCACCCGCACGCCCGAGCCATGCAGGTCGAGCCTGAGCGTCTGGCCGAGATTGCGCAGCGCCGCCTTGGTCATGGCATAGACCGGCATGCCGGGGACCGGCCAGGCAGCGGCGATCGAGCCCAGCAGGACGACATGGCCCCGGCCGCGCGCCTGCATGCCCGGCACGGCGGCGGCAAGGCAGTTGAGCGTGCCCTTGAGGTTGACGTCGAGCAGCAGGTCGATGTCGTCCGGCGCCGTTTGCCACGAGGCGCCGCCGCGCACCGGAGCCGAGGCGTTGGCGATCAGGATGTCGGGATCGAGGCCGCTCAGCGCGCTCAGCACGGCGTCGCGGTGGGAAATGTCGAGCGCCAGCGGCCGGCAGCCGGTCTCGCGCGCGAGATCGCTGAGATCGTCGGCCGAGCGCGCCACGGCGTAGACCTCGAGCCCGCCGATGCACAGCTGGCGGACCGTCGCCGCGCCGATGCCGCGACTGGCGCCGGTGACGATGGCGGTGCGATAGCGATCGAGCGACATCGGGGCTCCCCTCTCTCCACAGGCGATCTTTGTACTACGCAGGCCGGCACGTGCTAATCACCCGGAGACGGCGATCATGTTCCTCCCCGGCTCCGCCGGGGAGGCGTCGCCGCCTTGCGGCGACGGAGGGGTCATGAGCGTTGCAATTCATGACCCCTCCGTCCGCGAAGACGCAGACATCTCCCCAGCGGGGCTGGGAGGAAAGGAAGAGGGAGGCTTGCAATGGCGAAGAAGCTGTTTCCGGATGGCACCGAGGTCGCGCCGTTCTATGTGCGGGCGGTGGGCAGCGGGCCGTTCGTGTTCGTCTCGGGCACGACGTCGCTCGATGCCAAGGGGCGCGTGCAGGGCAAGGACGCGGCTCAGCAGACGACCATCACCATGCGCAAGATCGAGACCGCCCTGAAGGCGGCCGGGGCGCGGCTGGCCGACGTCACGCGGATGACCATCTTCATCACCGACATCCGCGACATGGGCGCGGTCACCAAGGCTCTCTCCAAGTCGCTGCGCGGCGCAGTCATCTCGTCGACCCTGGTGGCGGTAAGCGCGCTCGCCGTGCCGGGCCTGCTGGTCGAGATCGAGACGACGGCGGTCGTCGACAGGGGGCAAGCGAAATAGTCCGGGCCGCGCGCCGCTGTACGATCTCTCGCGGGGCTCGGGATGACGGTATCGATGTCATCCCGAGCCCCGCGAGGAGCTTTGCTCCTGCTTCCTGTTGGATACGGAGACTATACGCATCGGGTGCTGGCCTGTACTCTCGGTCCACCCGATGGCGATCGGGCAACAGGGGGAACTCATGACATCGCGATCGACGCTGCGCTGGATGCTGAGTCTTGCCGTCGCCGGGCTGGCGGCGGCCTGCGGCGACGCCCGATCCACGCCCGGCAACGATCCGATGACCCGCACAGATGCCAAGGTCGTCACCTGGTCGGACGGCAAGCCCGCCATCGAGGTCAATTGCGGGATGCCCGGCGATTGCCAGACCCGGGCCATCGCCATGTGCCGCGAGAGCCGCGGCAACTACAGCGTGCTGGCGATGACCAACATGCCGACCCGCGGCGACGCCAGCACCGTGCGGGGGCCGGCTTCCGTCGTAGTGCGCTGCACTTGACCGGCCGCCGGCCGGATCGGCGTCACGGCGGTTGACGCCCGCCGCGCGCCGGCCGAAGCTCGGAGAAAATCTGCCAAGTGTTAGGAAAATGCCATGGCTGAAATCCTCGCCCTCGGTATCTCGCACTACCCTCCGCTGTGGGGCGCCGACGAGCGCATGGCATGGATCCTGAAGCGCATGCTGCAGAACCCGCGCCTGCCCGAGGCGCTCAGGACGCCGGCCGGGTGGCCCGAGGCGATGCGGGCCGAATGGGGCAACGACGAGGGCGCCTCGTCGGCCGCCCGCCATCGCGCCGACCTGGTCGGCTGGATGGAGAGGACGCGGGCGGCGCTCGACGCCTTCGATCCCGACTTCGTGCTGATCTGGGGCGACGACCAGTACGAGAACTTCAAGGAAGACGTCGTGCCGCCCTACTGCGTCAGCGCCTACGACCGCTTCAAGTTCGCCGTGCCGCCGGGCAACGTGTGGGGCGAGACCGACAAGACCTACGATCTGCCGGGCCATCGCCAGGCGGCCAAGCATCTGGCGAGCGTGCTGATCGAGGAGGGCTTCGACACGGCCTACGCCTACAAGCCCTTGCACCATCCTCTGGGCCATGCCTTCACCAACGCGATCCTCTATCTCGACTACGCCCGTCGCGGCTTCGGCTATCCGATCGTGCCCGTGTCCATCAATTGCTACGGCCGGCGCGTGCTCGCCCAGCGCGGCGGCCTGCCGGTGTTCGACCGCGAGATCGGCGAGGCCGACCTCGATCCGCCGGCACCGACACCGCGCCGCCTGTTCGATCTCGGCGCGGCGACGGCGCGCATCCTCGCGGCCTCGCCGTGGCGCGTCGCGCTGCTCGCCTCGTCGGGCTGGTCGCACGCCTTCCTGACGGCCAAGAACCACTTTCTCTATCCGGACACGCCGGCCGACAAGCGCATGTTCGAGGCGCTGCGAAGCGCCGACTGGCAGGCCTGGCGCAATTGCCCGGGCGCCGCCGTCGAGGACAGCGGCCAGCAGGAAATCCTGAACTGGATGTGCCTGGCCGGGGCGCTCAGCGAGCTGGGACGCAAGCCGCAGGTCACCGGCCTGGTCGAGACCTGGATCTTCAATTCCTCCAAGGCCTTCCTGATCGCTCCGCCGAGCTGAGCCCCGTCATCCGATTGGGCTGGCGCCCGGCTCGACGATGCCGCCGGCGAGCAATCGCATCAGCTCGTCGGCGACGTCGTCGGGCGAGAGCGGGCCGTCCGGGCTGTACCATTCGGCGACCCAGGTGAGCGCGCCCATGCTCAGCATGCGCACCACCGAGAGATTGAAGCCGGATCGCAGCAGGCCCTTCTTCTGCGCCTCGGCGAGCAGGTCGGCGAAGATGGCGGCGTACGCGCGTTCCTGCTTCATGTGATGGTCGCGCAGCCGCTTGGGCAGGCGGCGGATCGCCTTCAGGCGCGACGAGAAGTGCTCCTGCAGCGTGTAGGCGAGGTGGGCGCGCAGCGCGGCGCGCAGGCGGTCGAGCGGTGAGCTGGCAGGCCCGGCCTCGTCGATCGCCTGCATCACCGCCATGCGGGCGCCGCCGACACCGCTCTCCAGCACCGCGCGGATGATCTCGTCGCGCGAATCGAAGTGATAGTAGATGCTGCCCGCCTTCATCTTGGCGCCGGCGGCGATGCGGCGCAGCGTGACGCGGTCCGACCCGTCCTCCTGGACCAGCCGCTTGGCGACCTGGATCAGGCGCGCCCGGGTCTTGTCGGCCTTGGTCTGTCTGTCCCTTCCGGCGTCCTCGACCGGCAGCGTGGCCCGCTCGGGCCGGGCAGGACGGTCAATCTTCATCGGTCGGTCTTACGTGACGGGAAGGTCGGGGTTCAAGGATCATCAAATGATGATCGTGAGCTTTCCCGGGTAGAGCATGTCCATGTCGAGGATCGAGCGCTTGGCCTTGATCTTCCACGGCCGGATCGTGCAGTCGATGCGGTAGCGGTGCTTGCCGTAGTAGGTGTCGACGACGCCGCGCTTGGCCCGCCAGGTGACGAAATTGCAGCTCACCTCGGCCACGCCGGCCTCCATGCCGGTGATGCGCACATTGCTGATCATGTGGCGCTGGCGCGAGCGCGGAAACTCCGAGTGCGCCTCCTTCTTCTTCAGCCGCTCGATGCGCTCGCGCAGGCGGACATAGTCGTCGGCGATGTAGAACAGCGACGTCGCCGGGTCGGTCTCGTCGGCATCGCCGGTCGGCGGCACCTCGTAGGTGGCGCCCTCCGCGAACATCGCGAACCATTCCTCGATTCGCCAGTCGTCGAGCAGGTCGGCCTCGAGATAGAGGAAATCCTCCATGCGGGCGCGCAGGCCGGGATCGTCCAGGCTCGGGGCGGCGGCGAGGCGCGCGTCGTTCATCGCGCACCCGCCATGCGCTGGCGCCATTGCCGCCAGAAGCAGCGCATCTGCTCCTCGTCGTCGTTCATCGGCTTGCCGACGCGCGGCATGCCCTTGGAGATGTCGTTCCACGCCACCTCGCGCCTGTTCCTGTAGCCGCGCTGGCAGTTCTCCAGCGCCTCCTGGTCGTCGGGCGTGGCGAAGCCGCCTGGCCCCAGGAACTCGAGGAAGTTGAACAGGCGGAGCTTGCGCAGCTCGCTGTCCTCCCCGCGGGCGGCGAGCGCCCAGGCGCTGACGGTCATCCGGTCGGGCGCCTCGGGATAGAAGGTGCGGATGGTGATGGCCATGATGTCGTTGATGACCAGGTTGGGGAAGATCAGCATGTTGCGGCTGGTCTCGGCGATGCGCAGCCCGCGCTCCTCGCCGAAGCGCTGCACCAGGTTCTGCCGCAGCCGCTCGACCAGCTCGCGCTTCTCCTCGCCCCACGACGGCACCCAGCGGGCAATCGGCCGGCCCCACGGCGAGGCATACTCGATGACGGCATGGCCGTTGCCGAGATCGGTTATGCCGCGGGCCGTGAAATCGTTGTTCCCCGAGTTCATGCGCAGGCTGCCGATGTTCTTGAGATAGTCGAAGTAGGTGCTGTGCACCGGGAAGCCGTGGAAGGCGTCGATGCTGTTCTCGGCCAGCAGCTTCCAGTTGGCGTTGATGCGGTATTGCTGGCCGCTGCCGACCACCTCCATGCCGGCCTCCGACTGGTCGGCGACGAGATCGATGTATTCCCGGGCGCCGGCCAGGTAGTCGGTCAGGGGCATGGCGTTGCGGTCGAAGTTGACGAACCAGAAGTCGCGGTAGCTTTCCAGGCGCGGCACCTGGGCGAGGTCGGCGCAGCCGCCGCCGTAGTGCTCCTTGCCGTAGTTGCCCTCCTCGAAGCGCGAGGCGAAGCGGCCGTTCACGTTGAACGACCAGCCGTGATAGAAGCAGCGGAACGACAGCGCGTTGCCCTTGCGCTCGCGCACCACCATGGCGCCGCGATGCGGGCAGGTGTTGAGGAAGGCGTGCACCGCCCCGCCGCGATCGCGGTTGAAGATCAGCTCGCGTCCGCCGACCGCGCGAGTGATGAAGTCGCAATTGCCGGCGATCTCCGAGCCGTGACCGAGGTAGAGCCAGCACCGGTCGAAGATGGCGTCGTGCTCGCGTTCGAGCACCGACTGCTCGGTGAAGGCGCGCCGCGCCACCCGGAACAGGTGCCGCTCGCGGTCCTCGACCACCATGTCGACATCGCCCGATGGGATCTCCGGATTGACCAGGGCGGTGTCCATGCGTTCCTCCGTGCCGACCGTCAAATCTAACAATTGTTAGGAAGTGTATAGCCTGATAGACGATGGGGTCAACCGGAGGGAGGACAGCGATGGACGACAGAGCCCTTGCCCGTGCCGTGGTCGACCCGCAGACCTACGTCGACCAGTCGGCCTACGATGCGCTGTTCACGCCGCTGCGCCGCTCCTCTCCGGTGCGCTGGGTGGCGCCCGACGGCTACCGGCCGTTCTGGCTGGTGACCCGCCATGCCGACATCCTGGAGATCGAGCGCCAGCCCGAGCGCTTCCTGAACGGTCCGCGCTCGACCCTCGCCACGCTGGCCGACGAGGAGAAACTGGCGCGTTTGACCGGCCGGCGGGATTCGGCGCTGCGGACGCTCGTCAACATGGACGACCCCGATCATCGGCTGTTCCGCGCCATCGCCCAGGCCTGGTTCATGCCGCCCAGCCTGCAGAAGCTCGATCGCCAGATTGCCGTCCTGGCGCGTGAGTTCGTCGACCGCATGGAGGCCATGGGCGGCGCCTGCGACTTCGCCCGCGACATCGCCAACTGGTATCCCCTGCGCGTCATCATGACCATCCTGGGCGTGCCGGCCGAGGACGAGGCCTTCATGCTGCGGCTCACCCAGGAGCTGCTGGGCTCGACCGATCCGGAGATGCGGCGCGACGGCGCCCGGCGGGAAACCTACAAGGATTTCTTCGCCTATTTTGCCCGCATGACCGCCGACCGGCGGCGCTCGCCGCGCGACGATGTCGCCACGGTGATCGCCAACGCATCGCTCGACGGCCGGCCGATCGGCGACCTCGAGGCCTCGTCGTACTATGTCATCATCGCGACGGCGGGCCACGACACGACGAGCTCGACGACCTCGGGCGGGCTGCTGGCCCTGATGCAGACTCCGGGCACGCTCGATCGCCTGCGGGCCGAGCCCGACCTGCTCGGCCGGGCGGTCGACGAGATGATCCGCTATGTCTCGCCGGTGAAGCATTTCTTCCGGACGGCGAGAGAGGACTATGTCCTGCGCGGCCGGCAGATCAGGGCAGGCGACAGCCTGATGATGTGCTATCCATCGGGCAATCGCGACGAGGACGTGTTCGAGGACCCGTTTGACTTCCGCATCGATCGCTCGCCGAACCGCCATCTCGCCTTCGGGTTCGGGGCGCATCTCTGTCTCGGCATGCATCTCGCCCGGATGGAGATCCGCGCCTTCTTCCGTGAATTGCTGCCGCGCCTCGACCATGTCGCGCTGGCCGGCCCGCCGGCCTGGGTCGAGACCAATTTCGTCAGCGGCCTCAAGCGCCTGCCGATCCGCTATGCCTTCACCAGGGCGGCGGCGTAACCGGTGCTGTCTGGTCGCGTTCTGGCCTAGCCTGGCAAGCGAACGAGCCTGGGACGCCGCTCGATTCCCAGCCACAGATGAACGCAGATGAACACAGATCGATCGAACTCGAATCGATATCCAAGGATCGATGAAGCCTCCTCGGTTGGCTATCATGTCGAGTATCCGCGTTCATCTGTGTTCATCCGTGGCTACCTTTCTTGGCGAAGCACGAGAAGGGTGTGCCGAGCTGGTCTGGGCTGGGAACTCGCCGGAGCATGACCGGACAGCAGCTCGTCGTCGTCGGCGCCGGCCATGCCGCTGGCCAGCTCGTGGCCAGCCTGGCGCAGGAGAAATTCACGGGTTCCGTGACTCTGGTCGGCGATGAGCCCTATCTGCCGTACCAGCGACCGCCCCTGTCCAAGAAGTTCCTGGCGGGCGAGCTGGCGCTCGACCGGCTCTACCTGAAACCGGCGGCGTTCTACGAGAAGTTCGGCACCCGGCTGCTGCTCGGCCGCCGCGTCGAGCGCATCGACCGGCCAGCGCACCGCGTCGTTCTCGATGACGGCTCGAGCCTCGACTATACGACCCTGGTGATCGCCACCGGCAGCCGGGCGCGCACGCTTTCCCTGCCCGGCGCGGAGCTGCCGGGCATCGTCTCATTGCGCAGCATCACCGACGTCGAGGCGATTCGGGCGCGGTTCCCGGCGGGCAGGTCGCTCGCGGTCGTGGGCGGCGGCTATATCGGCCTCGAGCTGGCGGCTGTCGCGGTCAAGCTGGGGCTCGCCGTCACCGTGCTCGAGGCAGCGCCGCGGCTCATGATGCGCGGCGTCGGGCCGGTCGTCTCGTCGTTCTACGAGCGGCTGCACCGCGAGGAAGGGGTCGCGATCCACACCGGGGTTGCCGTCAAGGGCTTCGAGGGCGATCGCCGCGTCGAGCGCGTCGTCTGCGAGGGCCTGCAGGTTCCGGCCGACCTGGTCGTGGCCGGCGTCGGCGCACTGCCCAATGTCGAGCTTGCTCAGGCGGCGGGTCTCGCGACCACCAATGGCATCGACGTCGATGCGCGCTGCCGCACCGGGGATCCGGCGATCTACGCCATCGGCGACTGCACCAACCAGCACCATCCCCTGCTCGACCGGCGCCTGCGGCTGGAGTCGGTGCACAATGCGCTCGAGCAGGGACGCATGGCGGCGGCGGCGATCTGCAATCTGCCGGCACCGCCGGACCAGGTGCCGTGGTTCTGGAGCGACCAGTACGACGTCAAGCTGCAGACCGCCGGCCTGTCGGATCGGCACGACCAGGCGATCATCCGTGGCCGCCCGGACGAGGGACGTTCGTTCGCCGTGTTCTACCTTTCCGATGGCGTTCTGGTGGCCTGCGATGCCATGAACCGGGCGGCGGAATTCATGATGTCCAAGATTCTGGTCGGCGCGCGGGCGCGCGTCGACGCGGCGAAGCTCGCCGACGAACGGGTGGCGGTGAAGGACTGCCGATCATAGCGCTGAACGAGTGAGTGGATCGACCGATGGCAAAGATCACTTTCGAGACGACGGACGGGCAGGAGCACACGATCGACATCGCCAACGGGCTGTCGATCATGGAAGGCGCCGTGCGCAACATGGTGCCCGGCATCGATGCCGACTGCGGCGGCACCTGCTCGTGCGCGACCTGCATGGTCTATGTTCCGCCGGAATGGGCGGGCAAGCTGCCGCCCAAGAAATCGGACGAGGAGGCGATGATCGAGTTCTGCCCTCTCCACAATGAGACTTCGCGCCTGTCCTGCCAGATCGACGTCACCGATGAGATGGACGGCCTGCGGCTCAAGGTGCCGGAAAGCCAGCGCTGAGGGGGCAGAATCAAACGACATCCTCATCCTGAGGAGCTGCGCGCAGCGCGGCGTCTCGAAGGATGGGCACCACAGACGGTCTTTGTTGCCCATCCTTCGAGACGCTCCCGGCGGGTGCTCCTCAGGATGAGGTTTTGCTGGTCGCGACCGGGCTCAGGCACCAAGCAGCCGATTGATCCGGTCTCCGCCGAGATAGCGCAGCAGCGCGAAGGGGCCGCCGAGGTAAGCCGGAAAGCCCAGGTCGACGACCATGGCGTAGTCGATGACGCGCTGATCGGCCTCGCTCATGGCCGACGCGTGCCGAGCAGCCGCGGCAGCAGCTGCGGCGAGCAGCCGGGCGCCTGCCTGCTGCTCGGTGTGTACCGGATGCTCGAACCAGAGATTGGCGCTTTCGAGACCGGCGGCTGAGGCGGGCGCGGAGGCCGGCACCAGATGGTCGGTCATGATCGGTTTGGTGAAGCCCGCCTGCCGGCGAACTTGCTCGAGGTCGCCAATGCCCGACGCCGCGTGCGCGAGCGCGCCGGCGACGTCGCGGCAAACGCTGGCGAGGGTGGACGGCAACGTCTCCGCGCGCCGGCGCTTCTCGTAGTCGAGCTTCCCGAGGAACAGGGTCTGGATCATGTTCCGCGGTTCCGGCCGCTGGATCAGATGGCCGAAGATGTCGATCTCCTGCGCCATGCCCGCGTCCATGGCCAGCGGCACGCCGCGCTCGACGCAATCGAGGATGGCGAGCGGCGCCGGATAGTGACCCTGCGTCTGCTCCAGAATCTCGGCGCGGCGGGCCTCCATGAACGCCGACACGGTAGCGCGCGCCGGGGCACGCCAATCCGCACGATCCCACGGCTGGCGCGGATCGGGATCCGACCGGATCCAGCGCTCGGCGGCCTCGATCTCCCGGCCCGGCGCCACGACCGCCTGCACCGCGCCGGCCGCCAGCGCGGCCTGGGCGGAGAGGCGCGCGCCGGCGAGCAGGATCGGCAT
>JALHMO010000203.1 GCA_022844015.1 Reyranella sp. | reverse complement strand
CGAGCCGCATCGCCGAGGACGTCGAGGCCCAGCGCCAGCTCATTGCCGAGCAGGCCGAGGAGGAGGCGAAGCGGCCGCGGCGCGAGAAGCTCAAGAAAGAGAAGCCGCGGGGCGATGGCACCGTGCGCGCCGCCAAGGGCGGCGGCAGGAAGTAGGCCCGCCATGGCAACCCGCAAGAAGGCGCCGCCGCCGCCCGCCCCGCCGCCGCCGCGCACCCTGTTCGAGAAGATCTGGGATGCCCACGTGGTCGATCGTCAGGATGACGGCACCTGCGTCATCTACATCGACCGTCACCTCGTGCACGAGGTGACCAGCCCGCAGGCCTTCGAAGGCCTGCGCATGGCCGGTCGCAAGGTGCGTCGCACCGACGCCACCATCGCGGTGGCCGATCACAACACGCCGACCACTGATTTCAGCGCCGGCATCGCCGACGACGAATCGCGCATCCAGGTCGAGACGCTGGAGAAGAACGTCGTCGATTTCGGCGTGCCGTATTTCGGGCTCGACGATCCGCGGCGCGGCATCGTGCACGTGATCGGCCCCGAGCAGGGCCTGACCCTGCCCGGGATGACCATCGTGTGCGGCGACAGTCACACCTCGACGCACGGCGCGTTCGGCGCGCTGGCCTTCGGCATCGGCACCTCGGAGGTCGAGCACGTGCTCGCCACCCAGACGCTGATCCAGCGGCCGGCCAGGAACATGCGCGTCGCCGTCGAGGGCAGCCTGCCGCTCGGCGTCACCGCCAAGGACGTGATCCTCGCCATCATCGGCAAGCTCGGCACCGCCGGCGGCACCGGCTACGTGGTCGAGTATGCCGGCCGCGCCATCCGCGAGCTGACGATGGAAGGCCGCATGACTGTCTGCAACATGTCGATCGAGGCAGGCGCCCGCGCCGGCCTGATCGCGCCGGACGATACGACCTTCAAGTATCTGCAAGGCCGGCCCTATGCGCCGAAGGGTGGCGCCTGGGATCTGGCGCTCGCCCAGTGGCGTCGCCTGCCGAGCGACAAGGGCGCCACCTTCGACACCCAGCTCGACCTCCTGGCATCCGACATCCCGCCCATGGTGACCTGGGGCACCAGCCCGCAGGACGCGCTGCCGATCACCGACGTGGTCCCCGACCCGGCCAATGCACCCGACGAGAACCGTCGCGAGGCGTGGGCGCGCTCGCTCGCCTACATGGACCTGAAGCCGGGCACCCGCCTGGTCGATGTGCCGATCGACCGCGTGTTCATCGGCTCGTGCACCAACGGGCGCATCGAGGATTTGCGCGCGGCCGCCGAGATCGCGCGCGGCCGCAAGGTGGCGGCCAACGTCTCGGCCATGGTGGTGCCGGGCTCGGGCCTGGTGAAGGCCGAGGCCGAGAAGGAAGGCCTCGACAGGATCTTCATCGAGGCCGGCTTCGAGTGGCGCCTGCAGGGCTGCTCGATGTGCCTGGCGATGAACGCCGACCGGCTCGAGCCCGGCCAGCGCTGCGCCTCGACCTCGAACCGCAACTTCGAAGGCCGCCAGGGCCGCGGCGGGCGCACCCACCTCGTCAGCCCGGCAATGGCCGCCGCGGCGGCGATCCGGGGCACCCTGGCCGACGTACGCGACTTCCAGTAGTCGCGTCCCTCGGTTCAATATTCGATCGGGCGGCGTCGCATGGCGCCGCCCGATCTCTTTTTCCGGCCGGGCCGTAAGCCAGGAAGGGTGTCGATCCTGCCGACCATCGGTGGGACGACGGGCTTGTGCATCTGGCGCATGTGGCGCGAGCCGATCATCGTTCGCGATGCCCGATGAGCCCTACACGATGCCGGCAGCGCCCGGCGCTTTGAAACGCCGTGCCATGATTCCACAGGAGATGTGCCCGGCCAGGGCGCGCCCGATGGGCCGGACGATCGACCCGTGCTAGGGTCGACGGACGTTTTCCATCAGGAGACCGACATGGCGAGCGTTCCGAATTCGGGCTCTTCGGCCCCTCCTCCACCGCCGCCGGTGTGGGACGCGCGTCCGGCCGCTCCCACCACCGTACGCTATGCCGGCTTCTGGCTGCGCGTGGTCGCGGCGCTCGTCGACGCCATCGCGCTCGCCATCGTGTGGCAGATTATCGAGCTGTTCTTCCCCATGCCGCCCCCGCCGCCGCCCGACCCCGATTTCGAGGCTCTGCTCGAGTACCTCGCGAACCTGATGCCGCCCGGCAAGGTGATCGCCTATGCCGTGCTCACCTGGGCCTATTTCGTATTGCAGGAGACGTCGGCAGCCCAGGCCACGGTCGGCAAGCGGCTGCTCGGCATCCGCGTCTCGACGGAGGACGGCGGGAAGCTGAGTATCGCCGCTGCCTCGGTGCGCACCTGGCCGATGTACCTGCCGACCGTGGCTCTGCTGGCCGGCACCGCCGGAACCGCGCTCAGCATGCTGGTTGGCCTGCTCGGCTTCGTCGCCTGCATCGCGGTCGCCTTCTCGGCCCGCAAGCAGGGTCTGCACGACAAGATGGCAGGAGCCTTCCTGACCCGGCGCTAGAGCACACCTTGCCGCGCGGCTGGAAGCGGCCGGGCGGAAGGCCATGCCCGTGCAATCCGGGGAGCCAGGGGGAGCACGATCCGCCCTGGTCGAGCCGGCATGCGTCTCGATCGCACGGACGATGCTCCGGTGCTGCCATCTCCGGCCCGAAGCTTGACGGGGCGGACGAAAGCCCGTTTATTCCGGCGTTTCGCGAGGGAATCCCATGGAAAAGTTCACCACGCTCAGGGGCGTGGCAGCGCCGCTGCCGATGGTCAATGTCGACACCGACATGATCATCCCGAAGAACTACCTGAAGACCATCAAGCGCACCGGCCTCAAGGACGGGCTGTTCGCCGAGCTGCGCTGGACGGCCGACGGCCAGTCGAAGAACTTCGTGCTCGACCAGCCGGCCTACCAGAACGCCAAGATCATCGTCGCCGGCCCGAATTTCGGTTGCGGCTCGAGCCGCGAGCACGCGCCGTGGGCGCTGCTCGACTTCGGCATCCGCTGCGTCATCTCCGAGGATTTCGCCGACATCTTCTACAACAACTGCTTCAAGAACGGCATCCTGCCGATCAAGGTCTCCAAGGAGATCATCGCCAAGCTGATGGACGATGCGAGCCGCGGCTCCAACGCCGTCATCGAGATCGACCTCGAGAAGCAGGAGATCAAAGGCCCCGACGGCGGCACGGTCCGCTTCGAGATCGACGCCTTCCGCAAGCACTGCCTGCTGAACGGGCTCGACGATATCGGGCTCACCATGGAGAAGCAGTCGGAGGTCGACGACTTCGAGGCGCGCCAGAAGGAAGCGCAGCCCTGGCTGCACGCAGCGACCTGACACCCGACATCCGAGAGAACAAGACAATGGCGTCAAATCGCAATCTGCTGGTGCTGCCCGGCGACGGCATCGGCCCCGAGGTCATGAACGAGGTACGCAAGATCATCGCCTGGATGGGCAGCAAGCGCGCCGTCGGCTTCGACATCCAGGAGGATGTGGTGGGCGGCGCCGCCCTCGACAGGCACGGCGTGCCGCTGGCCGACGCCACCATGAAGACCGCGCTCGAGGCCGACGCCGTGCTGTTCGGCTCGGTCGGCGGGCCGAAGTGGGACAATGTCGAGTTCGACAAGAAGCCGGAACGCGGCCTGTTGCGCCTGCGCAAGGAAATGGACCTGTTCGCCAACCTGCGCCCGGCCAAGGTGTTCGATGCGCTGATCGATGCGAGCTCGCTCAAGCCCGAGATCGTCAAGGGCCTCGACATCATGATCATCCGCGAGCTGACGAGCGGCGTCTATTTCGGCGAGCCGCGCGGCCGGCACACCAACGCCCGGGGAGAGGTCGAGGCATTCGACACGCAGCGCTACACGGCGAGCGAGATCCGCCGCGTCTGCGCCGTCGCCTTCGAGCTGGCGCGCAAGCGCAAGAACAAGGTGATGTCGTCGGAAAAGGCCAACGTCATGCACACCGGCGTGCTGTGGCGCGAGGAGGCGACCAGGCTCCACAAGGAAAAGTATTCCGACGTCAAGCTCGAGCACATGTATGCCGATGCGCTGGCCATGCAGCTGCTGCGCTCGCCCGGCCAGTTCGACGTCATCGTCACCGACAATTTGTTCGGCGACATCCTGTCGGACGAGGCCTCGATGCTGACCGGCTCGCTCGGCATGCTGCCGTCGGCCTCGCTCGGCGCGCCCGACGCGACCGGCCGGCGCAAGGCGCTGTACGAGCCGATCCACGGCAGCGCCCCCGACATCGCCGGCAAGGGCCTCGCCAACCCGCTCGCCGAGACGCTCTCCTACGCCATGATGCTGCGCTACTCGTTCGACCTCGGCAACGAAGCCGACCTGGTCGAGAAGGCGGTCGAGAACGTGCTCGCCGCCGGCTATCGCACCGCCGACCTGCTGGGCGGCGGCAAGCACGATGGCGTCAAGAAGGTCGGCACCCAGGAAATGGGCGACGCCATCGTCAAGGAGCTCGACCGGCTGGCCTGAGGTCATAGCTGGGGGCGGGCCACTGGTGGCGCGCCCATAGGCGCTGACTTTACCAGTCCAGCAGAGTCCTCATCCTGAGGAGGTCGCGTAGCGACCGTCTCGAAGGATGGGCAACACACGAGGTCATTGGAAAACCGGTGTCGCAGCACCCGGTTTGTCGCTGACCAAGGGGCGAAGGTTACTTCGCCCTAGTCGAGACGCGGCCCCCTCATCCTGAGCAAGCTCCCCTCCTCTCCCTTCGAGACGCCGCGCTCCGCGCGGCTCCTCAGGGTGAGGAGGGGAGCGCGTCGAAGGACGGGCCGCTCCTCAGGGTGAGGTCTTCGGTAAGTTGAGTTAAGTTCAGTCAGCGCCACTGAAGTGGCGCGCCACAGCGCGTAAGCTGCGCCCGCTACTTCACCAGCGAGCCCAGCACGCCACGCAGGATCGAGCCGCCGTTCCTCAGCACCGCGCGGGTCGCCTCGCGCACGAGGACGTTGGTCACCGTGCGCGTCGCCGTCTTGGCGATCGTCTCCCCGATCGAATCGGTGCGCCGCCCCGGCGTCCTCGAGGGCGCGGGCGGCGGCGCCTCGGAATCGCGCGCGGCATCGCGCAGGCGGGGTCGCGGACGCGGACGCGCCGGTTCGGCCGGCTCGGTCTGCGGGATGCGCGTGCGTCCCCAGGGCCCCGGCGAGGCTGGAGTCCCGGATGCAGGCGGCGGCGCGGCGTCGTACTGGCCGCGCCGGGCCGGCCGTGACTCCGGCGCCGCTTCCTCGCGCTCGAGCTGACGGCCCGTCGCACGGCCCGTCAGCATCTCGTAGGCCGAGTCGCGGTCGATCATGCGCTCATACTTGCCGGCGAGCGGGCTCGCCTCGACGATGGCAGCGCGCTCGGCCTCGCTCGCCGGCCCGATGCGGGCACGCGGCGGCGCGATCAGGCAGCGCTCGACCGGCCGGGGAACGCCCTTGGCATCGAGAAAGGAGACCAGCGCCTCGCCGACGCCCAGCTCCTGGATGGCTTCCGCGGCATTGAACTTCTTGTTCGGGCGGAACGTCTCGGCGGCGGTCCTGACCGCCTTCTGGTCCCTCGGCGTGAAGGCGCGCAAGGCATGCTGGACGCGGTTGCCGAGCTGGCCCAGCACCGACTCGGGAAGGTCGAGAGGATTCTGGGTGATGAAGTAGACGCCCACGCCCTTCGAGCGGATGAGCCGCACCACCTGCTCGATCTTGTCGACCAGCGCCTTGGGCGCGTCGTCGAACAGCAGATGCGCCTCGTCGAAGAAGAACACGAAGCGCGGCCGGTCGACGTCGCCGACCTCGGGCATGATCTCGAACAGCTCGGACAGCAGCCACAGCAGGAAGGTGGCGTAGAGCCGTGGGCTCTGCATCAGCCGGTCGGCGGCGAGGATGTTGACGTACCCGGCCCCGGACGGGTCGCGGCCGATCATGTCCTCGAGAGCGAGCGCCGGCTCGCCGAAGAAGCGCTCGCCGCCCTGCCGCTCGAGCGTCAGCAGGGTGCGCTGGATGGTGCCGACTGTCTGCTTGGAAACATTGCCGTAGCGCGTGGTGAGCGAGCCGGCGTTCTCCGCTGTCCATTGCAAAACGCTCTGCAGATCCTTGAAGTCGAGCAGCAGCAGGCCCTGCTCGTCGGCGACCTTGAAGACGATGTTCAGCACGCCTTCCTGGGTCGCGTTGAGCTGCAGCAGGCGGGCCATCAGCACCGGCCCGATCTCGGTGACGGTGGTGCGCACCGGATGGCCGCGCTCGCCGAACAGATCCCAGAAGATCGCCGGGAAGGCGCGACCCGAATAGTTTTCGATGCCGAGCTGCCTGGCGCGCTCGACGGCGCGCGGATTGTCGCCGCCCGCTTTGGCAATTCCCGAAAGATCGCCCTTCACGTCGGCCATGAAGACCGGCACGCCATAGGCCGAGAAACCTTCGGCGATGGTCTGCAGCGTCACCGTCTTGCCGGTGCCGGTCGCGCCGGCGATCAGGCCGTGGCGGTTGGCGTATTTCAGGAGGAGGAACTGGTCGGCATCGCTCGCCCCCACGAAGATCGCCGTGTCGTCGCTCATGCCAAGCTCCTCAGGGGCCAAGCTCCCCGAGGGCCCTCGCCTCGGGTCGTCCAATCGACTTTAGCCAAAGATCGGGAAGCATAGTAGGCTCGCGCCCATGCCGCTTCCCCGCCTCGCTCTTTCCGTCATCGGTGACGAGATCGGACCGTCGCTCGAAGAGATGATCTCGTTCGCCCACGAGCACGGCCTCAAGCGGCTCGACATGCGCACGGTCGACGGCCGCAACCTGCTCGGCATGAAGAAGGAGGAAGTGATCGCGATCAGCCGCGCGCTCGAGAAGGCCGGCCTGACGGTGCCTGCCTTCGTATCGCCCATGTTCAAATGGCAGGCGGCGGGCAAGTCGACCGCGGGCGGCAAGGTCGATTTCGCGTTCGATCCCGCCTCGTGCCCGGTCGAGAGCATTGCCGACCATGCCATGGAGATCGCCGTCATCCTGGGCGCCCCCCACATGCGGATCTTCAGCTATCTGCGCTACCCCGGCTTTCGCCCGGCCGATCTCGGCCGCCTGAGCAAGGATGTCGGCAAGCTTCATTCCTTCGCCCACCACTTCGACATCACCTTGCAGATCGAGAACGAGCCGGTCTGCAACATCGGCAACATCGCCGAGCTCGCGTCCTTCTTCGCGACCGTGCGGTGGCTGCCGATGGGAGGCGACGAGGAGATCGAGGAGATCGAGCTCGAGGAGGCGCGCGCCCTGCCGCGCTACTTCCGGCCACTGGTCGACATCGCCAATGCCTGGTCGGTCGGCGAGCGTCCGAGCGATGCCGACATCGCCACGCTGGCGCCGCTGACCACGGCGATCCATCTCAAGGATCGCAATCTCGAGGCGCGCCGGACGGTTCCCCTGGGCGATGGCGACGTGCCGTGGCCGGCCGAGCTCGAGAGGCTGCTGAGCGGTGTGCAGGCACCCGAGGTGCTGGCCAGCATCGAGACCCATTGTCCGGAGAACCGTCGCGAGGCGACGGCGCGATCGATCGAGGGCTTGCGCCGGCTGGCCAAGGAAGTCGGCGTCGAGATCGTCTAGCGCCATCTCATGCGCCGCTTTCCCTTCGTCACGGTGGACGTCTTTACCGACCGCCGGTTCGGCGGCAATCCGCTGGCCGTGTTGCCGGATGCCCGTGGCCTCAGCGACGCCGAGATGCAGTCGCTCGCGGCCGAGTTCAATCTCAGTGAGACGACCTTCGTCCTGCCACCCGACGATCCGGCCAACACGGCGCGCGTGCGCATCTTCAACCGGACGTCGGAGATGCCCTTCGCCGGCCATCCCAATGTCGGCACCGGATGGGTGCTGGCCCGGCTGGGCCGCGACCGCGGCGGCGTGCTGCGCTTCGAGGAGATCGCCGGGCTGGTCGAGGTCCAGGTGCAGCGCGACGGCGACCGCGCGACGCCGCGCGCCGTCACCATCGCCGCGCCCCAGCCGCTGTCGCTCGGCCCCGAGATGCCGGTCGACCTGCTGGCCGGCTGTGTCGGACTGGCGATCGCGGACGTCGTCGTGGCAGCACACCGGCCGATCGTGGCGTCGGTCGGCAATTCCTTCGTCGTCGCCGAGGTGACCGGGTCCGCGCTATCGTGGGCGGTCCCCGACCTCGCCCGCTTCAAGGCAGCTCACGAGGCCTTTCCGGCGCTCGGCCCGCGCCGACTGCCACTCTATCTCTACGCCCGCGATGGCGAGGCCGGCGGTACCACGCGCCTGCGGGCGCGCATGTTCTCGCCGCTCTCCGGCACGCTCGAGGATGCGGCGACCGGCAGCGCCGCGACGCCGCTGGCGGCGCTGCTGCTGTCTCTCACCGCCGATCGCGAGCGCCGCTACGACATCACCCAGGGCGTCGAGATGGGCCGCCCCAGCCTGCTGCTGTGCGTCGCCCATCGCGCGGCGGACGGCATCCGCGCCTCCGTGGGCGGCAGCTGCGTCGCAGTCCAGCAGGGCGAGGTCGAGCTGTAGCCATTCACCTCATGCTGAGGAGCCGCGCGTAGCGCGGCGTCTCGAAGCATGGGCAACACAGGTCATCGTTGGAGCCTATCCTTCGAGACGCGCCCTGCGGGCGCTCCTCAGGATGAGGGCATGTTGTTCGATTGAACCGCTGAAGCCAGCCGATTTCATGGAATATGTATCGTCGCCAGCGCGACCATGATCGCGAAGCCCGCGCCTCCTGCGACAGCGAGTTGCCACGCGCGCGAATAGAGACGCGTGCGCAGGGTCACCAGATCGCCGATCCGTTCGAGCGCGGCATCGTCGAAGACGGGCTCGCCGCCGGCCTTGTGATCGAGGCGGCCGCCGAAGAAGTTCCATTCGACGTTGATCACCGGGAAGGCGAAGCCGCAGCTCAGCACGCTGGCCAGCAGGCTGAGATGGCCGATCACCACGCCGACGGTCTTCACGATCGCGTTGGACTGGGCGAACGGCTCGGTGGCGCTCACGATCACCAGGTAGGCGAGCGCTGCCACGACGATCGAGTTGAAGCGCAGGAGGACCGAGGTCTTGGAATCGAGGGTCGAGAGCAGGCGGTCGAGTCGATCCCACGCCTTGACCCGCGCCTTGTCCTCGGGCGTGCCGGTCTCGACCTCGAGGCGAGCGATGGCGAGCGCGTGACGGTCGACCTTCATCCGCGCAGGGCCTCGATGTTGGCGGCGTAGCGCGCCGGCCCGCCGCTGAACACCGCCGTGCCCGCCACTAGGGCGTCGGCGCCGGCCTCGATGCAGCGTCGCGCCGTCTCCGGATTGACGCCGCCATCGACCTCGAGGTCGATCGGCTTGCCGAGCGCGTCGATCGCCCGGCGCAGGGTGGCGATCTTGGCGAGCTGGCTTTCGAGGAAGGCCTGGCCGCCGAACCCCGGGTTGACGCTCATCACCAGCACCAGGTCGAGGTCGGCCAGCACGGGCTCGACCATGGCGACCGGTGTCGCCGGATTGAGCACCAGCCCGGCGCGCTTGCCGTGGCTCCGGATCAGCTGGATCGTGCGATGGACGTGCGGTCCCGCCTCGGGATGGAAGGAGATCGTGTCGGCGCCGGCCTCGGCATAGGCCGGCACGAACGGATCGACCGGCGTGATCATGAGATGGACGTCGAAAGGCCGGTCGGTATGCGGGCGCAACGCCTTCACCACCATCGGGCCGATCGTGAGGTTGGGCACGAAATGGCCGTCCATGACATCGACATGGATCCAGTCCGCGCCCGCCGCCGTCACCGCCTCGATCTCGCGGCCCAGGGCGGCGAAATCGGCCGACAGGATCGACGGGGCGATGCGGACCGGCTGCTGTGCCATGGTGCGTCCTCGACGGTAGCTCAGGTCCGGTTCAGGTCCCTGGGCGGGTCGGCGCCTGCCAGCCGCGGCGCCGGAACGGATGGGCGGGGAACGTGCCCAGCGCCTTGAACTCCTCGGAGAAGAAGGCGAGCTCCTCGAGCGCGAGCTGCAGGGCGCGCTGCTCGGGATGGCCTTCGACCTCGGCATAGAACTGTGCCTGCTCGAAATGCGCGCCGGACAGGTAGCTCTCCAGCTTGACGATGTTGACGCCGTTGGTCGCGAAGCCGCCCAGCGCCTTGTAGAGCGCGGCCGGCACGCTCTTCACCCGGAACAGGAAGGCGGTCATGCACTGCACGGTGCGCCAGTCGGGCGTCGCCTCGTCGCGCGAGAACACCAGCATGCGCGTGGTGTTGTGGTCGGCGTCCTCGATGTTGCGCGCCAGCACCTTGAGCTCGTAGATGCGGGCGGCGAGCGAGGAGGCGATGGCGCCGATCTGCGGATCGCCATCCTCGGCGATCTCGCGCGCGGCGCCCGCCGTATCGGCATGGACCAGCGGCTGAAAGCGATGCTTCTTCAGGAAGTTGCGGCACTGCGCAAGCGCCTGGACATGGCTCTTCACGGTCTTGACGGTCTTCAGCGTGGCGCCCGGCAGGGCGACCAGGCAATGCTCGACGCGCTGGAAGTGCTCGGCGACGATCTTGAGCCTGGTATGGGGCAGCAGGCTGTGCAGGTCGGCGACCCGGCCGGCGATCGAGTTCTCGACCGGGATCATGGCGAGCTCCGCCTTGCCTGCCTGCACGGCCGCCATCGCCGCCTCGAAGGTCGGGCACGGCAGGGTCGTCATGTAGGGATAGGCCGCGCGGCAGGCCATGTCGGAATTCGCCCCGGCCTCGCCCTGGAAGGCGATCGTGTTCGCCGCATCGCCGCGCCGCCCGCCGCCTTTGCCTCGTCGCTTCGCCATCGTCCCCGCCCTTTGCCGCCGCGTCATCGATATCCCGGCGAGCGGCTGTTTCGCCCGCCAAACGAGCCCCGTCAACCACCCGTCGATCAGCGAAAAACCTCGCAATTTCCGGGGCTTGCGACGTTCCGCCGCGCGAGCCCGACGGCCTGATCGGATACTACTGGCGGCACGGCGGGCGTGCTACAGCAGCGTCCGGACATTTTTGGCGCTCGGGATCGGACTATGGCCAGTTTCAACACGGTTGCGGGCTGCGTGCTTGCCTCGGCCCTCTTCGCGATGGTGGTGGGCAAGGTTTCCAACGCCGTCGTTCATCCGCACAAGCTGGACAAGCCGGCGATCGCCGTCAGCGAGGAGGCACCGAGCACCTCGACAGCGGCCGCGCCTGCGGCCGAGCTGCCGCCGATCGGTCCCGAGCTCGCCAAGGCCAATGTCGATGCCGGCAAGGCGATCTTCATGAAGCAGTGCTTCACCTGCCATACCACCGACAAGGGCGGCGCGAACAAGGTCGGCCCGAACCTGTGGGGCATCGTGGGCCGCAAGAAGGCGGGCCACGAGGGCTTCAGCTATTCCTCGGCGATGCAGGCCAAGGGCGGCGAGTGGACCTACGAGGATATCAACCATCTGATCGTCAAGCCGACCGCCTACGTGAAGGGCACCAAGATGGCCTTTGCCGGCCTGCCCAAGGCGCAGGAACGCGCCGACGTGGTCGCCTACCTGCGCACCCTGGCCGACACGCCCGCGCCCCTGCCCTAGGAATCATCCTTGGCCGGGCCGGTTCCCGCCGAGCTGGTCGGCCTCGCCAATCGCCTTGCCGACGCCGCGCGGCCGATCGTTGCCCGCTATTTCCGCAGCGGCGTCGTCGTCGACGACAAGACAGATGCCAGCCCCGTGACGATCGCCGATCGCGAGTCGGAAACGGCGATGCGTGCCCTGCTGGACGCGCAGGTCCCGGCGCATGGCGTGTTCGGCGAGGAGCACGGCGCGGTGCGTACCGACGCCGACTACGTCTGGGTGCTCGATCCGATCGACGGCACCAAGGCCTTCATCACCGGCCTGCCGATCTTCGGCACGCTGATCGCGCTGCTTCATCGCGGCGTGCCGGTGCTGGGCGTCATCGACCAGCCGATCCTCGGCGAGCGCTGGCTTGGCGTGGCAGGCGAGAGGTCGACCTTCAACGGCCGGCCGATCCGAGTGCGCACCTGCGGAGCGCTCGATCAGGCCTACATGTACTCGACCGCGCCAATCATGTTTCCCGGCGCCTGGGAGAAGCGCCACGAGGCGCTGACGCAGCGCGTGAAGCTGTTCCGCTGGGGCGGCGACTGCTACGCCTACGGCCTGCTGGCGTCCGGCCATGTCGACCTTGTGGTCGAGAACTCGCTCAAGCTCTACGACTTCGCCGCCCTCGTGCCGGTGGTTGCCGGCGCCGGCGGCCTGATCACCGACTGGCGCGGCAAGGCGCTCGACGTCAATTCCGACGGCTCCGTGATCGCCGCCGGCGACCC
>JALHMO010000202.1 GCA_022844015.1 Reyranella sp. | reverse complement strand
GACGCCGGACGTCGTAAGTTGGTCTCCACAAAGGAGACCTCGATGCTGCTCAACGCACTTTTCCCGTCCCGCGACATTGGCACCGACCCGGCGAAGATCCGGGATTGGGCGCAGGCCGCGGAGGACATGGGCTTCCACTGCATCGAGGTTCCCGATCACGTCTACGGCGCCGCGCCGCGCGGCGACTGGAAGCCGACCTACAGCGAGTTCGACCCGTTCCACGAGACCTTCACGACGATGGCCTTCATCGCCGCCGTCACCAAGAAGATCCAGCTGTGCAGCGGCGTGCTCATCCTGCCGCAGCGCCAGACCGGCCTGGTCGCCAAGCAGGCCGCCCAGGTCGACATCCTGAGCGGCGGCCGGGTCCGCCTCGGCGTCGGCGTCGGCTGGAACCATGTCGAGTACGAGGCTCTCAACGAGGATTGGAAGACACGCGGAGCGCGCCAGGCCGAGCAGATCACGGTGATGCGCAAGCTGTGGACCGAGGATTTCGTCACTTTCGAAGGCCGCTTCCACAAGCTGGTCGACGTCAACCAGCTGCCGGCGCCGGTGCAGCGCCCGATCCCGATCTGGTTCGGCGGCTCGTCGGACGCCGTCATCAAGCGCTGCGCCCGCATCGGCGACGGCTGGATGCCGATCCTGGCGCCGGACGCCGCGGGAGAAGCCAAGCTCAGCCAGCTGCGCGAGCACCTGAAAGCGTTCGGCCGCGATCCCGCGACTTTCGGGCTGGAGGCCTGGATACGCATGAACGAGCCCGATACCCAGAAATGGGCCGCCGCCGTCCAGGGCTGGAAGCGACTCGGCGCGCAGATGGTGATGCTCCATCCGATGTACCGCATGCCGAGGTTCGAGGACCAGATCGAGACCCTGCGACGCTTCAAGGAGGTCGCGGCCGGATAGTGCCGGGAACTCGCGAGCCTTCCTGACGTTGTCGGCAGCGGGGCAGCCGATCTGCGCCCGCACGGCATCGTGCCGACATCAGGCGTCAGGAAGGATGAGCATGAGGCGTCCGCTGCCCGCAATCCGATCGAGCCGGCTTCCAGGTACCACCGCTGCGCTCCTGGTTGCGGCGGCCTGCCTTGGCGGCTGTAGCGTCGTCGCGGCGCCGGTCAGGACCACCAGCGCCGTCGTGAAGATAGTGCCCGTTGCCGGCGACGTCGTGGCAGCGCCGCTCGACGTGACGGCAGACACGATCGATTGACAAGCAAGCTCGCCGGCGCAGGCAACAAGGGGAATCGTTCTTCGATCGACGCGTCGCTGAAAACGTCCCTCGCCTCCGGCGATTGCACTGCAAGCGCCGGAAGCGAGGGATGGCTGTGCTCGGCATCTCGAGGAAGAAGGCGCGCCCGGTGTCCTCATCGTGCCGCACGAAGTCGGTGAACGTGCCGCCGATGTCGATGGCGGGATGAATTATTGCCCCGGCGGCCGCTCAGGCGGCCAGCCGATGAACCTCGGCCGCCGTGTCGTCGAGCGCGCGGCCGAGGCGCTGCAGCAGCTCGCCGACCTCGGCGCGGGTGATGATCAGCGGCGGCGACAGCGCGAGCCGGTTGCCGATGACGCGCAGGATGAGGCCATGTTTCTTGGCCATGCGGTCCGCCACGGCGCCGATCTGCGTCTCGGCCGGGAACGGACGGCGCGTCGCCTTGTCGGCCACCAGCTCGAGGCCTCCAATCAGCCCGACTCCGTTGACGTGGCCGACGATGGGATGGTCGGCGAGCTTGCGCAGCCCCGCCAGCAGATCCGGGCCGACGTCGCGGACGTGTCCCACGATGTCGGTCTCCTCGTAGATCCTGAGCGCCTCGAGGGCGACAGCGGTGGCGACCGGGTGACCCGAGTAGGTGTAGCCGTGGGCGAAGTTGCCGAGCGTGTCGCTGGCGACCAGCATCGCCTGGTAGATCTTCTCGTTGACCAGCAGCGCCGAGACCGGCTGGAAGGCTGCCGACAGCGCCTTGGCGCAAGACACCATGTCCGGCTTCAGGTCGAAAGTCTGGCTGCCCCACCAATTGCCGGTGCGGCCGAAGCCGCAGATGACCTCGTCGGCGATGAACAGCACGTCGTGCCTCTTCAGCACCGCCTGGATCTTCTGGAAATAGGTACGCGGCGGAACGACCGCGCCGCCCGCGCCCATCACCGGCTCGGCGAAGAAGGCGGCGACCGTCTCGGGCCCCTCCGCGACGATCAGCTTCTCCAGGGCCTCGGCCATGCGGGTCGCGAAGGCTTCCTCGCTCTCGCCCTCGAGGTGGTTGCGATACCAGTGCGGAAACTCGGTGTGGCGCATCATCGGCAGCGGGATGCCGAAACTGGCATGCATGTCGGGTTTGCCGGACAGGCTCGCCGCGGCGATCGTGTTGCCGTGGTAGCCCTGAATGCGCCCGATGATCTTCTTCTTGTCGGGCTTGCCGATGGCGTGGTGGTAGTACCAGACCAGCTTGATCGCCGTGTCGTTGGCTTCCGATCCCGAGCATTGCAGCAGCACCTTGGACATCGGCACGGGCGCCAGCTTCAGGAGCTTCTCGGCGAGATCGATCGTCGGGTCGTTCGAGGCACTGCGATAGGTCTGGTAATAGCCCAGCCGACGCATCTGCTCGTAGGCGACGCGCGCCAGCCGCTCGTTGGCCGAGAAGCCCAGCGAGGCGCACCACAGGCCCGCCGAGGCGTCGAGCGCACGCTTGCCTTCGCTGTCCTCGACCCAGATCCCCTCGCCCTTGGCGATGATGCTCGGCCCGGTCTCCCGATGGCTGCGCGGGTTGGTCTGCGGATGGATGTACGAGGCGATGTCGCGGGCTTCCGGCGAGTTGGGCATGAAGGTCATCAGGGTCTCCCTCGGTCCTGTGCAGTTCGGCACATTTTCGCGTCGTCTACCAGCACCACGCTCAATTCCTCCCCCGTCAGCGGGGGCTATCGCATACGGCAAAAAAATTCGTCATCCCGACCGTAGCCGAGCGACGCGAGGCGTAGTGGAGGGACCTTTCTTGTTGCGGCATCAACCAGAAAGGTCCCTCGACTACGCCGCCCTCCGGGCGGCTCCGCTCGGGATGACGGAATTTTCTGTCACATGCGATAGTCCGGCCCCGTCATCGGGGTCGTCATCAGAACGAGGCGAATGAAGGGTCATCGCGGCTCGACCACTGTCGCCAATTCCTCCCGCAACCCCGGCTTGTGGATCTTGCCTGTCGCCGTGCGCGGAAACTCCGCCGCAGCCCGAATGACGAGCCGGGTCGGGACCTTGTAGCTCGCCAGCCGCTCGCGGCAGAACGCGATCACCGCGGCGCTATCGCTCGCCGCGCCGGCGCGCAGCTCGATCGCCGCGGCAACCGCCTCTCCCCTGGCCGCGTCGGGTACGCCCACCACGTAGGCTTGCACGATTTCGGGATGCTGCATCAGCACGTGCTCGACCTCGAGCGGAGCGACATTCACGCCACCCGTCTTGATCATCTCCTTCAAGCGCCCGCGGAACCGGACGCGACCGTCGGCCTCGATCGAGCCGAGATCGCCGGTCAGGAAGAAGCCGTCGCGATCGAAGGCTTCGGCGTTGGCCTCGGGTGCCTGATAGTAGCCAGGCGTGATGCGGCCGTGGACGGCCAACTCGCCGACCTCACCCTGCGGCAAGGGCCGTCGTGTTACCGGGTCGACGGCGCGAATCGTCATGCCCGGCAAGGGGAGCCCCTGACGCTCGAGGCGCATCGCCAGCGGTTCCTCGGCGTCGGCAACGGCGCAGTTGCCGTAAGTCTCGGTCGACCCGTAGACATTGCACAGCTGGTCGGCGCCGAGCGCGCGCATCGTGAGAGCGATGTCCTCGGGCGGGCCGATGGTGAGCCCGGTGCGCATGGCGCCGAGGCGCCGTCCCGGATGGGCTGGATGCTCCAGCAGGGCGCGCGCCATGTTGACCATGCCGTAATAGACGCTGCAGCGCTCGCGCTCGATCAGCGCCAGCGCCTCGCCCGGCTCGAAGCTTTCCTGCAGCACGACCGAGCCGCCATGGGTCATGATCGCCGGCAGGGCGTTGGCCGAGCCGAACGACCAGAACAGGGGCACCGCGAGCCACAGGCGGTCGGCGGCCTGGAGATGCATCCGCTCGCCGATCTCGAATCCATTGTCGATCAGCGGCCCGTGAGCGAGCGTCACGCCCTTGGGCGCCGCCGTGGAGCCCGACGTATAGAGGATGTAGCAAAGGTCGCTGGGGGCCACCGCCGCCTGTGCCGCCGCGAGCTGCGCCGGGTCGACCGCCGTTCCGAGCGCCAGGAACCCGGCCAGCGTGAAGGCCGCGGCGGGCGCCGGGCCATCCAGCACGACGACGGTGCGCAACGCCGGCAGCTTCGCGCTGTCGAGCGCGCCGGCTGCCCCCCGCTCGAGCTCCGGGCAGAGCGCGACCAGCGGCTCGAGGAAGCGGCGGCCGCGAAACGCCGACAGCATGACGAGCGTCGAGGCGCCGCAATGCTCGAGCGACCAGGCGAGCTCGCGCGGCGTGGAGAAGGTGCTGATGGCGGCGACGACCGCGCCGATCTTGGCGCTCGCCAGCGCCGCGACGATCCACTCGGTTCGGTTGGAGACGACGAGCGCCACGCGATCGCCATGTCGTACGCCGCGCGCCAGCAAGGCCCGCGCGAAGTCGTCGACCCGTCGCTTCAGCGTCCCGTAGTCGAGGCACTCGTCGCCGGATACCACGGCGGGCGCCGCCGGCGTGGCGGTTGCCAGCGCGTCGACCAGATCCCCCAGGGTCCGGCTGCTCGGTCGCGTCATCGCCATGGCCGCGTCAACTCTCACTGGAGCGGATATCTCATGCTAATAGCGCGGCTGGCGCTTCTCGCGGAAGGCGGCGACGCCCTCGGCGAAGTCCGGGCTGGCGCGCACGGCGTCACCGAGCTGCTGCTCCAGCGCCTCGCGGGTCCGTGCATGATCGGCGATGGTGGCGCTCACCTGCCGCTTCACCGCCTGCACCGCCGACGGGCTGTTGGCGGCCACCATCTCGGCCGTGGCGAGCGCCCAGTCCATCAGCTCGGGCGCCGGCACCACGCGGTTGACCAGACCGAGCCCGGCCGCCCGCTCGGCGTCGATCAGCCGCGCCGTCAGCAGCAGGTCCATGGCATGGACGTAGCCGATCTGCT
This sequence comes from Reyranella sp., assembly GCA_022844015.1. Taxonomy (GTDB): domain Bacteria; phylum Pseudomonadota; class Alphaproteobacteria; order Reyranellales; family Reyranellaceae; genus Reyranella. Next base: position 7,213 of record JALHMO010000202.1, on the reverse strand, counting down.
GCATCAGCTTGATGGTCGAGCCGCCGAACGGATAGATCGACCACTTGACCTCGGTCAGGCCGAAACGCGCCTTTGGCGCGGCGGCGCGGATGTCGGTTGCCAGCAACAGCTCGACGCCGCCGCCGATGCAGTCGCCGTTCACCGCGGCGATGATCGGCTTGGGATACGAATCGGTCTTCAGCAGCGCGTGATTGACGATCCTCGACATTTCCGGCCCGGCGGAAAGATCGCCGCTGACGTCGGCGCCGACCGTGAACGCCCGCTCGCCGGCACCGGTCAGGACGATGCAGCGGCAGTCGTCGCGCTCGAGCTCGTCCCACAGGCGGCCCAGCTCGGCCAGCATCTGGCGCGTCATCGCGTTGAGGCGCGGCTGGTTGTCGATCGTCACGACGGCGATGTGCCGGCCATGCCGGGCGAGGCGGACTTCCATCAGGCAGGCTCCAGCTCGATGACGATCTTGCCGAGCGCCTGGCGCCCGGTCAGCAGATGCAAGCCCTCGACCGCGCGCTCGAGCGGCAGGCGATGGCTGATGCAGGGCCTGAGCTTGCCCTCGCCATACCAGCCGAACAGCGCGTCGACCGAGCGCGCGAGCTTGTCCGGCGCGTTCCAGCGGAAGTAGCGCAGCGACGATCCCAGGGCCGAGCGATGCTTGACCAGCAGACGGTTGGCCGGGATCTGCGGCACGCCGCCGACGAAGCCGATCAGCAGGATGCGCCCGCCCCAGCCGAGCGACGACAGCGCCGCATCGAACAACGGGCCGCCGACCGGGTCGAAGCAGACGTCGGCGCCCTTGCCGCCGGTCAGCGTCATGACGCGCTCGGTGAGCGGCTCGTCGGCGTAGTTGATCGCCTCGTCGGCGCCGTGATCCCTGGCGAGCGCGAGCTTCTCCGCCGTGCTCGCCGCCGCGATCACCCGGGCGCCGATCGCCTTGCCGATCTCGACCGCGGTCAGGCCGACGCCGCCCGCCGCGCCCAGCACGAGCATGGTCTCGCCCGCCTCGAGGCGACCCTGCCAGCGGATGGCGACGTCGCTCGAGATGTAGGCGATGGGAAACGCGCCGGCCTCGGCGAAGCTCATGCCGGCGGGAATGCGCCAGGTTTCGGCCGCCGGCGCGACGGCATATTCGGCGAGCCCGCCATAGGCCAGGATCGCCATCACCTTGTCGCCCGGCACCAGGCCTTTCACGCCGGCGCCGCAAGCGGTCACGGTGCCGGCCGTCTCCAGCCCCGGGCTGAACGGAAACTCGGGTTTGGTCTGGTAGCGCCCGGCGACCATGATCGAATCGGCGTAGTTGACCGCCGTCGCGGCCACCTTGATCAGGACCTCGTCCGGTCCGGGTACGGGGATCGGCGCCTCGCCGAGCGACAGCTCGTCGACCTTGCCCCAGTGACGACAAATCAGTGCGCGCATGATCGACAATGATGGCCGACGAGACTCGGCGCCAGCAAGCGGATTGCGCTGCCGGTGTGTCGCGATGCGACACCGGCAGAGACATGACCGCAACGGTGAAACTCGGTATTGAGCATCTCTGCAAGGAATCGGGCGGCGCGCCGGACGTCGATCGACTGGCAAGGGTCCCGCGGCAGCAGCGATCCCGATGGCCGCACCGAGAGTCCATCGACACACTGACCGTTCGCTTGCGGATAGAATGGGTGCCGCACTCCAAGACCTCTTCCGGACCGCGCGCAGCCTGCCCTGAGCCTGTCGAAGGGTCTCGCGCGCGGGTCCGGAAAAGCCGTGAAAACTTGCGTCATTTGCGTCACAGCGTCATTTCCGTTTGGCCTCAGGCACTTGGCCGTGACGCTACCGGGCTCGCAGGCGAGGCCTTTGCGCCGGCCAGTCGATTTGCGGCAGCCGGGCTGTTGGGCAGGACGATCAGGCGGATGATCCGCAGGCCACCGCTCGCCCGCTGAAACAGGACCTCGACGCCGCAGCTACGCAGAAACGCCGCGCATTGGCGCAGCCGGCTGGAGAGCGCACGCGCATTGCCCGGCCACACGCCACTCGTCCCGGCTGCCGGCGCCAGCTCCCGGTAGAGCTGCGTCGCCGAACCGACCCATGCCCCCTCGCGGCACGCGAACTCGCGCACGCCGACGACGAAGGCATCGCACTCGATCGCGTCGCGCGCCGCGCCATTGCGGTTGCCCGAATAGAGCGCCTTGAACGCCCCGGGCGCGAACAACGAGGGCTCGCAGGCCTCGACCCAGCGCGCGAGATCGGCCATGCGCGGCGCCTCTGTCAGCCTGATCTGCGGCAATCGCCTTAGCCCGGAGGACACGGCATCGAGCAGCACGCCGAGCAGGCGCGGCCGCGCCGCCTCGAAGGCGCTCCACAGGTCGGCCTCGGTGCGCCGCCGTTCGGGAGGAATGCCGTTCAGCGTCAGGAACAGGGCGCGATCGGCAAGGTCGGGCCTCGCCACGATGTCGGTGATGCCGTTCATGATGACGGGACGCGCCATGCCGGCCATCCCGGCCGTATCGCCATCCGGCCCCGCGGCAAACCCGCCGCCGCTCAACAGGCGGCACAACGCATCGGAGAACCAGCCGGGCAGCGAAGAAAGGTTGTCGAACGCCAGGACGTGGCAGTCGCGGGCCGCGACGATCAGCTCGCGCTCGCCGCGCGGCAGCGCGCGCAGCCTCGCCGCGCCGGGATCGATCAGCGCCTGCATCATCGCCATGAAAGTCGATTTGCCGGCCCCCGCCTCGCCTGCCAGCACCAGCACCGGACAGGGACCGCGATCGGCGAGCGCGGCGACCAGCCACGCGATCGCCATCGCGAGATCGGCATCTGTCGGCAGGTCGAGAAGGCTTCGCAGGATCGTGACGGTTCCGCCACGTTCCGGTGGCGGCAGCGGCTGCTGGATCGCCGGCCGGCGAAAGCGCACCGGCGGCCTTTCGATGAGCCGCCAGCCCTCGGCGTCGATCTCGACCGCGCGCCATGCCGGGTCGCCGAGATCGAGATGGATCGTGTCGCCGAGCCGGCACAGGCGGACCTTCACCTCGTGCACCGGCCCGCCAGACAGGGCCCGGGCCTCGAGCAGGCCGAGCGCCTCGTTCAAAGCCTGCGTCGAGGGCACGCCGTTGGTCGCCGACAGCAATTGCCAGGTCAGCCAGCGCCGGAAGAAGCGGCTGCGCACCGCCCATGTCTCGCGATGGCCATCGATCTCGAGGTCGGCATAGGCAATCCCGTCGGGGGTCCGGAACAGATCAGCCGCGCCGATCAGCGCCGCCAGCCGATCGGCCTGCCGCGGCGCACTGGTGGCGCCGCCCGAGGCGGCCTGCGGCCTGCTGTCCGGTTGCTCGATATCCCGCGCACTCTCGCGGCACGGTTCCGCCGCGGGCGCAACGCTCGACATGCGCATGTGCCATCCTCCTTGATGATGCGCGGTCACCGGCAGAGTCCTGGCCGGCCCTGATCACGCTAGGCGGATTCTTTGCGCCGTCAATAGGGGCCAGCCGGAACTGCAGCTTATCCCGAGGAGCTCGAGGGGCGGCCTCCAATGAAAATGGGCCGCACTCGAGGTGTGCCGGGAGCGCGCCACTCCGTGGCGCTCATAGGGGCCGGTCGTCCAGGCTGCCGATCGTACGAAGAGCATGAGCGCCACGTCGGCGGAGATTACTCCGCCTTAAGTGGCGCGCTCCCGGCCATGAGCCACTGTCAAGCAACGCCGCGATTTTCTCAGCATCGTGGTGCGCACCGGCGTGCTGGGCGTCTCCTCGGAGGATGTGACTTGTTCGGCGCTACTGCTTTCGACCGTGCGACGGAGAAGGGAAAGGTCCCTCGCAGAGCTCGGGATGACATCACCTTTGCAGCAACAGCCCCGATGTCATCCCGAGCACTGCGAGGGACCTTTCTTTCACGCTCGGTCAATCGGCAGCGCCGATCGAACAGGTCACAGCCTCTCAGGATGAGGACTTTGTTGGTTCGGCCAAAGTCGCGCCTATGGCCGTCAGCCTGCCCGACAGGATTGGACGAAGGCCGCCAACTCCTCGTTGAAGCGCGCCGGATGCTCGGCAAACGGCGAATGGCCGCAATCGTCAAACCACGACTGCCGCGCGTGCGGCATTGCCGCGGCGGTCATGGCGACCGCGGCGGGCAGCACTACCGCGTCGTCGCGCCCATGCGTGATCAGGACGGGCACACGCACCTTGTTCAGCGCGGCGACAGTGGGGGCGATCTCGGTCGACCAGCCGGCGATCGCCCGGCGCACGGCAGCGGGCACGCGCATGTTGTAGACGAGCACGCGGCGGAACTCCGCTTCCGTGGGCTTCCTGACGTAGCATCCGTCGGCAAAGGCGATCGCCGCCTCGATCTCTTCCTCGAACGTCTGTCCGTCCGGCGGCCGCTTCGGCGCCGCGGGTCCGCGACAACTCGGATCCTCGATCACCTGCGAGGCGACGAAGTTGATGCCGGCGAGACGCGAATCGCCGTGGACCATCAGGTACTGGCGGATCACCCGCCCGCCCATCGACCAGCCGACGAGGACCGGACGCTTCAGCCGTTTTGTCTCCAGCACGGCGGCAATATCGTCGGCCCAGACCCTGTTGCCCTGGTACGCCGCCGGATCGGTCGGCTGCCCGGAAGCGCCGTGTCCGCGCTGATCGAAGGCAACCAGCCGGAACCGCTCGGCGAGCGCGCTTCGGATCTGTGGCACGAAGCAGAGGTGACACTGGGCGAAGCCGTGGATCAGCACGACCTCGGGACCGGCCGGGTTGCCCCACTCGTACACGGCGAGACGCGTCCCGTCGGGGGCGCGCACGTCGCCCCCGATCGGCTTCGCCAATGTCACGCCTGCGGCCTCAGGCCTTCTCGATGTTCCACAGCACCGTCACCGGCGCCTTCAGCCAGCCCTTGACGTTGGCGCGTGACGCCCCTGGGCCATACCACATGCCGAGCCAGCCATACTGCGCCTGGTCGATGGCGCGGACCTGCACGGCCGCCGCCAGATCCTTGGCCTTGGCGGGATCGGTCTCCTTGGCGTAGGCGTCGCGCAGCTTCTCCATCTCCGGATCGTTGGGCCAGCCGAACCATGCCTTGGCGGGATCGGCGACCATCCAGGCGGCGGAGATCGGGTTGAGGATGTCGGCAGCGATGGCGTAGGTGTGGAAGCAGCTCCAGCCGCCCTTGTCGGCCGGATCCTTCTTGGTGCGGCGCGTTACCACCGTCTGCCAGTCCATCGACTGCATGTCGACCTTGAAGCCGCCCTGCTCGAGCAGCGACTTGGTGACGGGCGCCGTATTGGTCAGCACAGGCAGCGTGGTCGACTGCATCAGCACCACGGGAGAGCCGTCGTAGCCGGCCTCCTTCAGGAGCGCCTTCGACTTCTCGAAGTTGGGCTTGAGGAGCAGGTCACCCTTCAGATCCACGCCATTCGGCGTGCCGCAGACGAAGGCCGCGGTGCACACCTTGTAATACTGCGGCTCGCCAACCGTTGCCTTGAGGTAATCTTCCTGGCGCATGCAGAGCAATGCGGCCTGGCGGATCTTGAGGTTGTCGAACGGCTTGGTGAGGTGATTGAAGCGGATGCAGAACTGCTGGCCGAGCGGGTTCCAGTTGACGGTCTGCACGTTCTTGTCGTTCTTCAGCAGCGGCAGAAGGTCGTGCGGCACGTTCTCGATCATGTCGACCTCGCCCGCGATCAGCGCATTCACCTGCTGCGTCGGGTCGGGCATGTCGATGAACTCGACCCGGTCGACCTTGGCGATCTTGCCGCCGGCCAGGCCGGAGGCCGGTTCGGCGCGCGGCTTGTACTTCGGGTTCTTGATGTAGACGTGCTTCTCGCCGGGCTTGGACTCGGCGTTGACGTAGATGAACGGGCCGGAGCCGACCTGACTGTCGATCTGCTTGAACGGATCGGTGCTGGCGATGCGCTTGGGCATCATGAAGGGCACGTTGGACGATTGCTTGCCGAGCGACGCGAGCACCAGGCCGTACGGCTCCTTGAGCTTCAGGGTGAAGGTCTTGGCGTCGACCGGCTTCAGCTCGGTGGTGAATTCCGTGAGCTTCTGGCCCATCGCGTCGCGTGCCGCCCAGCGCTTGATCGAGACGACGCAATCCTCCGCCGTTACCGGCTGCCCGTCGTGCCATTCCAGCCCGTCGCGCAGGGTGAAGGTCCACAGCGTCTTGTCGGGCGAGACCTCGTACTTGTCGACCATCTGCGGCTTCACCTCGTTGTTCTCGTCGGTCGAGAACAGCGTGTCGTAGATCATGTAGCCGTGGTCGCGCGTGACGTACGCCGTCGTCCAGATCGGATCGAGGATCGTCAGGTTGCCGTTCTGCACGAAGCGCAGCAGCTTCTTGTTCTGGGCGCCCGCCGTATGGGGCGCGAGCGCGAGCATGGCGCTGCCCGCCGCGAAAGTGCGGCGATTGATCTTTATCATGTTACCTCCCTCAGGCCGTGTCGATAGGACAATCCTGGCATTTGTTTTCCGCAGACTTGCCGCGAAAGAGACCGGAGTCAATGTCGGGCACCGTCCCAACCGGGACGGTGCCCGACCCCGGCTTGCCTCACCCTGAGGAGCGGCCCGTCCTTCGACGCGCTCTCCTCCTCACCCTGAGGAGCCGCGCAAAGCGCGGCGTCTCGATTCGGGCGAAGTAACCTTCGCCCTTTGGCGAGGAGGGGAGCTTGCTCATGATGAAGGGGCCGCGTCTCGATTCGGGTGAAGTAACCTTCGCCCCTTGGTCGGCAACACGGAGGGTGCTGCGACACCACTGTTTCGGTGATTTCGCGTGCAGCCTATCCTTCGAGACAGCCGCTATGCGGCCTCCTCAGGATGAGGATCTTGTTGGCTCTTCGACCAAAGCAAGTTAGCGCCTATGTGGCGTCCTGCCCGCTCGATCAGCGCGCCTCGCTCGCGATCGACAGGCCGTGCCTCTCCGAGCCGGCACGGCCGGCGGCCAGCGACCGGGCGTCCCTGTCGGCCATCCTGCCGGCGATCTGCGCGAGGCTGCCGCGCATCGGCACGCCATGGCGCACCCACGGCTCGCGCCGATAGCTGAGGCCGAAGACAACGCCGGCCAGGGCATCGGCGCAGTCCTTCGAGAAATTGGGCGGGTGGTCGATCCGGCCGGTCCGCGGATCGCGCTCCAGCCGGACCAGCTCGGCCTGCGCCCGGGCGTGCGGCGGCGCCGCGATCCGGCCGTCATAGAGCGCCGTCTTGGTCACGTCGTAAGGCATGGAACCGGCATCGATCGACTGGGTGCCGGTCACGAA
>JALHMO010000201.1 GCA_022844015.1 Reyranella sp. | reverse complement strand
GACCCCGCTTTCATCACCGTTGCCCTGGGCGACATCGCCCGCTCCATCGGCATGACATCCGTCGCCAGGCAGGCCGGCGTGACCCGCGAAGCGCTCTACAAGGCCCTTGGCCCGGAGGGTGATCCGAAGCTCACGACCCTGCTTGGCGTCGCGAAGGCGCTGGGGATCAAGCTGACCGCCGCTCCAGCCGTCGCGCGCCCGGGTCGGCGCTCGACCCATCGAGCAAAGGCGGGCGCAAGATCCAAAGGGCGCGCTCGCAAGCTCGAGCCCGCGCGCACCTGAGGGGACAGCCGTGTCTCAGCTCGTTATCCCCGGGCCCAGCCGGCAGGCCGGCGCAGCCCAGGATTGGTGGCCGGGGCCCTCGGCGAGGCGGGCGGGCACGGCGACGGCGCGGCAGGTGTCGCGGGTCGCAATGCCAGATGCAAGTCGGCCCGATCGGTCATGGGCCGCCCCGATCGGGGGGCTATCGATCCGGCTCGGTCGCCTGGGACCGTCATGGCGAGCCAGCCGTGGCCATCCATCCGTGAGGAGAGCGACTATGCCGAGTTCCCGCGGGCTCGCACGCTGATATCCGGCGCTAGAGCTGAGGGCGGAGAGCGCAGCTGCCATTGGGCCGCTGCCATTGGGCCATGGAGGCGGTCCACCCGGGATCGCGGTGCGGGAGGCCGGCATCGCCCGAGCTGGCCGCCAGTCAGGACAGCGCCTTGCGAACCTCGCTCACGAAGCGGCCGGTCAACGCGATGAGTCCCGCGTCCAGCGGCGAGGCCTACGAGGAATGCTTGGCGATCACGATCTCCCGCTTGGCGTCGATGAACAGATTCTGTCCGTGGATACCGAGCCCGAACAGCAGGGGGGCCGCGCCCCGCTCGACGTACCATTTGTCGCGGTAGTGCATGGCCGCGCCCGGGAAATACGGCACGAAGCTCCCCGCATTCCAGGCCTCGGCGTCGCCGTTGCGGGTGATGTCCTCGATCCAGGCCGCGGGCACCACCTGTCGCGCGCAGCGGGCACCAACCTCGACGATGAGCTGGCCGACGCGCGCGAGGTCGCGCGTCGTCGTGCACATGCCGCCGGCACAGCGCGGCGCGCCGAGCCGGTCGACCGTGATGCAGGCGGGCTCGGCCGCGCCCATCGGCTGCCATAGAAGCTCGCTCATGAGATCGCTGTAGCGCGCCTGCCCGCCGCGCGCTCGATGATCCAGCCGAGCAAGTCGGTGTTGGGCGACACGCGTCTCTCAATGTCCGCTCTCGGCTGCCAAAGCCGCCCCGTCCGAGCCGCATTGATGTGCTATGGCACGCCATCAACAGAGTGGAGAGTTCAATGGCCAAGAAACCCGGCGGCCGGGCAGAGTTCGTGTTTTTCAACGTAACCTACGAGGACGGCTCACTGCGCTCGAACCGGCGGGTTCCCGCCGAAGCCTTGGCAGATGGCGATGGTCAAGCGCGCGCCGTAATCGAGGAGCAGGACCGCGCCGTGGCCGAGAAGTCAGGTATCCCTCCGCTCACCATCAAAACTGTCGACAGAGCGACCTGAGCCAGAGCGTAGGACGCTGGCGAGCCAGCCTGGCTGAAGCGGCTTCTGTTGGACTATCGGGGCTTCCGAGCAAGCCTGCCAAGTGTCGTTTTCCAGTATGGGGGGAGCATGGGCCAGCCGATTTCCGAAACCAAGAAGGCGGTCCTTTTGAAGCGGGCCGAGGCCAGACTGGCCTTCGCCTTGAACTTGCCTGCCCGGGACATCAGCCGGGAAGCCAAGATCAGAGCGGCGGAGAAGGCGATCAAGAGTGCCCTCGCATCGAAGACGGTCAAGGTGCGAAAGGCAAAGAGGCCCGCGCGATGAGAGGCTGCGAAAGCCCATGCCCGTACCCGGCCAAAGCGCGGGGATCTCATCGACGGGCGGCGTGCAGGAATTCGCGTAACTGCGCCCGGTCGGCGCATCCATCGCCACAGGATCGGGCCGACCACGGCGCTCCCGTCGAGTGTGCAACACGCCGCTGAAGGTTCTTGCGGTCGACCAGAGACGGTGTGTTCCCTGTTTGGGCGGAAAGGACCATCCCGGCGGACACGGTCGGCCAGTCTGAAGAACGCCCGGCGTCACCGCCCACCCGCCGAAGTCGAGCAAAGCCTGATCACCGGGATCGATCGCGCGTTCGCCGGCATAGACGACATCGTGGTCCGCATCTCGCATCGCACGCACGGCCTGCGCCACGATGTTCGAATCGGCAAGAATGCGCACTCTATTCGGCGGCGATGGTGAGGCCTCGGGCGGCCGCCAACTCGCTCGAGCGTGCTGCATACAGCAGGCAGGCGTCGATATCGTCCGGCTCGAGGACCGGATAAGCCTCCAGCACCGCCTCCCGGCTGGCGCCGTTGGAAAGCATGGTCAAGACCATGGCGGGTGTGACGCGACGGCCGCGGATCACGGGCTTGCCGCCCATCTTTCCGGGTTCGGCCGCGATGCGCGCGAGAGGGGACGAAGCATCCATGGCAGGAAGGATGGCACCCGACGCTTCGCCAGGCGAAGCATCTTGCGGATGTGGTTGGCGTGCCCAGACCGCGTGTCCCGGGCCGAGGTCCGCGGTGCCGGCAGCGATGATCGGGGCGCCCTTCGACCGGCGGGCCGGGATGCGGTCCACCCAGGACCGCCGTGCGGCAGGCTGGCATCAGCCAGGCCGGCCGCCTGTCAGGACAGTGCCTTGCGAACCGCGCTCACGAAGCGGCCGGTCAACGCGATGAGTCCGGCGTCCAGCGGCGACGCTTGCGACGAATGCCTGGCGATCACGATCTCCCGCTTGGCGTCGATGAACAGGTTCTGCCCGTGGATTCCGAGCCCGAACAGCAGGGGGGCCGCGCCGCGCTCGACGTACCATTGGTCGCGGTAGTGCATGGCCGCACCCGGGAAATAGGGCACGAAGCTCCCCGCATTCCAGGCCGCGGCGTCGCCACTGCGGGTGATGTCCTCGATCCAGGCCGTCGGCACCACCTGGCGCGCGCCTCGGGCGCCGCCCTCGACGATGAGCTGGCCGACGCGCGCGAGGTCGCGTGTCGTCGTGCACATGCCGCCCGCACAGCGCGGCGCGCCGAGCCGGTCGACCGTGATGTACGCCGGCTCCGCCGCGCCCATCGGCTGCCAGACCAGCTCGCTCGTGAGATCGCTGTAGCGCCTGCCCGCCGCGCGCTCGATGATCCAGCCGAGCAGGTCGGTGTTGGGCGACACGTAGGAGAACCTCCCGCCGTGCGGCCCGTTGGACCGAGTCAGCGTGGAGAAGAAGCTGCGCAGGTCGGTCGGCCGTTCGCCGGGCTCGAGGGGGTTCCAGCCGGTCGCCTTGCGATACGCGACGATCGGCCCCGACGTGGCGAGGTAGTCCTCGTCGAAGGCGACCGCCGTGCGCATGTCGAGCAGCTGCCCGACCGTGGCGCCGGCCCAGGCGGTCTGGCGCAGCTCGGGAACGTAGTCGGTGGCAAGGCGGCCGATGTCGAGGGCGCCCTGCGCAGCGAGCACGGCCGCCAGCAGGCCGAGCATGGACTTGGACACCGACATCAGGATGTGCGGCGAGCACTCGGTCATGTCGTTGGCGTAACGCTCGAGCACGATGGCGCCGCGATGGAGGACGACAATGCTGTCGGTGCCCGTCGTTTCGAGAAAATCGTCGAGGCTCGAGGCGAGGCCCAAATCGCGGCTCGCGCTGGCGCCATCGGGCAGGCCGATGCGAAGCGCTTCCAGGCCGCCGGCGCCGCGCGTGAGGGGCCGTATGCGCGCCGGGTCGTGCGGAATGTCGGCGGACGGGACGATCTCGCGCACATGATGGAACGCCCAGCGATTGAACGGCGCCGTCCGCCAGTTGGCGAGCGTGACCTGCCCCGAGGGTGGCGGCGGGAAGCCGGACATCAGGGCGGCCGGCGTCGTCGGATTGTCCTGCACGAAGTCTCCCGGAGAGGGTCGTCGAAGCCGCCGAGCTTGCTATGATCGGCATGCCGCAACAACACCTCGGGGCGGAACGCAGGGCATTCGCATGTGGGCACTCTTTCAATCTCCTCCCTAGCGAAGCTGGGGAGGTGCCCCCGTAATCGGGGGCGGAGGGGTCATGGGCCTCAGTCTCACTGCTCATGACCCCTCCGCCCCGTATGACCCTTCGGCTTCGCTCAGGGCAGGCGGGGCACCTCCCCAGCTTCGGTAGGGAGGAGAATGAAAAGCGTGCCCCTATGCGAATGCGCCGGGGCGCAACGGGAGCCCGGCACGTCGTTGCCCGGGGTCCGGGAAGTGTCTGAAGAAGAGAGGAGAGCACGTCATGCCGATCGAGCGTTTCATGGTTGCCGGGGAGCTCGAGCCGGTCAGCCATTACTGCCATGTCGTCCGCGCCGGCGACTTCGTCTACCTCTCGGGCATGGTGGGCATGCGGGCGGACGGGACGATCCCGGCCGACACGGTCAGCCAGTTCGAGATCGCGCTGAGATCGATCGACACCTGCCTGCGCCATGCCGGCGGCAGGGCCGATCAGGTCGTCAAGGTGCTGGTCTTCATGACCGACATCACCGAACGGGCGAGCATCAACCCGATCCGCCAGCGCTATTTCGGCGAGCACCGGCCGGCCTCGACGCTCGTCGAGGTCAAGGCACTGGTCGATCCGCGCATGAAGGTGGAGATCGAGGCGGTGGCCTACGTCGGCAGCTAGGGCATCCGGCGTTATCGCGACAGGCTTGCCGGCTGCCTTTCGCGAGCCGCGTCGGCGGCGCGCTGTCGGGTCAACTCGCAACAAGCCTTGCAGGAGTGAGCCGCATGGGATGGCACGACAGTCTGGCTGCCAGAGCGTTTGTGATGGGAAAGTCTGCCGTCGAGTTCAAGAGGGGCGCTCAACGCATTGCCACTGCTACGGGGGGCTTGCTCATGATCGCCGCTGGGGTTTGGTATTTCACCAGCTGGACATGGGCGCTGATCCCGGCGGCCCTTGCCGCCTTCGCTGGCCTTCAAAGTGTCAGCGCGACGCTCGTTGCGGCGCGGCTGGAGAAACTGGAGCAGCAGCTTCCCAGGGACCCGCAGAACCAACCCGTGTCGCGGTAAGTCACGGAACGCGCGAGCATCGACGATTCGCCAGCGCTATGTCGGCGAGCATCGGCCGGCGTCGACGCTCGTCGAGGTCGAGGCACTGGTCGATCCGCGCATGAAGGTGGAGATCGAGGCGGTGGCCTACGTCGGCAGCTAGGGCACGATTGTCTTTGGTTGAGGGACCAAAGAACACCTCACCCTGAGGAGCGGACGCAGGCCGCGTCTCGAAGGGTCGGCCCGATCACGTCTGTTGCCGACCCTTCGCGACGCCACGCTCCGCGTGGCTCCTCGGGGTGAAGTCATTCTCTGGTGCTTCGATCAAAGAACGCCCTAAGCCGCCAGCCGCCACTCCTTCGCGAGACCTTCGCGTTCCGTCGCTCGCCTCAGCCTGAACTCGAGCTCGTCGATGCGGTCGTCGAGCTCGGCGAGCCGTTCGACCAGGTCCTTGAGCCTGGCGTCGCCCTGCTTGACCTCGCGCCAGTAGGCGCGCAGCAGGCGATCCGCGCCGGGCGGGATTTCGGACTTGCCCCTTTCCCAATTGGAGACCGTCTCCTCGTTCGATCCCAGCACGGCGCCGAGCGTTCGTTGGGAAAGACCCAGGTGCTTGCGCAAGAACCGGATCTCCTTGCCGCCGAGCGTGCCGGCCTTCTCCACCAGGCTGCGCGCGATGGCGTTGTACAATCCTTCGACGTCCTCGATGGCGATTGCCTCGCCGTAGGATGTGGTCCTGGTGTGGAAGCCGTTCACCAGCCATACATTGTCCAAGCCACTTTCCCTGTAGCGGTATCGCTTCCTCGCCTTGGCTGCCATTGCCGTCCCCTGATCTCCTAGAACACCGTGATCACGACGACACCGTCTTCCAGTACCGCCACGACCTTGACTTCCGCGCCGGCGCGCATCCGGTGGATCGTCGCCTGCCAATTGTCCCGATTGTTCCGGAACGGCCCCTCTTCGATCTGCCCGCGGAGCAGGGCCTGCTGCACGTCCTCGTCAGTGAACCCGCGCTGGATCATGCGTCGACGCGCGTGATGCACGATGAAGATGTTCCGGCTTTGCGCCGCCAGCTCCCGGATCGCGCGCAGAAACGCCTGTCCGGTCATCCTGGGCGGCACGACCTTCTTCATGCTGGACGACCATAGGAGGCGGTCACCGACCCGTCAAGTTGACGGGTGGATCGACGGCAGGCGGTTCTCGTCGTAGAGCAGCTGGGCATGGTCGAGGCATGGGCGTTTCGCCAGGGCGGCGGCCCGATCTGCGATCGCCAACAGCTCCTCTACGCTGGCCTTTCCATTCCGGCGCCCGAGCCGGGCATATCGCTCGCGGAGGGCCTCCTTGACGACGATGGTCATTCTCTCCCCGGTGGCGCGTGCAATTGCTCGTGCGAGCCGATGGGCTTCGGGGTCCTTGATGTCGAGTCTCATCGTTTCCTCCCCTCTTCGCGGGCCAGGGGCTCGACCGGGGTGAGGCACAGCGCGTCGAACTCGCGCATGGTCGCCTTGTCCACGAGGCCAGCCTTGTGAAGGCCGGCCGCGGTCTTGTGGACCGACGCCAGGATGCCGCTCTCGGTCTTTCTCTTTGTCGTCGCCATCACTCTTTGCCTCGATCAAGTCGCCTGCCGCCTGAACGGAGGCGCTTTTCTTCTCCTCCCCAGCGAAGCTGGGGAGGTGCCCCGTCATACGGGGCGGAGGGGTCATGAGCCATGGCCCCGCTGCCGTTTTGTGGCCCATGACCCCTCCGCCCCGTATGACGGGGCACCTCCCCACGCGAAGCGTGGGGAGGTGAAGAAAAGCTCAGGCGGCGGCGGCCTGGGCGGTCGAGGCCAGCATCATCCGCGCGGCCTTCTCGCCGATCATGATCGAGGGCGCGTTGGTGTTGCCCGAGGTCAGCGTCGGCATGATCGAGGCATCGGCGACGCGCAGCCCGGCCAGGCCGCGGACGCGAAGCTGGTCGTCGACCACCGCCATCGGGTCCGCGCCCATCTTGCAGGTGCCGACCGGATGGTAGGTGGTCTCGGCGTTGTTCCTGACCCAGTCGAGCAGCTCGTCGTCGGCGCTGATGTCGACGCCCGGCGCGATCTCGTCGGTGGCGATGGCTGCCATGGCCGGTGCCGTCATGATGCGCCGGGTGATGCGCATGGCTTCCAAGGTCACCTCGCGGTCGAGCGAGGCGCTCAGGAAGTTGAAGCGGATCGCCGGCGGCGTGTCGGGCCGGCTCGACGCGACATGGATGCTGCCGGTGCTCTCCGAGCGCAGGATGTTGGTGATCGCGGTGATGCCGGAGGTCCTGGCCAGCTGGAAGTTCTCGCCCACCAGGAACGGGATCCAGGAGATCGCCGCGTCCGGCGCCTCCAGCCCGGCGCGGGTGCGGATGTAGGCGCGGATCGGCGCCGCCGGCAGGCCGAGCAGCCCCTTGCGGGTGAGCGCATAGCGCAGCGCCTGGCCGACCTTGCCGAGACCGCGCATCTTGTCGTTGTAGGTCATGCCGAGCGCCGGCGGCACCGTCCACTTCATGCGCGGCGAGTAGTGGTCGCGCAGGTTCTCGCCGACTCCCTTGAGCTCGTGGCGCACCTCGATGCCGACCGCCTTCAGCCGCTCCGGCTGGCCGATGCCGGAGAGCTCCAAGAGCTGCGGCGAGTTGATCGAGCCGGCGCTGACGACCACCTCGCGGGTGGCGCGTGCTTCGCGCTGCTGGCCACCCACGGTGTAGCGCACGCCGACGCAGCGCTTGCCGTCGAGCAGCAGGCCTTCGGTCAGCGCGTTGGCGACGATGCTGAGGTTCGGCCGGCTGCGGGCGGGATCGAGGTAGCACACCGCGGTGCTCATGCGGCGACCCCCGCGGATGGTCGCCTGGGTCATGCCGATGCCGTCCTGCGTGGCGCCGTTGTAATCCCTGGTGTAGGCGATGCCGACTTCGGCAGCGGCCTTGATCAGCGCATCGTAGATCGCGCCGCTCTCGTTGCTCTCGGTCACCTTGAGCGGCCCGGAGCGGCCGCGATACTCCTCGTCGGCATCGCCCTGGAAGCTCTCCATGTCGCGGAAGATCGGCAGCACGTCGCGATAGCTCCAGCCGCGATTGCCGAGCTGCGCCCAGGTGTCGTAGTCCTGCGCCTGGCCGCGCACGAACACCATGCCGTTGATCGACGAGGAGCCGCCCAGCAGCTTGCCGCGCGGGATCGGGATGCGGCGCTGGCCGGTCGACGCCTCGGGCTCCGAGCTGTAGAGCCAGTTCGCGGCAGGGTTGTCGATCAGCTTCGCGAATCCGACGGGGATCCACGACCACGGATGGCTCTCGCGCCCGGCCTCCAGCACCAGCACCTTGTTCCGCGGATCGGCGCTCAGCCGGTTGGCCAGCACCGAGCCGGCCGAGCCTGCACCGACGACAATGAAGTCGAAGCTCTGTTGGTCCATTTTTCTCCCCCGCGAATTGCGTTGGTCACAAGCGCGGCACACAGGTGAGCGCAGCGTTGCGTGGTGCGTCAACCCGCGCGGCTTGAGCCGACCCGGCGGAAATCGTGCCGTGGACGAGATTGAATGCAGGCTCCGGCAATCGTAATGTGGTCACATGTGATCACCTTGGCAAGGAGCTTCCATGCCGACTGTCAGTCTGAAAGATGCCAAGGCAGGCTTCTCGAGCCTCGTCGACGAAGCAATCAAGGGCGAGTTCGTGACCATCACCCGCCACGGCAAGCCCGCCGCCGTGTTGGTATCTGTCGAGGCGGCGGACATCGCCCGCAGGGCGCTCGAAAAAAAGCGCCGGGGCCTCGTCGCGTACCTGCGAACCTTTCCCGGCGGTGAATTCGAGCGCAACCGCTCGCCGTCGCGGGATCTCGAGCTTTGAGGGGATTCCTCCTCGACACCAATGTCGTCTCGATGCTTTCGCCGTCCGCGCCCGATGCCCCGGCACCCTTTCTCGCGTGGTTGGAAAGGATGGACGGCGAGGGCCGGATCTTTCTCTCGGCCGTCACGGTCCACGAGATCGAGAAAGGAATCGCCCAGCTCGATCACAAGGGCGCGACGGCGAGATCTGCAAGCCTGCGAGGCTGGCTCTCCGGGCTGCTCGCGGGGTACGGCACCAAGATTCTCGGTCTCGACGCGGATACCGCCGCCGTTTCGGGGCGGCTGGAGGCCGCCGCCGTCGCCGACGGCCACAACCCTGGAATGGCCGACGCCATCATCGCCGGCATCGCGCAGGCGCACGACCTCGTTGTCGTTACCCGCAATATCAGGCACTTCCGGCCGTTCGGGGTCGCCGTGTCTTCGCCCGATGAGACTGCCGGAATGGAATGAGCGACACGCCGGCTCCGCCAGATCGATCACGCTGGAAGGGTCCTGGTTTCCAATCGTCGGCCAAAAGGTCATGCCCCAAAAGGTCATGCCCCAAAAGGTCAGGCCCCAAAAGGTCAGGCATCATGCGCCTTGCCTTCCCCCCTGAGCCTGCAGTCTGTCAGACCAGCGCCCCCTCCCGCTACTGCCGCTGCCTCGCCCGTTCGGAATTCAGGAACTGCTTGTTGACGCAGTTCTCGAGCCGTCCGTCGCGCAGAAATCGCGCCGCGGTACGGGCCGCGAAGGCCCGGTTATCGCGCATGCTTTCGGGCGTGTAGAACGCCGAATGCGGCGTCAGCAGCAGGCGATGGCGGATCCAGCCCTCGTTGTTCTGCCATGCCGCGATCAGCCGCCGTTGCGGGTTCGCCGGCTCCTCCGGCAGCACGTCGAGCCCGGCCGCCAGAACCGTGCCGTCCTTCATCGCGTCGTGCAGCGCGTCGATGTCCACCACCGGGCCGCGCGCGGTGTTGATGAGGATCATACCGCGTTTGGCCGCGCCCAACGCCTCGGCGCCGATCAGGCCGCGCGTCTCGGCAGTCAGCGGGGTGTGGATGCTGACGAAGTCGCACTGCCCCATCAGCTCGGCGAGCGTGTCGGCGCGGCGCACGCCGATCGCGAACTGATAGCCGCTCGGCTGGTACGGGTCGTGGAACACCACGTCCATGTCGAAGGCCTTGGCGCGGCGCGCCGTCGCGGTGCCGATCCGGCCCATGCCGACGACCCCGAACGTGCACATCGACAGGCGGCGTCCGAATGGATTGTGCGCCGGGCGCCAGTTGCCCTTCGGGTCCGCGCGCAGTTCCGAATCGTGATAGGCGACGCTCTTCGCGAGGGTCATCATCATGGCGATCGCGTGGTCGGCGACCTCCCGCGTGCCGTAGTCCGGCACGTTGCAGACCGGGATGCCGAGCTTCCCGAAGCGCTCGATGTCGACGTCGTCGTAGCCGACGCCGTACTTCACGAAGATGCGGCAGGCTTGCAGCTTGTCGATGTATGGCGGAGGGCAACCACCGACGACCGCGTCGGCAGTCGCCCATTGCCCGTCGCTGACGTCCTCGAACTTCTCGCGGAAATCCAGCTCGAACCCGGAGCCGACCGCTTCGGTCGCGACCGGTACGAGCCAGGCCGGCAAGTTCGGCCAGAGGATGCGCATCGCCATGACGTCTCCTTCGTTCGATGTCGGGCCAAGGTGCCATCGCCCCCATGCCATGACCAGACGCAGGCAGGGCAGCGGAACCAGCCGATCCGGCTGGACGCGGTCCGAGTCACGCGCGAGCGGGATCGGGCCGGGGCGGTCGCCCGAGCTGCCGCCATCGGGCACTCCGATGCGAAGCGGTCCTGATCGCGTCAAGCCGCCCTGGGCGGCCTGCGCACCAGCGTCCACCAGCCCGCCAGCCCGACGATGCCGGTCACGGCGACGCCGAGACCGATGTTCAGTTGCGTGTCGTGCGGCAGGTAGCCGATCAGCAGGGTCAGCAGCGCGGCCGCGATCATCTGCACGAAGCCCATCAGCGCCGAGGCGGCGCCGACGCGGTGGGCGGGCACCGCGGCGAGCGCGTTGGCGATCGCGTTGGGCATGTTGAGGCCGTTGCCCCAGCCCATCAGGACCAGCGGCACGATCAGCGCGAGCGGCGAGACGAAGCCCGCCAGGGCCGTCGCCACCATCGCCGCCGCGCCCAGCGTGAGGATGCCCTGGCCGACGGGGATCAGGAGCAGGCTCTGCACGCGGCCCTGCAGGCGGCTGGAGACCAGGCTGCCGACGACGAAGTTGCCTGCCCAGGCCAAGGTGAACCAGCCGAACAGCTCGGCCGCCACGCCCATCCCCTGGATCAGCAGGATGGGGCCGCCGGAGAAGAACACGTTGAAGCCGGCCGAGGCGCAGGTGGCGGCGATCATGAGGCCAACGAACCGGCGCTCGCGCAGCACGCCGCGGAAGCCGTCGATGTAGTCGCGCACCACGCCGGTCGTGCGCGGCGGTGCCTTGGGCGCGGTCTCGCCGAGGATGTGCCAGACCGCGACCAGCATCGCGAAGCCGACGGCGGCCGTGAACCAGAAGCTGCTCTGCCAGCCGAAATGGCCGAGCAGCTGTCCGCCCAGCAGCGGCGACAGCGCCGGCGCCACCGCCATGGCCGACGCCATGTAGCCCATCGCCCGCGGCGCCTCGGCGCCGGAGCGGCTGTCGCGCACGATGGCGCGGCCCAGCACGACGCCGCCGCAGGCGCCGCAAGCCTGGACCAGGCGCGACGCGATCAGGGCCTCGATGGTCGGGCTGAGCGCGCAGCCGAGGCTGCCGATCGTGAACACGACCAGGCTGGCCAGCAGCACCGGACGGCGGCCCACGCTGTCCGAGAGCGGGCCGACGGCGAGCTGCGCGAAGGCGAACGCGAACAGATACACCGAGAGCGTGAGCTGCGCCGTGCCGTAGGCGACGTCGAAGCTCTGCGCGATGGCCGGCAGCGCCGGCAGGAAGATGGTGAGCGCGAGCTGCGAGGCCACGGTCGCGCTCATCAGCAGCCAGATGGGCGGCTTGCCAGATCGGCGGTTGATCGTACGCATACGCGGCGGTTTCGGATGGCCAGGGACAGGGACAGGGACAGGGACAGGGACAGGGACAGGGACAGGGACAGGGGGAGAGGGACGGGGGAGGGGACGGTGGAAGGGCGCGCTTCATAGCAGTGTCTGCAGGCGCCCGTCAGTTTTTCACGCGAGGTGATGGTCTCAGTGCCGGCGCTTGCGGTCGCGTGCTTGCGGCTTTCGGCAAGGCATTCGCACATCGGCGCGCCTCTCATGCCCTCCCAAGCTTCGCTGCTGAGGAGTAGAGACGTTTCATGTTTCTCCCGCTGAGGCGCGCTGTGAAGATGCAAAGCCTCATGTTCCTCTCCGCCCGCACAGCGGGAGGAGAGGCCAGGAGAGGTGGGTCATGGGGCGCCGCCCGATAGGCGCTAAAATGGAAGGAAACCTCATCCTGAGGAGCGCCCACAGGGCGCGTCTCGAAGGATGGGCACATAGAGATCGTTGAAAAGAATCATGTCGCGGCGCCCTTCACTGTGGCCGACCAAGGGGCGAAGGTTACATCGCCCTAATCTGAAGTTCCCCCTAATCGAGACGCGGCCCTCCAGGCCGCTCCTCAGGGTGAGGTCCCTTTGTATTCGTGTTCTGACGCCAATGGGGCGCCGCCCAGGAGCTGATCTATCTCAGTCCATTTCGGAGTAAGCGGTGTTCTGACCGCATCTTCATAGGCGGCTCGTGATTGTTCATCGTCCGCTCCCAGGTAACGAGCGGAGTGGTTTTATGCTGGACACAGATGTTGCGCCGACGTCGGAGCC
>JALHMO010000200.1 GCA_022844015.1 Reyranella sp. | reverse complement strand
GAGCTGGAGGGCCGCCTGGAACGGCACCGGGGTAACCGCGTATCTCTGATTTAATTCAGTGATTTAGCTCCGGTCCATGATGTCATACTGGAGCATGTTTCGACGATGGACGTGTTGGTCGTCGAGTCCCCGGCCAAGGCAAAGACCATTGGTAAATATCTCGGCCCCGGCTACACCGTGCTGGCCTCGTACGGCCACGTGCGCGACCTGCCGGCCAAGGACGGGTCAGTGCGGCCGGACGAGGATTTCGCCATGGATTGGGAGGTCGATGCCCAGTCCCAGAAGCGGCTCGATGCCATCGCCCAGGCGGTGAGAAGCGGCAGCAAGCTCTATCTCGCCACCGACCCGGACCGCGAGGGCGAGGCCATCTCCTGGCATGTCCGCGACGTGCTCAAGCGCAAGAAGGCGCTGGAGGGCGTCGACGTCAAGCGCGTCACCTTCAACGCCATCACCAAGCAGTCGGTCCTGACGGCGGTGGCCCATCCGCGCGAGCTCGACCAGCCGCTGATCGACGCCTATCTGGCGCGCCGCGCTCTCGACTACCTGGTAGGCTTCACGCTCTCCCCCGTGCTGTGGCGCAAGCTGCCGGGCAGCCGCTCGGCCGGCCGCGTGCAATCGGTGGCGCTGCGCCTGATCTGCGAGCGCGAGGCCGAGATCGAGGTCTTCAAGACCCGCGAATACTGGACCGTCGACGTACTGTTCGGCACGGCCAGGCAGCAGACGCTGAAGGCCCGCCTGACCCATCTCGACGGCCGCAAACTCGACCGCTTCGATCTGCCGACGCAGGAGCGCGCCGAACAGGCACGGCACGAGATCGAACGCCGCGCCTTCTCGGTGCAGTCTGTCGACCGCCGCCAGCTAAAGCGCAACCCGCCGCCACCTTTCATCACCTCGACCCTGCAGCAGGAGGCCTCGCGCAAGCTGGGGCTCGGTGCTGCCGCCGCCATGCGCGTCGCCCAACGCCTCTATGAAGGCGTCGACATCGGCGGCGAGACAGTCGGCCTGATCACCTACATGCGCACCGACGGCGTCCAGCTGGCGCCCGAGGCGATCGGCGAGACCCGCCGGCTGATCGAAAGCAAGTACGGCGCCGACTACGTGCCGGAGAAGCCGCGCGTCTATTCCTCCAAGGCCAAGAATGCCCAGGAGGCGCACGAGGCGATCCGCCCGACCGACCTGTTCCGCACGCCGCAGGACGTTGCCGCCTACCTCGACCGCGACCAGCTCGGCCTCTACGAGCTGATCTGGAAGCGCACCGTCGCCAGCCAGATGGAAAGCGCCGTGCTCGACCAGGTGACGGTCGACATCGCGAGCGGCGACAAGACCGTGCAGCTGCGCGCCACCGGCTCGGTCGTCAAGTTCAACGGGTTCCTCACGCTGTACGACGAGGGCCGCGACGACAAGAGCGAAGACGAGGAGTCCGGCGCCATCCTGCCGGACGTCGCCCCGGACGAGGCGCTGGACCGCCGCGACATCCTCCCAGAGCAGCATTTCACCGAGCCGCCGCCGCGTTATTCCGAGGCCAGCCTGGTAAAGAAGCTGGAGGAGCTCGGCATTGGCCGGCCCTCGACCTACGCCAGCATCATCGAGGTTCTGCAGAAGCGGAATTACGTCCGGATCGACCGCAAGCGTTTCGTGCCGGAGGATCGCGGCCGCATCGTCACCTCGTTCCTGCAGACCTATTTCCCGCGCTACGTCGAATACAACTTCACCGCCCATCTCGAGGAAGAGCTCGACGAAATCTCGGACGGCAAGATCGACTGGCGGCAGGTGCTGCGCGAGTTCTGGACCGCCTTCTCTGCGGCGGTCGGCGAGACCAAGGAGCTGCGCGTCAAGGAAGTGCTCGACAGGCTCGACGAGGAGCTCGGGCCTCACTTCTTCCCGGCCAACGACAATGGCGACGGCCAAGGGAGCGGCAAGAGCCCGCGCGACTGCCCGTCCTGCGCCAACGGCCGGCTCGGCCTGAAGCTCGGCAAGTTCGGCGCCTTCATCGGCTGCTCGAACTATCCCGAGTGCCGCTTCACCCGCAAGCTCGGCATCGTCGACGCGGAGGCCGATGCCGCGACCGGGGCCAACCTGGAAGGGCCGAAGATCCTCGGCATCGATCCGGTGAGCGGCAAGCCGGTGACGCTGCGCAACGGCCCCTACGGCCTTTACGTGCAACTCGGCGAGCCGGAGGGCAAGGAGAAGCCGCGCCGGCAATCGTTGCTCAAGGGCATGACGCCGGACGACGTCGCGCTCGAACGCGCGCTTGCCCTGCTCGCCCTGCCGCGCGAGCTGGGGGCGCACCCCGACGACGGGCAACCGATCCTGGCCGGCGTCGGCCGCTTCGGCCCCTACGTCAAGCACGGCACCAAGTACAAGACGATCCCGGCCGACGAGAGCGTGCTGGACATCGGCATGAACCGCGCCGTGGCCCTGCTCGCCGAGGCGAAGAGCGCCGCCCGAGGCCGAGCCGCCGTCAAGCCGGTCCGGATCGTCGGCAACCATCCGGCCGACGATGCCCCGATCGAGCTCTATGACGGCCGATACGGTCCGTACGTCAAGCACGGCGGCATCAATGCCACCGTGCCCAACAGCATCGATCCGCCCAGCCTGACCGTCGATCAGGCCGTCGCGCTCCTCGCCGAGCGAGCCGCCAAGGGTGGCGGCCGGCCGGCACGCGGGCGGAAAAAGCAGGCCAACGGCGCGGCGGACAATACCAACGGAGCTGCGCCGAAGATCGCCAAGGCCAAGAAGAAGGCCGCGCCCAAGCGCAAGGCCGCCGCCAGGGCGAAAGGCGATTCGCCTCCGCGCACCGGGACAGATGGCTAAGGGCACCGTCCCGACCCGCGACGAACTGCTGGCTTTCATTCGCGAAAGCGCCACGCCTGTCGGCAAGCGCGAGATTGCGCGTGCCTGGGGCCTCAAGGGCGACCAGCGCATCGCGCTGAAGGAGATGCTGCGCGACCTGCGCGACTCGGGCGATATCGCCGCGGATCGCGCCAAGACCTTTCGCGATCCCGGCGCGCTGGCCGACGTCGCGGTGCTGGAGATCGTGCGGGTCGACGACGACGGCCACCTGATCGCCCTGCCGCTGCGCCACGACGACGCCAAGGACGGCCCGCCGCCGCACATCGAGATCGCTCAGGCCGCTTCGCGCGGCGGCCCGGCCCCGGCGGTCGGCGACCGGGTGCTCGCCAACCTCAAGCGGCGTGGCAAGACGAGCTACGAAGCACGCGTCATCCGCCGCCTGGGCAGCGGCCCGCGCAAGATCCTCGGCCTCTACGAAGAACCCGACGGGCGCAATGGACTCGGCCTGGTTACCCCCACCGATCGCAAGCTGCGCAGCAGCTTCGACGTCCGCCCGGCCGACAGGAACGGCGCCCAGCCGGGTGACATCGTCTGGGTCGAGGCGACCGGGGGTTCGCTGACGCGGCGCGCCCGGGTCCTCGAACGGATCGGCGCAATGAGCGATCCGCGCACTGTCAGCCTGATCGCCATCGCCGCGAACGACATTCCCGTCGACTTCCCGGCGGCAGCCGTCGCCGAAGCCGAGCGTGCCCGGGCCACCCCGCTCGGCCTCCGGCTCGACCTGCGCGGCACGCCGCTGGTCACGATCGACGGCGAGGACGCCCGCGACTTCGACGACGCGGTATTTGCCGAGCCCGATCCCGACCACCCCGGCGGCTGGCGGCTGGTGGTCGCGATCGCCGACGTCGCCTCGTACGTCCGCCCCGACAAGCCGCTCGATCACGCCGCCTATCGCCGCGGCACGTCGGTGTACTTCCCCGACCGGGTCGTGCCGATGCTGCCCGAGGCGCTGTCCAACCACTGGTGCTCGCTGGTGCCGGGCGAGGACCGGCCGGTGCTGGCGGTCGAGATGTGGATCGATGCCGAGGGCCAGCTCAAACGTCATCGCTTCCACCGCGCCATGATGCGGTCGGCCGCGCGGCTCACCTACCTCAGGGTCCAGCGCGCCATGGACGGCAGCCCCGATCCGGAGATCGCGCCGCTGATGGAGCACACGATCCGCCCGCTTTATGGCGCGTACCGGGTCCTGCTCGAGGCGCGCCAGAGGCGCGGCGCCCTCGACCTCGACCTGCCCGAGCGCCAGGTCACGCTGGCGCCCGACGGCCGCATCGCCGAGATCGGCGTCCGCCAGCGGCTCGACAGCCACCGGCTGATCGAGGAGTTCATGGTGCTGGCCAATGTCGCGGCGGCCCAGGCCCTCGAGCAGCGCCACTCGCCTTGTCTCTATCGCGTCCACGACCAGCCCGATGCCGCCAAGCTCGAGGCGCTGCGCGAATTCCTGGGGACCCTCGGCCTCGCCCTGGCGCCGGGCCCGCGGCTGCGGCCGGGCGACCTCGACCGCGTGCTGAAGGCCGTCAAGGACAAGCCGGTCGCCCGCTTGGTCAACGAGACCGTGCTGCGCAGCCAGAGCCAGGCGGTCTACAGCCCTGACAATCTCGGCCATTTCGGCCTCGCCCTGGCGCGCTATGCCCATTTCACCTCGCCGATCCGGCGCTATCCGGACCTGGTCGTCCACCGCGCCCTGATCGCGGCGTTCGGGCTGGGCGAGGGTGGCCTGCCGGAGCCCGACAAAGGCCGCTTCGCCGAGTTTGGCGAGCATCTGTCGATGTGCGAGCGCCGTGCCGTTGCCGCCGAGCGCGCGGCCATGGACCGCTACGTGGCCGCTTTCATGGCGGCGCATGTCGGCGCCGCCTTCCCCGGCCGCGTGACCAGCGTCACGCGCTTCGGCCTGTTCGCCTCGCTCGATGCCACCGGTGCCGACGGCCTGATCCCGATCCGCTCGCTTGGCCAGGAATTCTTCCGCCACGACGAAGGACGCCAGGTCCTGATCGGCGAAAGGACCGGCGAGACCTACGGGCTGGGCGATCGGCTGCAGCTCAAGCTCGTCGAAGCCGACCTTGCGACGGGCGGCCTGTTGTTCGAGATCGTCGACGTCATCGAACGCGTCGACCGCAGCGCCCTGCCCACCGGCGGTCGAGGCTTCCGGCAGAAACAAGGCGGGCCGCGGCGTCCGGTCGCGCACCGCGGACGGGCTCAGGACAAACGGTCGCGACGACGAAACTGAGCGCCGCGCGCATGGTGCGGCCATGAATGGAGGACATCCCCGGGTCGAGCTCTGGATGGCCCTGCTGCGCGGCTGGCGCGGCAGATGCCCCCGATGCGGCGGCGGCGGGCTGTTCAGCGGCTTCCTGAAGATGAGCAACCAGTGCCCGAGCTGTGCCCTGGTCCTGCAGCCCTATCGGGCCGACGACGCGCCAGCCTATTTCACCATCCTGGTCGTCGGGCACATCATCGTTCCCATGGTTCTCCTGCTCGAGCGCTACGGCCAGCAGCCACCGCTGTGGTTTCATGCCCTGCTGTGGCTGCCCCTGTCGGTTGGGCTGGCGCTCTATCTGCTGCCCCACATCAAGGGCAGTGTCATAGCCCTCCTGTGGGTGCACGGGATCCAGGGGTCGAAGCCCTCGGCGGGGAGCCTCGATCCGTCTTAAGGCGTGGCCGGGCGTCGCGCCCCTGTGCTATTCTGGTCCGGCTGTGGGTATGGAAGTGCATCTTTTCCCTTTTCTGCGACGGGCGCTGCCTGGTGCGGTCAGCGCCCTTTACGCTGCTTCCCTGGTCGCTTCCTGCGCGACGGCCACGGACGCGCCCCAGGCGTCCGGCGCCGGCGCGGCCGCACCGGCCGATGTGAACATCGAGCGTGTCGTCCTGCAGGCCTATCGTGCGATCGGCGATCGCCATCTGTTCGAGCCCAATTTCCGGACCATCTCCGCCGAGACCTATCGCGGCTTCGCCAGCGGTGATCCGTCACTGTCCCTGGAAAGCTCGCCGACCACCTTCACGGTCCGCCGCGACGGCCGCGAGGTCCTGAGCCGGCCGGCGCCGAGCGATCCGACCGACGGCCGGGCCTGGGGCACCATGCTGGCCGAGCTGATGATGGGTTCGGTCGACGCCTCCTCGACCCTGCAGCACGCCGATCGCCAGACCGTGATCCGCGAGGCGATGGCGGCGACCACGCGGCAGCTCGACCGCAACAGCCGCTATGCCGATCCGGAGGAAGCCCGCGACAACCGGTTCCAGCGCGATGGCGGCGGCGGCATCGGCATCACCATCGAGCGGGCCGAGGACAAGCGCATCCTGATCCGCGCCGTCCAGGAAGGCTCGCCCGCCGCCAAGGCCGGCGTGCTGCCCGGTGACCAGATCATGGCGATCGAGGGCGAATCGATGATCGACCGCCCGCTGAGCGACGTCGTCGCCCGGCTGCGCGGCGCCGTGGGCGCACCGGTCGCGATGACCGTATCGCGCCGCTCGCCGGTCGCCGAGCTCGTCCTGACGATGAAGCGCAGCCGCATCATCCCGACGACCGTCACCTACGAGCGGCGCGGCGACATCGCCTGGATACACCTGACCGGCTTCAACAGCGCGACCACCGACAACCTTCGGGCCACCATCGACAAGGCGCGCGCCGAGATCGGCCGCGACATGCTGGGGCTCATCATCGACATGCGGTCCAACCGCGGCGGCCTGCTCGACCAGGCACAGTCGGTTTCCGAGCTGTTCATCGGCGAGGGCACGATCTTCTCGACCCAGGGTCGCCACCCGGAGAGCCGCCGCACCTACAAGAGCTCGAACAGCGGCAGGACCCCCGCCGACCTGCCGATCGTCGTCCTGATGAACGGCGGCTCGGCATCGGCGGCGGAGATCGTGGCGGCTGCCCTGCAGGATCGCGGGCGCGCCGTCGTGGTCGGCACGACCAGCTACGGCAAGGGCACGGTGCAGACCGTGGTGCGCCTGCCCAACGA
Source organism: Reyranella sp. (assembly GCA_022844015.1). Lineage (GTDB taxonomy): Bacteria > Pseudomonadota > Alphaproteobacteria > Reyranellales > Reyranellaceae > Reyranella. Next base: position 5,889 of record JALHMO010000200.1, on the reverse strand, counting down.
GGGCGAGCTGATCCTGACCTGGTCGCGCCTGCAGGCGCCCTCGGGCTACACTTGGAACGAGCTGGGCGTGCTGCCCAACATCTGTAGCGCCAAGATCACCGACATCGGCCAGCTCGGACCCGCCTCGGTCGATTCCGGCCAAGGGACGCTGATGCGCTGGCACGCCTTGCGCAACCCGACGCCGCAGGAGGTCACCGACCTGCGCAAGGTCTGCCCGCCCGGCGACAGCAGCCCGGAGCGCGACGTCGAGATCGCCGTCCGCCTGCTGCGCGACCGCGGCCTTTATGCGCACGCCGTGCAGGCCGCGACCCAGCAGGCCCAGGCGCGCTGATTGCAGGCTCGTCCCGCGGCGCTTGACACGAGGCCGTCGGCGACTACTTTGCAGCCCCACGCGAATCCGCCCCTCCGGGGGCCTGTAGGACCGAGACCATGGCCAAGCCCAACACCATCCTGATCAAGATGATCTCGAGCGCCGATACCGGCTTCTTTTATGTCACCAAGAAGAACCCGCGGACGAAGACCGAGAAGCTCGAGCTCAAGAAGTACGACCCGGTGGTGCGCAAGCACGTCGTCTTCAAGGAATCGAAGATCAAGTAGGCCGGGGCGCGCCGCCACGCCTAAGCCGCCCGCCCGGGCGGCTTTTTCGTTCCCTCTCCTGCCGGCCCCGATGCTGCGGCGGGCACTGCGAGCGGGGCGCAAGCGGTCCGGAAGACGATCAGCTCGCGGTGACAGGCCAAGACGATGACCGGCATTCCGCGCTGGGTGATCCTGCTCATGGGGCTCGCGCTGGTGGCGTTCGGGTTCGCCGCCCACATGGGCTGGATCCGCGACCCGTCGCTGGCGAAAAGTGACTATATCGGCACCATCGATGTCTCGGCCGAGGATGCGAAGCTCTATCGCGCCGTGCCGTTCGAATGGCGGGTCAACGGCCGTGCCGGCGCCTTCAAGGGCAACGACACCGCCTACGTGCGAATCGACGCCTCCGGCGAGCGGCCGACCTTGTGCGGCTGGTTGCGGATCGACGGCACCGGCAACGCGATCCGCGCCGCGCGCTGGCTGAGCGAGGCGCGCCTCGTGGTCGGCGGCATCAAGGTCACGGCGCTGTTCATTGCCCCTGTGGAGAAGGCGCCGGGCGACGGCCTCAATGCCGGCTGCCTGCGGCTCGACGGCGGCGAGCGGCCCGCGCAAGATGCCCCGCTCGCTCTCGAGGGCTCGCCCGTCAACGAGTAGGCGGGCGAATGAAGGGTGCCATCGCTCATGCCGACGTTCCGCCAAGCCCGCGAGTTCCTGCTCGCCCATCGCACCGACTATGCCGAGGCCGTCTCGGGCTTCCGCTGGCCCGAGCCCGTGCCGTTCAACTGGGCGCTCGACTGGTTCGACGCCGAGCTGGCTGGCAATCCCGCCAGCAAGGATCGCGACGCGCTGTGGATCGTCGACGTGGCGAGCGGCCGCGACACCAGGCTGACCTTCGCCGAGCTGTCGGCGCGCTCCAACCAGGTCGCCAACTTCCTGCGCGGCCACGGCCTGAAACGTGGCGATCACCTGCTGCTGGTGCTGAACAACGTGGCGCCCCTGTGGGAGATCATGCTGGCGGCGATGAAGCTCGGCGTCGTGGTGATCCCGGCGACGACGCTTCTCACCGGTGAGGAGCTCGCGGACCGAGTCGAGCGCGGCCGCGCCCGCATGATCGTGGCCGACGAGGACCAGGTCGCCAAGTGCGCCGGCCTGCCACGCGACGGCGTCGCGTTCGTCAACACCAGCGCGACGCCGATCGACGGCTGGCTGCCGCTTGGCGGTGCCTACACCTGCCCGGCCGACTTCGCGCCCGACGGCCCGACCAGCGCCGATGATCCGCTGCTGCTCTATTTCACCTCGGGCACCACGGCCAAGCCCAAGCTGGTGCGCCACAGCCACCGCAGCTATCCGGTGGGCGCGCTGTCGACCATGTACTGGCTCGGGCTGCAGCCCGGCGACGTGCATCTCAACATCTCCTCGCCCGGCTGGGCGAAGCACGCATGGAGCACCTTCTTCGCGCCTTGGAACGCCGGCGCCACTGTGCTGATCGTCAACCAGGCGCCGTTCAATGCCAGGGCGCTGCTGGGCGTGCTCGAGCGCTGCGCCGTCACGACGTTCTGCGCGCCGCCCACCGTGTGGCGCCTGCTGATCCAGGAGGACCTCGCGGCGTGCAGGCTGGCGCTACGCGAGGTCTGCGGCGCCGGCGAGCCGCTCAACCCGGAGGTCATCAACAAGGTGAAGGAGGCGTGGGGCCTCACCATCCGCGACGGCTACGGCCAGACCGAGACGACGGCGCAGGTCGCCAACTCGCCCGGCCAGCCGGTCAAGGCCGGCGCCATGGGCCGGCCGATGCCGGGCTATAGGGTTTTGATTCTCGACGCCGACGGCAGCCCGCGCAGCGAGGGCGAGATCTGCCTCGATCTCCGCGGCGAGCGCCCGGCCGGGCTGATGCAGGGCTACGCCGATGCCTCGGGCAAGCTCGCCGGCGCAGACGGGGAGGTCTACCGCACCGGCGACGTGGCCTCGCTCGACGAGGACGGCTACCTCACTTTCGTCGGCCGCGCCGACGACGTGTTCAAGTCGTCGGACTACCGGATCAGCCCGTTCGAGCTCGAGAGCGTGCTGATCGAGCACGAGGCGGTTGCCGAGGCGGCGATCGTGCCGACGCCCGACGACATTCGCCTCTCCGTGCCCAAGGCCTACATCCTCCTGGTGTCGTCGGCGCCGCCGTCGCGCGAGACCGCGCGTTCGATCCTCGACTACACCCACAAGCGGCTGGCGCCGTTCAAGCGCATCCGCCGGCTGGAGTTCGTCAGCGAGCTGCCCAAGACGATCTCCGGCAAGATCCGCCGCACCCAGCTGCGCCGCGTCGAGTACGAAGGCTCCGCCGCCGACGTCGTGCGCGGCATCGAGTTCCACGAGAAGGACGTCATGGGGTGACGGATCGACCCCCTCCCCGGCTTCGCCGGGGAGGTGTCCGCGTCTTCGCGGACGGAGGGGTCATGGGCTCGAGACTCGTGGCTCATGACCCCTCCGTCGGCGATTACGCCGACACCTCCCCAGCTTCGCTGGGGAGGAGAAAGAGAAGCATGTACACTCCCGCAAACGATAACCCGTCCTGGGAGGGGCGACCGCCATGACCGACACGCTGTTCCGCAATGTCCGGGTGATCGATGGATCGGGGGCGGCGCCGTTCGCCGCCGAGGTGCTGGTGAGCGGCAATCGCATCAAGGCGCTGGCACGCCGGCCGGCGACGCTCGCCGCGGCACCCGACGCCGTCGTGGTCGATGGCGGCGGCGCCACGCTGATGCCGGGGCTCGTCGAGTCGCATGCCCATCCGAGCTTCATCAACACACCGTCCTCGCCGGCGCTGGGCGAGGTGCCGCCGGAGGAGCACACGCTGCTCACCGCCAAGTTCGCGAAGATGCTGCTCGACCATGGCTTCACCGCGCTGCACAGCGCCGCTGCGGCCAAGCCGCGCGTCGATGTCGTCGTGCGCAACGCCATCGATGCCGGCGACATCGTCGGGCCGCGCATGCTCGCCGCGTCGCTCGAGATGACGGTGACCAGCGGCCTGGGCGACGTGCGCCTGAACCACCTGCACCGCGAGACCTTCGCGGTGGTCGCCGACGGGCCGGAGGAGTTCCGCCGCTGGGCGCGCTTCTTCGTGCGCGAGGGCGTCGACGTGCTGAAGATCAACCCGTCGGGCGACGAGGGCACGCCGGGCTCGAAGGCCCACATGACAGTGATGACCGACGCCGAGGTCGCCGCCGTCGCCGAGGTCGCGGTGGCGCACGAGAAGCGCATGGCAGCGCACGCGCGCAGCGCCGGCGCGGTGAAGATGTGCCTGCGCCACGGCATCGACGTCATCTATCACGCGACGCTGTGCGACGATGAGGCCCTCGACATGCTGGAGGCTGCCCGGGATCGCGTGTTCGTGGCGCCGACCATCGGCATCACCTACGCCGCCTACAAGGAAGCGCCGGCGCGCGGCGTCACCCTGCCCGATCCGGTGAAGCGACGCCTCGACAACGAGCTCGTGCGCGGCATCGACAACATGAAGGCGCTGCACAGGCGCGGCGTGCGCGTGCTGCCCGGCGGCGACTACGGCTTCGCCTTCAACCCGATGCCGCGCAACGCGCGCGACATGGAGCATTTCGTGACCCTGTTCGGCTTCACGCCGATGGAGGCGATCGTCTCGGCGACCCGCATGGGCGGCGAGCTGATGGCGAGCGGCGCCGGCCCCGGCGAGACCGAGCGCGGCCCCGTCGAGCTCGGCCAGGTGAAGGAAGGCTTCCTCGCCGACCTGCTGCTGGTCGACGGCGACCCGTCGGTCGACGTGTCGATCCTGCAGGATCCGACTCGCCTCGTCGCCATCATGAAGGACGGCACCTTCCACAAGGCGCCGGCGCTGCGGCGCGAGGCCCGACCCATGGCCGCGGAGTAACCGACGAAACCGAAGCGCCGGCTTCGCGCAATCGGCGCGAAACGGCATCTCCGTATCTTGTCACCATCGACGGACGGCATCCCGCCGGCCAGGAGACAAAACGGAGAGTGTCATGAGCAACGTCATCGAGCTGAGCTTCAACGAGATCGACACCGTGGTCGGCGGCGTCAAGTTGGCCGCCGCCCAGCAGGCGACCGTTTCCCAGTCGACCGCCACGATGGTCCACGTTCCCAACAAGATTCCCAACGGCTCGATGCTGGCCGGCACGACCGACATCAGCGCGCTCCTGGCCCGGATGGAGGCGCGTCGCTGATCCACCCGCTTCCCTCGCGTACCACCCACGCGGCGCCTCCCGACAAGGGACGGCGCCGCAGCCTGTTTTGGGGCTACGCAACGGCTTCGTTCCGAAGCCCGGCGCTGCGGTCAGGATCTGGAACCCGAGACTTCCACCGATGCACAAGGCTGCGAGCCACCCGTCATGCCCGCCCAAGCGATCGCACTACTGTCACGGGTTGCGATTCGCGGCGCGTCGCACGTGCCGCCCCGCAACCCACGAAACCAAGCACCGCGTTCGCGCAATCGGCGGGAAACTGCGCCCCCGTATCTTGACACCATCGACGGACGGCATCCCGCCGCCCAGCAGACAAAACGGAGAGTGTCATGAGCAACGTCATCGAGCTGAGCTTCGCCGAGATCGACACCGTGGTCGGCGGCACCACCAGGGTCCGGCCCTCGGCGCCGCCGACGATCAACGTCAACCGCACGCATATGGCCAATTCCAACGCAGCACTTGCCGGCAGCAGCTACGCCCCGAGCGCCAGCATGGGCTCCGGCGTCGACACCAGCGCCCTGCACGCCCGGCTCGACGCCATGCGCTGATCCACCCTCTCCCTCGCGTACCTCACACGCGGCGCCTCCCCGACCAGGGACGGCGCCGCAGGCCTGTCCTGACGCAACGACATTGCGCTGCCTGCTCGGCCGGTCGTAGTAGGAATGAAGCGCCGTCGGTTCGGCGCGGCTTGCGATTCCGGGATGACCTTCATGCAGCCAAGACCGGGCATCACGCCTGCCCTCGCCCGCTTCGTCGTCGACACGCGCTGGGAGGACATCCCCGAGCGGGCGCGTCACGAAGCCAAGCGCGCCCTCCTCAATTTCTTCGCTGTCGCCCTCGCCGGCTGCCGCACCGAGCCGGTCGAGCTCGCGTTGGAGACGCTCGCCGAGTTTTCCGGCGGCAGGCAGGCGACAGTGATCGGCCGCGGCGAGCGCATCGACGCGCTCGGTGCCGCCTTCCTCAACGCCGCCGGGGCCAACGTCTTCGATTTCTGCGACACCCACCTGCCGACGGTCGTGCACCCGACCGCACCGCTCGCGCCGGCGCTGCTGGCGCTCGCCGAGCTGCGCCCTGTCAGCGGACCGGAGCTGCTGGC
>JALHMO010000199.1 GCA_022844015.1 Reyranella sp. | reverse complement strand
TCGTCGGTGCGACGCTTCGGTCGTCGATGACAGTCGGGGGAGTGATGCGCCGTCTATCCATCGCGATCGCCGCGGCAGTGCTATCGGCGACAGGGCTGCCGAGCCCGTCGCTGGCCCAACTCGCCATCGCGTTCGACACCACGACCGGCAAGGCGGTGGCCTTTGCCGGCACGACCGACGCCGCGCGCAACCAGCGGGAGGCCCTGTCGAGCTGCAACAGCCGAAGCTGCCAGATCGTCGCCACCGGGAAGAAGACCTGCGCCGCGGTCGCCGAGACCTTGACCACGGGCGGCTCGATCTGGGCCGTGGGCTACGGCGCCTCGACGTCCGTCGCCGAGCAGGCTGCGTGGTTCAATTGCCGCAACAAGGGTGGCGTGAACTGCAAGACGGCAGCGGCGATCTGCGACTGAGCAGGCAAGCCGGGCCGCCCGCTCATCGCATGCCCCCACCGCCGCGAGCCGGCACGCATCCATGGAGTGGTCTTACCATGTACGAGCGTCCCGCGGTTGACGCGGCCTGAGTGGACGCCTTGCCCGTAATTCAACAGAATGGCCTCGGGTGAGGTGGGTCGACAATGGGAACTCTGACGGCGTTCGCGCCGCTCGACATGCCGCGCTATCGGCCTGGGCAGACGACATCCGGCACGAAGACACCGACACGGATAACGCTGACCGACGGAGCCAGGACCGACGTCTTTCTCGGCTCGTTCACCTATGCCGACGACGGGGGGATTTCCGGCATCTTCCAGGGTTATCAGGAGCTGGTTGGCGGGGCCGCCATGCTGACCTTCGCCGGCGTCAGCATCGATGCGCAGATGCTGTTCGCGGAGATCGACGCCGACCGGATCCAGAACGCGTTCGCGCTGGCACTCGGTGGCGATGACACGCTGAACGGCTCGACCGGCAACGACGTGCTGTCGGGCTTCGCGGGCAACGATCTCGTGCTCGGGAGCTTTGGCTCCGACGTGCTCGACGGCGGTCCCGGATCCGATGTGCTCGATGGCGGCCCTGGCATCGACACGGCATCGTTTGCAGGTGACCTTAGGACGTTCACGCTGTCGGCCACGCCCGAGCACGTCATCGTCATCGACCGCTCGCGACCGGACGAGGTCGATACCCTGATCGGCATCGAGGCCATGCTGTTCGACGGAACCGATTCGAGCATCGATCCGACGTGGCTTACGACGGCCGCGCGGCTGGACGAGGCGCGCTTCGCCGACCTGATCGAGATGTACGTCGCCTACTTCAATCGTGCCCCGGATGCGCTGGGGCTGCAGTATTGGGCGAGCCGGATCGTCGACGGCATGTCGCTGACCCAGGTCGCCCAGAGCTTCTTCGCCCAGCCGGAGTCGATTGCAAGCTTCCCGGCGACGATGTCGACGACGCAGTTCGTCTGGCAGGTTTATCAAAACGCGCTCGGCCGCGCGCCGGACTCCGGCGGGCTGGCGTACTGGGTGCACGATCTCGACGGCGGCGCTCAGACCCGCGACGCCTTCATGCTCGCCATCATCTATGGCGCCCGGGCTCCGACGGGCAGTGCACAGGATGCACGGTATCTGGCCAACAAGGGCATTGTCGGAGGCTACTTCGCGCTCGACCTGGGCCTGGGCGACACGAGCTGGGCGAAGACGGTCATGAGGGGCGTCGACGTCACGGCGGCCAGCGTGACAGCAGCACGGTCGATAGCGGACGGCTTTGCCGTGCTGGCGCAAACCACTGACCCCCACCTGTTGGTGCCGCTCATCGGCGCGCTCCAGCACGATCAGCCTGCCTGACGCAGGGCGCGAAGGGGCGTCCATCTGTCGCTGGCCTTGCCGCCGCTGCAGCCCTAAAGCGGGCGTCATGAACGAGTTCCCCGCGTACCGGGAGCCTCTCACGCCGACCGTGAAGCGCGTGCTGGCGCTGCTGGTCGTCCTGTTCCATGTCGCGGTCGGATGGGCGCTGGTCACGATCAGCCCGCACAGGCTGATCGTAGGCGATGTGGCAGCGATGGAGATCCGCATGGTTCAGGCGGATCCCGCTGCGCAGGCCGATCCAGTGATCAAATCGACGGCCGAGCCGCTTCTGCCCGAAATCGCCAAGCCTCCCGAGCTCGAGGTGCCGAGGGAACCGGAGATGCCTGTGTTTCCGCCGCCGACCGAACTCGCGACCGTGGTCGAGCCGCCGCCGGTCGACCTGCCGCCGCCGGTCTTCCCGATCGCGGCGCCACCGCAGCAACCGCCGGAGCAGACCAGGGAAGCGAAGCCGGCGCCTCCGCGTCCACCAGAGCGACCGAAGGTGCCGACGCCAACCAGGCCCGCCGAGGCGCAACCGAATGCCGCACCCGCGGTAGCCGCCGCGCGGCCGGCGCCGCCGGCCACCCCTAAGACCGTGTCGGCTTCGCAGGTCGCCTACATCAAGCCGCCGTCGACCGAGTATCCGGCGCGCTCGCGCCGGGCCGGCGAGCAGGGGCGGGTGCGCCTGCTGGTGCTGGTCGACATCGCCGGGCGGCCGGCGCAGGTCAATCTGCAGACCTCGTCCGGCTTTGCTGCGCTCGACGAGGCCGCCGCGAGCGCCGTGCGCGCGGCGCTGTTTCGCCCCTACAGCGAGGGCGGGGTGGCGCAGGCGGTCTGGGTCGTCGTTCCGATCGATTTTGTTTTGCGGTAGGAGATCAGGTCATGGGTGACGCATCGTCCCTTGGCTTCCATCACTTTCTTCAGCAGTCCGACATCGTCGCCAGGATCCTGCTGGCCGTCCTGGCCGCCATGTCGGCGATCTCGTGGTACCTGATCGTGTCCAAGGGCATCAGCCAGGTCGTGCGCCAGAAGCGCAGCCAGAGGTTTCTCGCCTTCTTCTGGTCGGCGACCTCGCTCGAGGAAGTCCAGAACGAGCTCAGCGCGCACGGCGTGCACGAGCCGTTTGGCCATCTCACCGCGCATTCGCTGCATGCCCAGGCCCATCATGCGAGGTTCGGCGCCGCCAAGCTCGAGGAGGCGGGCAGCGAGCAGGAATTCCTGACGCGCACCATCAAGAAGGTGCTCGACGAGGAGACGACGTCGCTCGAGAACGGGCTCACCATGCTGGCGACGATCGGTGCCACGGCGCCGTTCGTCGGCCTGTTCGGCACGGTGTGGGGCATCTATCACGCGCTGATAGCGATCGGCATGAGCGGCTCGGGCATGCTCGACAAGGTGGCGGGCCCGGTCGGCGAGGCGCTGATCATGACCGGCATCGGCCTCGCCGTCGCCCTGCCGGCGGTCATGGGCTACAACTGGCTGACGCGTTCCAATCGCGTGCTGACCGCCAGGCTAGATGCCTTCGCCTTCGAGCTGCTGACCTTCCTGTCGATGGGCCGCGCCCTGCAGGTCACCGGACGCGGCGGCCGGCCGGCCGTGCCGCTCGCCGCCGTCAACAACTGAGCCGGAGCAGGACCATGGCTTTCGGAAGCTTCGACCGCAAGAACTCGTCCCAGCCGATGGCCGAGATCAACATGGTGCCGTTGATCGACGTCGTGCTGGTGCTGCTGGTCATCTTCATCGTGACGGCGCCGCTGCTCACCAACGCCGTCAAGCTCGACCTGCCCAAGGCGACCTCGAGCGCCGACCTGCAGAAGCCGGACAAGATCGAGTTCGCCATCGATCCGACGGGTTCTCTGTTCTGGAACGGCGAGCGCATCGACCGCGAGGAGGCGATCAAGCGCTTCGCCGAGGCGAGCGCCCGGCGCCCACAGCCGGAAATCTACCTGCGCGCCGACCAGAACGTGGCCTACCGCCACGTCGCCGAGATGCTGGCCGACGCCTCCAGGGCGGGGCTGAGCAAGGTCGCCTTCGTCAGCGAGCCCAAGCGCTAGAGCGTGATCTTGTTTGGTCGAAGCAACAACGAACGACCTCACCCTGAGGAGCGGCCACAGGCCGCGTCTCGAAGGGTCGGCAACAGAAAAGTTGTAGCATACCCTTCGAGACGCCACGCTACGCGTGGCTCCTCAGGGTGAGGGGCTCTTTGGTGCTTCAATCCAGGAAAGCTTGGATTTAGCAGGGGACGTCGATGGCAATCGATGCGCGGCCGACGGCGACGGTGCCGGACGACGATCCCTATCTCTGGCTCGAGGACATCAACGGGCCGGCGGCGCTCGCCTGGGTCGAGCAGCAGAATCGACGCACGCTCGACCGCTTCGGCGGCGATCGCTTCGCCGCCGACCGCGACGCCATCGCCGCGATCCTCGATCGGCCCGACAAGCTGCCGTTGATCGCCCGGCGCGGATCGCACCTCTACAATTTCTGGCTCGACGCGGAGCATCCGCGCGGCCTGTGGCGGCGCACGACACTGGACAGCTACCGTCTCGAGCAGCCGCAATGGCAAGTCGTGCTCGACCTCGACGCGCTGGCGGCGCGGGAAGGCGAGGACTGGACCTGGTCCGGCGCCACGACGCGGCCCGGCGCGCACGATCGCGCCATCCTGAGGCTGGCGCGCGGCGGCAGCGACGCTGTCGTGCTGCGCGAGTTCGATACCGTGGCCGGCGATTTCGTCGCGGGCGGCTTCGAGCTGCCGGAGGCCAAGGGCGGGGCGACCTGGCTCGATCCCGATTCGCTGCTGCTCAGCAGCGCGTGGGGCGGCGACGTCACGGCGTCGGGCTATGCACGGACCGTCCGCCGGTGGCGGCGCGGCACAGATCCCGCAGGATCGCCCGTCCTGTTCGAGGTGGCGCACGACAGCCTGTCGGCCGGGGCCGCGGTCGATCGTACCCAGGGCGACCGAGCCGTATGGTTCTACGATTCGTTGGGCTTCTTCGATGTTCGGCTGTGGCGCGCCGACGGCAACGGCGGCAGGCCGGTGCAGCTCCACTTGCCGACCGATGTCCAGGTCGATGCCGAGCACGGCTGGATGGTGGTCAAGCGGCGGACCGCCTGGACAGTCGGCGGCGAGACCCATCCGGGCGACACGTTGCTCGGCATGCCCCTCGCGGCCTTCCTGCAGGGCCGTCGCGATTTCGCCGTGCTGTTCCGGCCCGGGCCGCGGCGGTCCCTGCAGGATTTCCACTGGAACGCCGGTCGGCTGGTCCTGTCGATCCTCGACAATCTGCAGCCGGTTTTCGAGCTCCTGACGCCGTCCGACCAGGGATGGCGCCGCAAGCCCATCGTCGGCCTGCCCGCTCTCGGGCTGGTGAGCGTCGGGCCTCTCGACATCGAGGCATCGGAGAGCAACGGCGACATGCTGGCGACCGTGCAGGCACCGCTCACGCCGCCGTCGCTTTTCCTGCTACCCGCGGGAGCCGAAGCGCCGACGCTGCTCAAGCAATCGCCGCTCGCCTTCTCGACGGACGGGCTCGTCGTCACCCGCCACGAAGCGCTGTCGAGCGATGGCGAGCGCATCCCGTACTGGCAGACCGGACCGGCAGGGCCCCCGGGGGGTGATGCGCCTGTGCACCTGACCGCCTACGGCGGCTTCGCCGTCTCGAACCTGCCGGCGCATAACCCGGTGATCGGCAAGGTGTGGCTCGAGCGCGGCGGCACGAGCGTCGTGGCCAACATCCGCGGCGGCGGCGAGTTCGGCACGGCCTGGCACGATGCCGGCCGCTTTGCCGGCAAGCGCCTGTCGCACGACGATTTCGCCGCCGTCGCCGCCGACCTGGTCCGTCGCGGCGTGACCCGACCGGGCCGCATCGCCGCCGAGGGTGGCTCGAACGGCGGCCTGCTGATCGCCAACATGCTGACGCGCTTCCCCGAGCGCTTCGGCGCGCTGTTCTGCACCATTCCGCTGATCGACATGCGGCGCTATTCGAAGCTGCTCGCAGGCGCGAGTTGGGTCGCCGAATATGGCGATCCCGACAAACCCGAAGAGTGGGCCTGGATCATGACCTACTCGGCCTATCATCAGGCTGTTCCGGGCCAGGCCTGTCCGCCGATTCTGATCGCCACCACGCGGCGGGACGATCGGGTGCATCCGGGCCATGCCCGCAAGATGGCGGCCAAGCTGCAGGCGATGGGCTACGAGCAGGTCTATTTCTACGAGCCCGAGGCGGGTGGCCACGGGTATGGCAAGGACAACCGCGAGCGCGCCGGCTTCAGCGCACTCGGCTACACCTTCTTGCGCGAGAAGATCGGCTGGCCGTAGGAGGGCAGGTTCCTGCTGGGAGCGCACCAATTCGATGGCGCTGATGCGATCTTGCGGTCGACAGGGAGTTCACCGCGAGAGAGCGCGGCTCCGGGTCCTTGTCTCTACCGCAAAGGCTCGGAGGCCTCCTCGAGCACCTCGAAGATGGCAGCGCCTTCATCGAGCCCTCGCCCGGACTCGATCAGCTTCTCGAACCATTCGTGGGCAGGCGCCAGAAACGGGGCCGTGATCCCGAGACGACGGCACTCCGCCTCGATGTACTTGAGGTCCTTGAGCAGGATATGCGCCGGACCGTGCGCCGGCCGGTAACGACGCTCGGCCATCAGGGGCGCCCGCAGCCGGAAGATCGGCGATCCGGCGACGCTCGGGCCGATCGCGTCGATCAAAACGCGAGGATCGATGCCCGATCGGGTGCCCAGCAGCATCGCCTGCGCCGTCGCCATCGTATCGACGATCACCAGAAGATTCGCTGCCAGCTTCACTGCCATGCCGGCACCGAAGTCGCCTACGGTGTGGTTGGTCGGCGCAATGCAATCCAGGATCGGCCGGCATCGGGCGATTGTCTCGCGATCGCCGCTCACGAATAGAACGGCACGTCCGTCGCGGACGACCGGCGGCGTGCCGCTGACCGGGCAGTCCAGCATCGCCGCGCCTCTGGCGGCCAGCTGCTCGGCAAGCTCCTGCTTCAGGGCAACCGGAAAGGTACCGAGGTCGATGACGCACAGGCCAGCGTGAGCACCCGCGACCAGCCCATCAGCCGAGAGATAGGCGTCGCGCATGGCCTCTTCGCTGGCCAGCGCGGCGACGACGACGTCGCTCGCGCGGGCCAGTTCCTCGGCGCTTGCTACCAGCCTGGGGAAATCGACCGAGCTTGGCCGACGTATCGCGGTGACCTGAAACCCGGCTGAGGCCAGGTTCTCCGCGACCGCACGTCCGATGTTGCCCAGTCCGGCTATTCCAACCCGCAAGCTGCACCCCCCGAGTTCTTTGTCTGTCTGCCAGTCCACGCGCGGAGGCTCTCCGAGTCAACCTTCTGCGCGGGGAAGCCGGGTGGGTCGGTGATCGAGCGTCCCGCGAGCGCGGCAGGCAGGTGCCGCTCAGTTCCGTGAACCGACCAGGGCGACCGTGGCGGCGCCGGCGCCGATCAGCAGGCCGCCGCCGACCTTGTTGACCGCGCCGATGGCGCGTGCGTTGGAAACGAGGCGGCGAGCGCGCGAGGCGACGACGGCGTAGCCGAAAGCGTTGGCGAAGGCGAGGACCAGGAACGTCGTCTCGAACACGATCATCTGGGTGAGGAAATCGGCGCGCGGATCGAGGAAGGCCGGCAGGAAGGCGACGAAGAAGGTGATGCTCTTCGGATTGAGCGCCGTCACCAGCCAGGCGTGGCCCAGCATGCGCGTCGCCGACACCGCGTCGGTGCGCGGCGCGGCCTCGAGGGTTCCGGCGGCCCGCCACAGCTTGACGCCGAGATAGACGAGGTACGCCGCGCCGATCCATTTCAGCATCGTGAACAGCGTCGCCGACGCCGCAAGCAGGGCGCCCACGCCCAGCATCGACAGCGTCATCGCGGTGAAGTCGCCGAGCGCCACGCCGACCGCCATCGGCAGCGCCGTCCGCCAGCCCTGTCCCAGCGCATAGGAGACGACGAGCAGCACGGTCGGCCCCGGGATGATCAGCAGCACCGCCGACGCGGCGGTGAAGGCGAGCCAGCTCTCGAGCAACATGACGGCGTCCTCCGGACACTCTTGCGACGCCGACTAAGGACACAGGCAACGGCGCCCGTCAGCCGGCTATTGCCGCCGATCGCGGTTCGCCGGCGCGGTCGCCCCGTGGTGACCCTTTCGATCGGAGCTGCACGTGCAACAGGCACTTCGCCCCTGTCACGACATATCCCAAGCCTTGTCGGTCACAGGCCAGCTGGAATCTTGACACCGGCTGAGCCGCATGGTTCGGGATGATCGATGGTCAAGCCAATGACGGCGAAGCCCTATCACCACGGTGACCTGCGCGAAGCGCTGATCGTGGCCGGGCGAAAGTTGATGGAAGAACGCGGCTTGCGCGGCTTCACCCTGCGCGAATGCGCGCGCCGGGCGTCGGTGTCGCATGCCGCACCGGCGCACCACTTCGCCTCGATCGATGCGCTGTTGACCGAGATTGCCGCCCGCGGCTTCCACGAGCTGACGCAGGCGATGATGGCTGAAGGCCGGCGCTCCGACGGCACGCCGGCGGGACGGCTGGTTGCCCAGGGTGTCGGCTACATGGCCTTTGCCGCAGCGAACTCAGCGCTGTTTCGGCTCATGTTCAGCCTCGAGGCCGATCAGCTCGAGACCCCGGCACTGGCCGCTGCAATCGGGTCCACGCATGCGCTCCACCGCGAGGCGATCGAGGCCGTCATTCCCGATGCGCCGGCCGAGGTAAAGCAACGCATGGTCGACTTCGCCTGGGCATCGGTGCACGGCTTCATCACCCTCGTCCTCGAGGGCCAGATCGGCGACAAGGATTCGCCGCGTGCCCTCAAGTCGCGCGGTCTGGCCGTGCTGTCGACCATGGTCGAGACGGTCGTGCGTACCGGCGGCAGCTAGAGCGCAATCCGGAATAGCAACGAATCGTCGTCGCCGTAGGCCGGCTCCTTGCGGAAGCGCCTTACCAGGACGCCGCCATTGTTGGTGATGACCTTCTGCGACGGCAGATTGTCCGGATCCGCCGTCAGCTCGACGTACGGGAGCCCCAGACGACTGGCCTCGGGCAGCAGCATCGCCAGAGCCCGGCTTGCGTACCCTTGTCTACGCTTCCAGGGCACCACGGCGTATCCGATGTGGCCGAGGCAATGGGCCGGCAGCGCCGCCGTGCCGGGCTGCCAGCGAAAATTGATCGAGCCGCAGAACTCGCCGTCCCACATCCAGCGCCGGTAGCCGGGCAGACGCGGCACCGTGGTGCCGTCGGGCAGGGTGATCGGTGCGCCCTTGGCTTCGGGATCGTCGAGCGAGCCGACGAAGGCTACGGCATCGCGGTCGATCGCGGCCAGCTCCTCGCGTGGCGCCTCCTCGATCCTGACATTGTCAGGCGACCAGCCGCGTCGCAGCGAGGCGGCATAGCTGCCGAGATAGGGGAGGGCAGGTACGACCAGATTCACGAGAATGTCCCCTCGGGCGGGCGGCTGCTATAGCATGGCGAGTCATGTCTTCCAGCCCCGTGCTCGTTCTCGATCTGGACGGTGTCGTATCGATCGCCCACCCCGGCTCGGCCGCGCCCTGGTACGCGACACTGAAGGCCGACCTCGGTCTCGACTACGCGGAGATCGAGCGCGATTTCTTCAGGACGCCGGAGTTCATCGAGGTAATTCGCGGACGGCTCGATCTTTACGTTGCGCTACATGCCTACTTCGAGCCGCGCGGCCTTGCCGGCCGATTGGAAGAGTTCGTCGACTACTGGTTCGCCAAGGACGCCGTGCTCGATCGCGCCGTGCTCGACCAGGTCGACAAGTGGCGCCGGCGCACTGGCGGGCGCTGCTTCGCCGGCACCAACCAGGAGCACCACCGGATCGCCTGGCTGAAGCAGCACACCGGGCTCGGCGCGCACTTCGACGACATCATCTATTCGGCATCGCTCGGCGTGTGCAAGCCCGACCGGGTGTTCTTCACCAACGCCCAGGCGCGCATGGGCGTCACCGTGGCGCAGTCGATCCTGTTCGTCGACGATTCGGCGGCCAATGTCGATGGCGCGCGGATGGCCGGCTGGCGCGCCATGCTCTATCGCGGGCCCGAGAGCCTCGCCCGGGCGCTGGAAGGCTGGGGGTAGCGACGTCATCTTCCTCCCCAGCTTCGCTCAGCGAAGCTGGGGAGGTGTCAGCGTCTTACGCTGACGGAGGGGTCATAGGCCCCAGTCCCGCTGCCCATGACCCCTCCGTCGGCGATTACGCCGACACCTTCCCAGCTTCGCTAGGGAGGGAACTGAGAAAGCCGAAGAGGGGGATGAGACAAGCCTCGCCCTGCGCAAACTGTGCTAAAAGCCGCTCCATGCTGATGTTCGACATACCGTTCGGCACGACCGACTGGAGCGACGTGGAGCGCACGGAGCACCCCGGCGAGACCGGCAAGGCGTTCTGGCGCACCCGGACCTTCAACAACATCCGCGTGCGCATGGTCGAGTACACGGCCGGGTATCTCGCCGACCATTGGTGCCAGAAGGGCCACGTGCTGCTGGTGCTGGAGGGCGAGCTGCACACCGAGCTGGCCGACGGGCGCACCGTCGTGCTGAAACCCGGCCAGAGCTACCAGGTCGCCGACGGCGCCCTGGCCCATCGTTCGCGCACCGACGGCGGCGCCAAACTCTTCATCGTGGACTGACATGGCAGACAGGATCGGATTCATCGGTGTCGGCACCATGGGGGAGCCGATGTGCCGCAATCTCGCGCGCAAGAGCGGCTTGGAAGTGCTGGCGGCCGACCGCGACGACGCGCCGCTGAAGCGGCTCGCTGCCGATGGCGTGAAGGCTGCCTCGATCGACGAGATCGCCGAGAGCTGCCGCACCATCCTGCTGTCGCTGCCCGGCGGCAAGCAGGTCGAGGAGGTCTGCCTGGGCGAGGGCGGGCTGGTCAGCAAGGCGAGGCTCGGCTGGACCGTGATCGACCTCAGCACCGCACCGGTCAGCCTCGCGCGTCGCCTCTATGCCGAGTTCGAGGGCAAGGCGAGCGCCTTCGCCGATGCCCCGGTGGCGCGTACCCGCCAGGCCGCAATCGATGGCACGCTCTCGATCATGGTCGGCGGAACGGAGGCCTGCTTCGGGCGCATCGAGCCGCTGCTGCGCCACATGGCGAGCGAGGTGACCTACTGCGGCGAGGCCGGCAGCGGCCAGGCGGTCAAGATCCTGAACAACATGATCCTGTTCCAGACTGGCGTGGCGCTGGCCGAGGCGTTGTCGATCGCGCGCGCCCATGGCGTCGACGGCAACGTCCTGTTCGAGACCCTGACCAAGGGTTCGGCCGATTCCTTCGCGCTGCGCAATCACGGCATGAAGGCGATGTTGCCCGGCGTGTTTCCCGAGCGCGCCTTCTCGACCGAGTACGCGCTGAAGGATCTGTCCTACGCCATCGAGATGGCCGAGGAGCGCGGCGTTCCGGCGCTCGGCGCCGACGTCGCGCGCGAGCTGATGGAGCGGGCCGTCGAGCTCGGGCACGGCAAGGAGTACTGGCCGGTCCTGCTCCGCGCCATCGAGGATGGCACGGGCAAAGGCTGACGGCCGACGGACGATCCGACGGGACGAGCAATCCGACACGAACAGGATTATCGCTTTTGCCAGAATGCACCGTCATCCCGACCGGAGCGAGCACAGCGAGCGTAGTGGAGGGACCTCTCTTGTCGTTGCGTCGACAAGAAAGGTCCCTCGACTTCGCCACCAAAGGCGCTACACGCAGCGCCCAATCGGGCAGCTCCGCTCGGGATGACGGTGTTTGTTGCCAAGTGTGATAGGCCTGACGACACAAAGAGGAGAGCAGATTCATGGCGCGCATTGCCGTGGGAGGATTCCAGCACGAGACCAACACGTTCGCCCCGCAGCAGGCGACGTGGGAGGAGTTCGTGCGCGCCGACGCCTGGCCGCCGCTTCTGCGCGGGCCGGAGATGATCCCCGCCGTCGAGGGATTCAACATCCCGATCGCGGGCGCCGTGAAGCGGCTGGCCGAGCTCGGGCACGAGATCGTGCCGCTTGCCTGGGCCGCCGCGGCGCCAGCCTCCTACGTGACGGCCGACGCCTATGAGCGGATGTGGGCGCTGTTCGACGAAGACCTGAAGAAGCTCGGCCCGTTCGACGCGGTCTATCTCGACCTCCACGGCGCCATGGTGGCGGAGAACACCGAGGACGGCGAAGGCGAGCTGCTGCGCCGCGTGCGCGGGGTCGTCGGCGACTCGCTGCCGATCGTGGCGAGCCTCGACTATCACGCCAACCTCACGCCCGAGATGGCGAACCTCGCCACCGCGCTGGTCGGCTATCGCACCTACCCGCACATCGACATGGCGGCGACCGGCAAGCGCGCCGTCGAGCTGCTCGATCGCCTGCTCGCCGAGAAGCGTCCAGTCTATCGGGCCTACCGCCAGCTCGATTTCCTCATCCCGCTGGTCTGGCAATGCACCTTCATCGAGCCCGCCAAAAGCATCTTCGATCTGGTGGGCGAGCTCGAGGCCGGCGAGAAGAGCCACAACCAGGGCATCGTCAGCGTCACTCACACGCCGGGCTTCCCGCCGGCCGACATCGCTCAGTGCGGCCCGGCGCTGGTCGTCTACGGCCACGACAAGGAAGCGGTCGAGGCCGCGGCCGACAGGCTCGCCCAGGCCGTGCGGACGCAGGAGAAGGCCTTTGCCGGCGAGCTGCTCGACGCCGATGCGGCGGCGCTGCGCGCAATCGAGCTTGCACGAGGGGCGAAGAAGCCGATCGTTCTCGCCGATGTGCAGGACAACCCAGGCGCCGGCGGAACCTCCGATACGGTGGGCCTGCTGGCGGCGCTGATGCGCAACAAGGCCAGGGGCGCCGTCATCGGCATGATCGTCGACGAGGGCGCGGCGCACGAGGCCGTGGCGACCGGCGAGGGCAACGTCATGCGCCGCGGCATCGGCGCCGTGGTGGGCTATGCCGGCGAGAAGCCGGTCGA
>JALHMO010000198.1 GCA_022844015.1 Reyranella sp. | reverse complement strand
GTGGCGCGCTCCCAGCCATGAGCTTCCCTCTCGCAGCGCCACCATTTTCTCAGCATCGTGGTGCGCGCCGGCGTGCTGGGGAGGAGAGCCGAAATTCGATGTCAGGAGTTCTGAAGACAGCGCCTGTGAGTGGCGCGCGCCCGGCGACGACTCACCCCGGCGTCAGCGGGCGTTCGCGGAACCACAGGATCTTGCCGCGGATAGTGCCGAAGCCGGTCTGTGCCTCCATGCGGCCGGGATAACGCATCTGGCTCTGGTCGAAGCGGGCGAGCCAGATCGTGATCGGCCGCTCGCGCTCGGCCTCTGCCTCCTTGGGCGCTTCGTCGAACTCGCCGGCCACCCGCTTGGTATGGATCTGGCAGACCAGCACGTCGCCCTGGGCGCCCGGAATGCCGCTCGCCGCGGCGGACTCCGTGCGGAGCTTGTGCAGCATCACGTTGACGCGGCGCTTGCCATCGTTGACCGGCAGGGTGCGATCGCAGGCGTTGTCGCCCGCGAAGCCGACGGTGAGCGCCGCCGACAAGGGATCGAGGGAGCCCACGCGATCCTTGTCGGGAATTGTCTGCGACGGTTGCGGCTTCCAGGGCGGGTTGTGGGTCTCCTCGACGGTGCCGCCGGCGCCGTACTTGGCGAGCCAGGTGCGCGGCTTGTCGCCGACCACGATGGACAGCGAGCCTGAGGTAGGCTGGGCCCCGCGCGGCGAGAAGCCGCCCCACGCCCGGTTGCGGCCCTGGTAGTTCATGGTCACGGCGCGCAGCATGCCTTCCTTGAAGGTGCTGGTCTCGACATCGTAGGTCGCGCCGTTGAAGCGGGCGGTGACGTCGATGCGAAAGCCCGAGATGCCCGCGAAGGTGATCTCGTAGCCGATCTCGACCTGGCGGGCGTCCTGGGCCTGTGCCGCCGTCGACCCCGCCAACAGGAGGGCAAAAGCCATGAAGGCCCTACGAAAACTCATGATTTCCCTCACGACAGGGGGGCTTACGCACGCCTCGCGGGCAGGATAGAAGGCCGGCTCCTCCCGCGCCATCCGTACCCTTCGGCAAATCTTCAGTCCTTCGGCCATGTCGGCTCCCGCCAGCGATCGCGTTCCCAAGCTCGGCGTCAAGCGCACCTGGGCGGTGCTGGCCATATTGGGCCGGCATTTGTGGCCAAAGGGTGAAGCTGTTCTGCGCGCCCGGGTGGTGGTGGCGCTCGTCCTGCTGGTCGTGGCCAAGCTTACCCTCGTCTACGTGCCCATCCTCTACAAGGAATCGGTCGACGCGCTGGGCGATGCGGCGACCAAGGCGATCGCCGTGCCGATCGCCCTGATCGTCGCCTACGGCGTGGCGCGGGTGCTGGCCCAGGCTTTCGGCGAGATCCGCGATGCCATCTTTGCGCCTGTATCGCAGCGCGCCATCCGCAATCTCGCCCTCGAAGTGTTCGGCCATCTCCATGCCCTGTCGCTGCGCTACCACCTCGAGCGTCAGACCGGCGGGCTGAGCCGCGTCATCGAACGCGGCACCGCCGGCATGGAATTCCTGATCCGCTTCACCACCTTCAACATCCTGCCGACCCTGTTCGAGATAGCGCTGGTCGGCATCATCCTGTGGAACCTCTACGACTGGCGGTTCTCCGCCGTCACCCTGGGTGTCGTGCTGGGCTACATCGTGTTCTCGGTCGTGCTGTCGGAATGGCGCATCAAGTTCGTGCGCCGCATGAACGATGCCGACACCGACGCCAATGCCAAGGCGATCGACAGCCTGCTCAACTATGAAACCGTGAAGTATTTCGGCAACGAGGGGCACGAGGCACGCCGCTTCGATGTCGGCCGGCGGCGCTACGAGATCGCGGCGATCCGCTCGAGCCGCACCCTGTCGCTGCTCAATATCGGCCAGGGCGCCATCATCTCCACCGGCCTAGTCGCGGTGATGGTGCTGGCGGGCCAGGGCGTGGTCCGGGGGACGATGACCCTCGGCGACTTCGTGGCGGTCAACGCCTTCCTGATCCAGCTCTACATGCCGCTCAACATGCTGGGCTTCGCCTACCGCGAGATCAGGAATTCGCTGGTCAACATGGAGAAGATGTTCGGCCTGCTCGACGTCGAGGCCGAGATCGCCGACAAGCCCGGCGCGCCGCCGCTCACCGTGAGCGGCGGCGAGATCGTGTTCGATCATGTCGACTTCCACTACGACAAGGCGCGGCCGATCCTGCACGACGTCAGCTTCCGCGTGGCGCCGGGCGACACCGTGGCGATCGTCGGCTCGAGCGGCGCCGGCAAGTCGACGATCTCGCGCATCCTCTACCGCTTCTACGATGTCGCCTCGGGCGGCGTGCGGATCGACGGCCAGGACATCCGCGACGTCACCCAGGCGAGCCTGCGCGCGGCGATCGGCGTGGTGCCGCAGGACACCGTGCTGTTCAACGACACGATCTACTACAACATCGCCTATGGCCGGGCCGGCGCCACCCGCGAGGAGGTCGAGCAGGCCGCCCGCCTGGCGCGCATCCACGACTTCATCGCGGCACTGCCGGAGGGCTACGAGGCGACGGTGGGCGAGCGCGGCCTGAAGCTGTCGGGCGGCGAGAAGCAGCGCGTGGCGATTGCCCGCACCATCCTCAAGAACCCGCACATCCTGCTGTTCGACGAGGCGACCAGCGCGCTCGACACGCGCACCGAGCAGGAGATCCAGCGCTCGCTCGAGGAGGTGTCGCGCGGCCGCACCACGCTGATCATCGCCCACCGGCTGTCGACCATCGTCAATGCCGACGAGATCGTCGTGCTCGACCGCGGCCGGATCGTCGAGCGCGGCCGTCACGCCGAGCTGATGGCGGCCAACGGCCTTTATGCCGACATGTGGCGCCGCCAGCAGGAGGCGGCGGCAGAGGCCGAGCGCCGGCACGCGAGCGCGCCGGAGCCGCCTTCGTTCCGTGCCGAAGGACACCTGCGTGTCGCCGAATAGCGCCGTCGCGGCCGGTCCCTGGCGTTCCCTGCTCCCCGTCTTCGCCGCCTGCGCCGCGATCGGCCTGCAGGCCGGTGTGGCGATGCCGCTGGTGCCGCTGGCGCTGGAACGCCAGGGTGCCGACAAGCTCACGATCGGGATCGTCGCGGCGGCGTGGGGGATCGGCATGCTGGCCACCGCCGGCCACATCCCGCGCCTCGCCGCCCGCTTCGGCGCCGTCCCGTTCATCTTCGCCGCGGTGGTCGCCGGCTCGGCGATCACCATGGCCTACACGCTGACCGACAGCCCGGCGGTCTGGTTCGTGCTCAGCCTGCTGCACGGCGCGATGGGCGGCGTGCCCTGGATCGTGACCGAGATCTGGATGAACGTCGTGGTCGAGGAAAGCCGGCGTGGCCGCGTGATGGGCGTCTATTCCACGCTGGTGGCACTCGGCATCGCGCTGGGGCCGTTCGTCCTGCAGATCGTCGGCATCTACGGTCCTGTTCCCTTCATCACCTGCGCGGTGCTCGCCCTGCTGGTCGCCTTGCCGCTGTTGCCTTACTGGAAGTCCGCACCCGCGATCGAGCACGCCGACGACAGCGGCTACATGATCGTGGTCGTGACGGCGCCGCTCGCCATGCTGGCGGCCTTCGCCTGCGGCCTGGGCGAGAACGTCGCCTTCAGCTTTCTGCCGGTCTACGCCGTGGGCGCCGGCGTGTCGGCCGAGACCGGCGCGCTCTGGCTGTCGGCCTTCGTTCTCGGCAACGTCGTCCTGCAATGGCCGATCGGCTGGATGGCCGATCATCTCGATCGGCGCGCCGTGCTGGCCGGCTGCACGCTGGTGAGCGCGCTGCTGGTCGTCCTGCTCACCGTGGTCTCGGCGCAATCCAACACGGTGATTGCCGTGATCATGCTGTGGGGCGGCGTGTCGTTCGCGATCTACCCGGTCGGCCTGGCGCTGCTCGGCCAGCGCTTCGCCGGCGGCGACATGGCCCGCGCCAACACCGCCTTCAGCATGCTCTACATCCTGGGCGGGCTGGTCGGCCGGCCGCTCACCGGCGCGGCGATGGACGCGGTCGGCGACCCCGGCCTGGGGGCGACCCTCGCCGTGTTCTACGTCATCGCCGGGGTCGCGGCCTTGCTGGCGTTCCGCCGGTCCCGCTGATAAGCGTCGAGCGATGAGCGCCATGGCTGCACAGCCGGACCGGGCGGGCGGCGATCCGCTCCTGGCACCCCTTCTGGCCGGGAATCGGCGGGCGCTCGCGCAAGCCATCACCCTGGTCGAATCGACGCGGCCCGATCATCGCGAGCGGGCCGATCGGCTGCTCGCCAGCCTGCTGCCGCACACCGGCAGGTCGGTACGGCTCGGCATCACCGGCGTCCCCGGGGTCGGCAAGTCGACCTTCATCGAGCGCTTCGGCCTCTCCCTGATCGAGCGCGGCCGCTCGCTTGCCGTGCTGGCGATCGATCCCTCGTCCAAGCGCGGCGGCGGCTCGATCCTGGGCGACAAGACGCGCATGGAGGAGCTGTCGCGCCGCCATGCCGCGTTCATCCGGCCCTCGCCGGCCGGCACCACCCTGGGCGGTGTCGCGCGGCGCACCCGCGAGACCATGCTGCTGGTCGAGGCGGCGGGCTTCGACACCGTGATCGTGGAGACGGTGGGTGTCGGCCAATCCGAGACCGCCGTCGCCGACATGGTCGACATGTTCATCGTGCTGCTGCTGCCGGCGGGCGGCGACGACCTGCAGGGTATCAAGCGCGGCGTCATCGAGCTGGCCGACCTGATCGTGGTCAACAAGGCCGACGGCGATCTCAGGGCGACGGCGCAGCGCTCGGCCAGTGACTACCAGCATGCGCTCCGCATGCTGCGCTCGCCGACCGCCGGCTGGACGCCCGAGGTGACGACCTGCTCGGCGCTCTCGGGCGAGGGTGTCATCGCGATCTGGGCCACCGTCGAGCGCTTCCTGCAGGCGGTGGGCGAGAAGGGGCTGGCCCGACGCCGCGCCGAGCAGGCCCGCGCCTGGATGTGGAACGAGGTGGGCGAGACGCTGCTGGCCGAGCTGCGCCGTCATCCGGAGGTCAGGAAGCTGGTGCCCAGCCTGGAGCGCGAGGTCGAGGCCGCCCGAACGACCCCCGCCGCCGCGGCACGTCTCATGCTAAAAGCTTTCCATGCCCGCTAAGTCCATCGTCGCCAAGTCCATCGTCGAGACTGCCCGCAGGGCCACCGCGCCCGCCGAGCTGCCGTTCTGGAAGCGCAAGAGCCTCGCCCAGATGTCGAAGCCCGAGTGGGAATCGCTCTGCGACGGCTGTGGCATGTGCTGCACCAACAAGCTCGAGTACGAAGGCACCGGCGAGATCGTGCAGACCGACACGTGCTGCAAGCTGCTCGACCCCAGGACGGCGCGCTGCCGGGACTACAAGAACCGCAAGAAGATCGTCCCCGACTGCATCAAGCTCACCCCAAAGATCGTGGCCCGGATGGACTGGCTGCCCAAGACCTGCGCCTACCGCCTGGTCCATTTCGGGCAGGATCTCTACTGGTGGCACCCCCTGATCTCGGGCGATCCGGAAACCGTGCACCAGGCGGGAATCTCGGCCCGCGGCCGGGTCATCCCGGAGGATCAGGTCGAGGATATCAGCGAGCGGGTGGTCGACTGGACGGTGTGATGTCCGCCTTGACGGCCATGCCTTCGACCCGTAAAAAGCCGGCCTTCCCGCCCACCGGCGGGATCGTCTTTTAGCGGATAGCGCCATGCCCCGTCGTTGCGCCCTGTCGGGCAAAGCCGTTCAGTACGGCAACAATGTCAGCCACGCCAACAACAAGACGCGGCGTCGCTTCATGTCGAACCTGCAGGTCGCCTCGGTCCTGTCGGATGCGCTGGGCCACACCGTGCGCCTGCGCCTGACGCCGCGCGGCATCAAGACCATCGAGCACAATGGTGGCATCGACTCCTACCTGCTGGGCACCAACGACAGCAAGCTCAGCCCCGAGATGAAGGTGCTGAAGCGCCGCGTCACCTCGGCCAAGGCCAAGAAGGACGCCAAGGCGGCGGCTGCGGCTTAGTCGCCCTTTCTGAGAGCGACACCACGACCTCATGCTGAGGAGCGCCCAGGGCGCATCCCGAAGCATGGGAAACCGACATCGCGCTCGGCCCCCATCCTTCGAGACGCCGCGCTGCGCGCGGCTCCTCGGGATGAGGTGATGTTGGCTCCTTCGATCCGGTGAATCCGTCGTCCCTCGCGGAGCGAGGGAGCTTTCGCTTTCATCGCTCCGCGATCTCGAACATCATCAGGATGTTGCGCTGGACGCGATTGAAATTGTCGTCCGAGATCAGCCACAGCAGCGTCTCGCCGTTGCGGCCCTGGCCGGCGGCCAGTCCCTCGAGATTGTCCACCGCGTAGGGTGAGGCGAGGCGGGCCAGCTCCTCCGGGCGCACGACATTGCCCGGCTCCAGGTCGGCCGCCGCGAAGCGCACGATTCGGCATCGCACGCCGCGGGCCAGGTCGAAGGCGCGCTCGACGGTGACGAACGAGCCGTCGGGCAGGCGCGCGATGGCGGTCGGGCGAAAGTCGGGGATGGTCGGGTAGTCGAAGGCGCGCCATTGGTAGCGGCCGGCGGGCCCGGGGCTGCCGACCCAGCCGACGACGGCATCGGGCCGGTGCCGGTATTCCTCGCTGATCATGACGATCCGGCCGTCGCCGAGGGTGGCCATCGCCTCGATGCCGCCGTTCGTCGGCTGGCGGCCGATGTCAGCCGGTCCTTCCAGCGCGGTCGGAACCCCCTGCAGGGTGGGATAGCGCCACAGGCGATGGTGGCGTTCGAAGGCCACCAGCCACGATCCGTCCGGCAGACGCGCCATCGCCTCGGCATCGGCGTCTGCCTTGCTCTCGATCGGCTTGCCGTCGGGGCCGCGCAGCTGGCCGATCCGGGCGCCGGTCAGCCCGACGAGGTCGCCCCTGGCGTCGTAGTCGATCGTGGCGGTGAGCCACGCGCCTTCGTCGGAGATCGAGGTCAGGGTCCTGCCGTCGGCCGCGACGTGCAGGTTGGACCAGCCGCCGAAGCTCGCCGGGTTGGCGGTCATGGCGATGCCGCCGCGCCAGATCAGCCGGTCGAGGCGGGTGGCGCCGGGCTCGTCGATCTTGAACGGCAGCGCTGTGCTGCGGATCTCGATCGGCTGTTCCTGCGCGCCCGCGCGTGGCGGCGAGACGCCGGCGCAGGCGGTGACCAGCAGCAGGAGGGCGAGCAGCGGGCGGGCGAAGGAAACCATGGGTCGCCCGCTTGGGACGGTCGACGCGCGATCAGGCAGCGCGCCGGCCGGATTTTCCTGTCGCGGCCTTGGCCGAGCGCGTCCCGCGTGCGGTGCTGCTCGGCCGCTTGTCCTTGGTCTCTTCCTCGTCGAACAGCGAGGCGAGCTGCTCCATCATCGTGCCGCCGAGCTGGTCGGCATCGACGATGGTGACGGCGCGGCGATAGTAGCGCGTGACGTCGTGGCCGATGCCGATGGCGACCAGCTCGACCGGCGAGCGCGTCTCGATCCAGTCGATGACGTCGCGCAGGTGGCGCTCGAGGTAGTTGCCGGGATTGACCGACAGCGTCGAATCGTCGACCGGTGCGCCGTCCGAGATCACCATCAGGATCTTGCGCTCCTCGGTGCGCGGCAGCAGGCGGTTGTGCGCCCACAACAGCGCCTCGCCGTCGATGTTCTCCTTGAGGATGCCTTCGCGCAGCATCAGGCCGAGGCTCTTGCGCGCTCGCCGCCACGGCGCGTCGGCCGGCTTGTAGATGATGTGGCGCAGGTCGTTGAGGCGGCCCGGATTGGCCGGCTTGCCCGCCGCAAGCCATTGCTCGCGGCTCTGGCCGCCCTTCCAGGCGCGCGTCGTGAAGCCCAGGATCTCGACCTTGACGCCGCAGCGCTCGAGCGTGCGCGCCAGGATGTCGGCGCTCATCGCCGCCACCGTGATCGGCCGGCCGCGCATCGAGCCGGAATTGTCGATCAGCAGCGAGACGACGGTGTCACGGAAGTTGGTTTCCCTCTCCTTCTTGAAGGACAGCGCATGCATCGGATTGGCGACGATGCGCGCCAGACGCGCGGCATCGAGCGTGCCCTCGTCGAGGTCGAACTCCCAGGAGCGGTTCTGCTGCGCCATCAAGCGGCGCTGCAGGCGGTTGGCGAGCTTGCCGATCACACCCTGCAGGTGGGAGAGCTGCTGGTCGAGATGATTGCGCAGCCGGCCGAGCTCCTCGGCATCGCACAGTTGGTCGGCGTCGACGATCTCGTCGAACTTCACCGTATAGGGGTGGTATTGCTGGCCCTTCGGCTCGTTCGACAGCGCGCCGGGCGGCAGCCACGGACGCTCGGCGCGGCCCGGCTCCTCCTCGTCGCCCGCCCCCATCTGCATCTCGGTCTGCGCCTGGTCGGCGACCGTCTCGGAGGCGTCGTCCTGCTCGGAGGCGTCCTCGGTCTCCTCGCCCTGCGCGCCGTAGCCCTGGGTCTCGCTCGAATCGCTCTGGTCGTCGCCGGTCTCGTTGGACTGGCCGTCGGCGTTCTCCTGGTCCTGCGAGTCCTCGGTATCGTCGTCCTGCAGGTCGGCCGTCTCGTCGCCGAGCTTGAGGTCGCGGATCAGCTGGCGGGCAGCCCGTGCGAAAGTCTCCTGGTTGGTCAGCGATTCGCGCAGCTTCTGGAAATCGCGGCCGGCCGCCGATTCGATGTCGGCCCGCCACATGTCGACCATGGCCTTGGCCGAGTCGGGCGGCGCGGCGCCGAGCAGCTGCTCGCGGGCGATCAGCCCGATCACGTCGGCGATCGGCGCGTCGTCCTTGGACTTGATGCGGGCATGGCCGCGCTGGTCGGAGCGCTGGCGCCACAGGGCAGAGAGGTTGTCGGCGACGCCGGCCATGCGCCGCGCGCCCAGCGCCTCGACACGGACCTGCTCGACCGCCTCGAAGATCGCACGCGCGGTCTCGCCGCGCGGCACGCGGCGCAGATGCGTCTTGCGGTCGTGATGGCGCATCTTGAGCGCCATCGAATCGGCCTCGCCGCGCACCCGGCTGACGTCTTCCACGGGCAGGTCGCGCGCCGGCACGGTGATGCGGGCCTCGCTGCCCAGCAGCGAGCCGCCGTCGGGCACGAACGAGACGTTCACTTCCTTGCGCGCGACCGCCCGCATGGTGGTGGCGGTGACGCGACGGAACTCCTCGAGGGGAGTGGTGTCCTTGGCCATAACGGCCCTTTCTCAGTGCAGCTTGCCGCCCTTGCCGCTCGACGCCGGCAGTTCCCGGCCGAAGCAGCGCTGATAGTACTCGGCGAGCGTGCTGCGCTCGACCTCGTCGCACTTGTTGAGAAAGGTCAGACGGAAGGCGAAGCCCACGTCGCCGCCGAAGATCTTGGCGTTCTCCGCCCAGGTGATGACGGTACGCGGCGACATCACGGTCGAGATGTCGCCGGCGATGAAGCCGGCCCGCGTCAGGTCGGCCAGCGCCACCATGGCGGACACGATCTTGCGACCCTCGTCGTTGTCGTACATCGGCGTCTTGGCCAGCACGATGCCCACTTCCTGGTCGTGCGGCAGGTAGTTCAGCGTGGTCACGATCGACCAGCGGTCCATCTGGCCCTGGTTGATCTGCTGCGTGCCGTGATAGAGGCCGGTCGTGTCGCCGAGGCCGACCGTGTTCGCGGTCGAGAACAGGCGGAACGACGGGTGAGGGCGGATCACCTTGTTCTGGTCGAGCAGGGTGAGCTTGCCCTCGACCTCGAGGACGCGCTGGATCACGAACATGACGTCGGCGCGGCCGGCATCGTACTCGTCGAACACCAGCGCCGTCGGGTTCTGCAGCGCCCACGGCAGGATGCCCTCGCGGAACTCGGTGACCTGCTTGCCGTCGCGCAGCACGATCGCGTCCTTGCCGATCAGGTCGATACGGGAGATGTGGCTGTCGAGATTGACGCGCACGCAGGGCCAGTTGAGGCGCGCCGCCACCTGCTCGATGTGGGTCGATTTGCCGGTGCCGTGATAGCCCTGCACCATGACGCGTCGGTTGTGCGCGAAGCCGGCGAGGATTGCCATCGTCGTGTCGGAATCGAACAGGTAGGCGTCGTCGACCTCCGGCACGTGCTCGGTCGCCATGCTGAACGCCGGCACTTCCATGTCGGTGTCGATGCCGAAAAGCTGGCGCGCGGAAACCTTGATATCGGGGATGCCCGACACGTTCTCGCGGGCCGCTGTCGTTGTAGAAGCCATCACACGTCCTAAATACAAAGCCCGCCAAATTGCGGGCTAAAACCCATAGTCGCAGGCCCTTTTGTGCGCTGCAAGCGACCAATTCGCACGGCTGCCCCCAACAGGGCTTATCACTCGACTGGAAGCCGCTCCGACGACCGCAGTGTGGAATAGGCGGCGTTGATCTGCTTGATCTTCTCCTCGGCCTCGCGGGCACCGCCATTGGCGTCGGGATGGTGCAGCTTGACCAGCTCCTTGTAGCGCGATTTCACGTCCGCCTGCGTGAGCGGCCAGGAAAGATCGAGCACCCCCAAGGCCTTACGCTCGTCCGGCGTCAGCTGCTCCCAGCCATCGTTAGGCGCTTGGTGGCGCTCCTCCAGCCCGGCGTGGCTGGCCAGGTCGAACGGATCGAGGATATGGACGTACGGTCCGTTGGACCGCCGCCCCCCGAGCGGCCACACCGGCCGTCGCCAGGTCGTGTCGGCGCGGATGTGCGCCTCGATCTGATCGGCATCGAGGCCGGCGAAATAGTCCCACTTGCTGTTGTACTCGCGGACATGGGCGAGACAGAACCAGCGGTACTCGTTGAGGCGGTCGCGTGCCCGCGGCGCGCGGAAGTCGCCGGCCAGCCGACAGCCCGGCGCCTCGCAGACGCGCTGGTGGGCCTGCGCACCGTCCATGGCCGTCAATGGTTTGGCTCGCCGTCGGGGCATCGCGCTAATATGTGTTCAACGGTTTGGCCGGGCAAGTGAGGCGAGTGATGGGCAAGGTGGCGAACGCGATTGACAACAAGCTCCGGATGGCATTCGCGCCCGCGCGGCTTGCCATAGAGGACGAATCATCGCGCCATCACGGCCACGCCGGCTGGCGCGAAGGCGGCGAGACCCATTTCAGGGTGGAGATCGTCTCGCAGGCCTTCGCCGGCCACAGCCGCGTCGCGCGGCAGCGCCTGGTGTATGCCGCCTTGAGCGAGGAGCTCGATGCCGGCCTGCACGCGCTGGCGCTCGTGACGCTGACACCGGAGGAGGATGCGCGGCGAGGGTGAGACGCGTTTGACTCTCCTCCCCAGCGAAGCTGGGGAGGTGTCCGCGCCTGCCCTGAGCGAAGCCGAAGGGTCTTCGCGGACGGAGGGGTCATGAGCCCCAGTCCCGCTGCTCGTGACCCCTCCGTCGCGTATGACGCGACACCTCCCCACGCAAAGCGTGGGGAGGAGGACGAAATCTCACCCGTCCTCGAACTCGACTTCCTTGCCGGCAGCGGCGGCGCGCACCGCCTCGGCGTCGGGGCCGGTATAGTAGTCGGGCGCCCAGCGCCTGACCACCGGGCCGTCGGCCGCCCAGGCGTGGCAGGTGTCGATGACGTAAGGCTTGCGCTTCGGCTCGGCCGGCCGGCCCGGCGCCGAGCCGTTGGCCTGGCGCTTGCGATGGGCCTCGTTGAGCGCGCGCGCCCGGCCCGACGACATCGTCTGGTAGGCCGTGGTCGCGACCGGGCCCAGCAGCTCGACGATGTGGGTGCAGCCATGCACGCCGCCCAGGCGGGCGCGCACCTCGCGATGGAAGCCGCCGGCGATGCGCAGGCCGATCAGCTTCTTGAAATCGGGCGTGACATTGCCGCAAATCGGGTAGGGCGACTGGTCGGTCACCGCCTCGACGTCGACGATCGTGTAGCGGTGGTCGAGCGTCAGGCGAATCGACATCTGGTGGATGAAGTCGCCCGGCTTCATCTGGCCGCGCCATTCGCTCGAGTGCTCGTAGCTTTTCTCGTCGGTGATGTGGCCCTCGATGTCCCACAGGCCATCCTCGCGGAAGTAGCCCTGGCAGGTCACGCGGCGCGTATGGAGATGCTGTCGCCCGACTGGCGGCGAAAGCGGCATGGTCGGTCCTCTCGAAGACGGGATGGCGTTCGGTCAGCCGGCTTGTATGTCGATTGGCGGCATGACGCGCAACTCTGCAATACGCGTGCCTTCGCGCTTCAGAATTTCGAACCGGAAGCCGTAGAAGGCGTAGATCTGGCCGACCTCGGGAATGCGTCTCGCCTCGTGCAAGACCAGCCCGGCGATGGTGATGGCGACGTCCTCCGGCAGGCCCCAGGCGAACTCGCGATTGAGATCGCGAATCGGCACGTCGCCGCGGCACACGACGCTGCCGTCCTCGCGCGGGACGATGCCGCGCTTGACGGCGTCATGCTCGTCCTCGATGTCGCCGGTGATCTCCTCGATGATGTCCTCGAGCGTCACGATGCCGCGCAGCGCACCGTACTCGTCGACCACGATGGCGAAGTGCTCGTGCCGGGCGCGAAAGGCCTGAAGCTGATCGAACAGGATGGTCGATTCCGGGATGAACCACGGGGCGGTCATGACATTGTCGATCTTGACGCCGGCCGTGCCGCCGGCCGCCTTGACGGCACGAAACAGGTCCTTGGCGTGGACAACGCCCACGATGTTGTCGGCCTCGCCGCGATAGACGGGGATGCGGGTGTAGGGCGAGGCCAGCATCTCGTCGACGATCGTGTCGAGGGGCTGGTCGGCGTCGATCAGGGCCACCGTGCCGCGATGCGTCATGACGTCGGCCACGGTGTGCTCGCCGAGGTCGAGCACCGACCGCAGCATCGCCTTCTCGGCCGGCGCTGCGAGATCGGTCAGGTCCTGCCCATGCAGCTCGATGGCGCCGCGCAGGACGTCGGCGTGCTCCTCGGCATCCGGCGTGCGGTCGATGCGGATCCGCAGCAGGCCGAGGAAGAGGCGCGAGACCGCGGCAATGGCGCGCGCCGGTGGCGCCAGCAGGGCGAGCGTGACGACGAGCGAGGGCGCGAGCATCAAGGCCACGCGATCGGCGCGCAACAGGGCCCAGGTCTTGGGCATGACCTCGGCGAAGATCACCACCAGGATGCCGACGATGATCGTGGCGTAGACCACGCCCGCGGCGCCGAAGGTCGCGGTGAGCACCGCGGTCGTGAGCGACGCCGACAGGATGTTGACGACGTTGTTGCCGAGCAGCACCGCGCTCACCGCCTCGTCCTTGCGATCGAGCAGGCTGTTCACCAGGGTCGCCCGCCGATTGCCCTGCTGGGCCAGCCGGTGCATGCGCGGCCGCGACGCGCCGGTCACCGCGGTCTCCGCCGCCGACATGTAGGCGCCGAGCGCCAGGCAGATCAGCACCAGCGGGGCGGCAACCGAGATCGGCAGATCGAGCTGGAGTTCCGGGTCCATTCGGGATCAGGCAGCGATCGCGTCGTCGAGCAGGCCGTGCAGGACCCTCTCGTCGACGTCGCGCGAGACGAAGGCCTTGCCGATGCCGCGCGTCAGCACGAAGGTGAGCCGGCCGTCCTCGGCCTTCTTGTCGCCGCGCATGTGATCGATCAGGCGCCCGGCCTGCCAGTCGCGCCGGTTGCCGCCGCCGATCGCGCGCAGGCGCACCGGCAGGCCGACCGCGGCGAGATGGCG
>JALHMO010000197.1 GCA_022844015.1 Reyranella sp. | reverse complement strand
GTCTGCTCCGGCGCGGCCTGCGGCGCCGCCGCGATCGCCTTCGGCTTGACCTGCGGCGGCCTGGGCTTCTCCACCGGCTTGGGCTTCTCCGGTGGCGGCCTGAGATCGACCGGCGGCGGCGGATCGGGCGGCGGCAGCACCACCTCGGCCAGCGGGATCTCCACCGGCGGCGGCGGTTCCGCCGTCTCCACCTCGATCTCCATCCGCTTCAGCTCCACCGGCGGCGGAGGCTCCGGCGGATCGGGCACCGCCTCGCTCAGCTCCGGCGCCGGCGGCGCCTCCGTCGGCGTCGCCTCTGGCGCCGCCGGCAGCGGCGCAAGCTCGATCATCACCGCCGCAGGCGGCGGCGCGTAAGGCGCCTCCATGTGCGCCCAGCTCAGCGCAACACCCACCACCCCCGCATGCACCAGCAGCACGAACACGAACGACCCGGCCCACCGGACCCGGTCCCTCATTGCTCCAGCCCGACCAGCGCGACCTTCAGGTAGCCCGCGCTGCGCATCAGGTTCATCGCCTGCATCAGCTCGCCGTACGGCACCGTCTTGTCAGCCCGCAGGAAGATGCGCTCCTCCTTGCGGCGGCCCGTCGCCTCGTCGAGCGCCTGTCCCAGCTCCGACCGCGTCACCGGCTTGTCCTTCAGCACGAACGACAGGTCGCTCTTCAGCGTCAGGTAAACCGGTATGTCCGGCTTCTGCTGACGCTCCGCCGTCGACGCCGGAAGCTCCACCGGAACGTCGACCGTCGCCAGCGGCGCCGCAACCATGAAGATGATCAGCAGCACCAGCATCACGTCGATGAACGGCGTCACGTTGATCTCGTGGCTCTCGGCAAGCTCGTCCTCGCCGTGGTCGAGCTTCACCGACATCTGCCGACATCCCGCGACACCAGCCGCAGCACCGCCGCCGACGTATCCCCCACCAGCGCCCGATAGGCCGACACTCGCCGCGCGAAGTGATTGTAGATCACCACCGCCGGGATCGCCGCCGCCAGCCCCAGCGCCGTCGCCAGCAGCGCCTCGGCGATGCCGGGCGCCACCACCGCGAGATTCGTCGTCTGCGACCGCGAGATGCCGATGAACGAGTTCATGATCCCCCACACCGTGCCGAACAAACCGACGAACGGCGCCGTCGCCCCGATCGTCGCCAGCAGGCCGGTGCCCTTCAGCATGCGCCGGCCCGCCGCCGCCTCCAGACGCTCCAGCCGCGACGCCACGCGCTCCTTCAGCCCGTCGCGATCCCCGCCCGCGCCGCCGTCGCTCATCTTCCATTCCTCGCGCGCCGCCCCGACCAGCGGATCGGCCGGCGCATCGGCAAGCGAGCCCGCCCTGTCGACGGCCGCCAGCAGGCGCCTCTGCCGGCCATTGGCGACCGTCAACTCGATCAGCTTCGCCACGAACACCGTCCAGGTCAGCACCGACGCGAAGGCAAGCCCCACCATCACCGCCTGCACCACCACGTCCGCCGCCAGGAACATCCCCCAGACCGACAGGTCCTTCGGCAGCGCCGCCTGCACGGCCTCGGGCACGGGCGCCGCGGCGCCGTTGCCCGGCGGAGGCACCGCCGGCTGCGCGCTGGCAAACGCCGCGAAGTCCGCCGCCGTCAGAGGCGGCGGCGGGGCCGGCGGCGGCGGGAAATCCTGTGCCGCCGGCTGGGCGACGGCCAGGGCCGGCAGCAGCACGAGAACGGCCGCCAGACGACGTATCGCGGCCACCCGAGGAACGGACATCACGCGAGACCTTGCAGGGCGCGAACCAGCGGGCCGAGCCAATGCGCCCGCCAGGCGAGCGTGCCGACCACCGCGAGGGCGGCGACGCTCAGCATCGTCGCCCAGACGAGAGAGCCGAAGCTCGCGCCGTCCCGCACCAGTGCGAGCGCGAGGGCAGCGAGCAGCAGGACGTACCCAAGCGTGCGCATCGCGACGACCAGACGCGCAGGGCATGGCATGCCGCCGCCCGCCCGCTGCCAGTGCCGGTCCTGGCTCAGCGCCAGGAAGGCAAAGCCGAAGTACAATGCAAGAACCAGCGCAATCAAAAGGCCAGCGGCCATATCAGCCGCCGCTGGAAAATCGAGCCAGGGCCCATGCCCCGATCCACGCCGCGATGGCGCCGCCCACGACGACGAGGCACATCCTGGCCAGGTCGCGACAGGCAAAGGCAAAGATCAGGAGGGCGAGATAGACGACAAAGGCCAGCATCGAGGTCAGCACGACCGCTTCGCTGCGCACCATGAGGCCGGCTGCCGGCAATGCTACGGCAGCCAGCGCCGCGAGGCCGGCTGCCGGCAATGCTACGGCAGCCAGCGCCGCGAGGCCGGCCGCCGCGGCGTAACCGCCGCCGACCGCAGCCGCCACGCGGACTGTCACCAGAAAGCCGTGCCTGTGGAGGATGCCCCTCACCTCGTCCGCCCCTTCCAGGGCGACCGATGCCAGCCCCTAGATACAAGACGAACGAGAACCCGGGATTTCTCCCGGCGTCGCTGCCGGGGCCAACTTTTTTTCGCCAGCCTCGCCTTGCGCCGGGCGGTTCCTCCGGCGATTCAGTCGCGGTCGAGCACGGACCGGACGACGTAGCGGGCGCAGGCCACGTCGTCTGCACACTGGCTTCCGCCGCGCATCTGCTCCTTCACCCGATCCACGAAATCCTCGTCCATCACGCGTCGATCGAGCGTGAGGACGACCGGATAGGAGGCAACCAGCTTGTCCCGAACGAAGACGTCGACGATCTTCCGGGTCATCCCGGTGCCGGGCTGCACGTCACTTGGGCAGCAGCTTGGTCACGTCGGCCGCCATGGCCGCGAGCGCGGCGTCGGGCGCCGCCGACTTGTCGACCACGGTCTGCAGTCGGTCCTTGATCGCCTGGATGATCTTGAGGTTGTTGTCGCCGGGGAAGGCGTACCACGCGGTCATCAGCGGCTGCTGGCTGAGCGACGTCAGGTGATTGGGCTTCTCCGCATAGAAATTCTTCAGCATCGCCGGGTTGGTGGCCGGCACGGAGTTGGGCGGCATGTAGCCGGTGCCCTTGACCATGATGGTGGCGCCTTCCGGCCCCGTGATGAACTTCATGAAACGCCACGCCGCAGCCTGCCGGGCGGGCTCGGTCGCGAACATGAGGGCCGACGCGCCGCCGGTCGGCAGCCTGGCGTCGGGACCGGGCACGGGAAAGCGCGCCGTCCGCCACTTGAACTTGCCGGCCACGCCGTGGTCGGCGACGCGCAACAGCGACGTCGATTCGGTCCAGATACCCAGCTTTCCCCCGAAGAACGCTGCGCGGCTCGCCTCGGGCGACAGGTTGGGCATCCCGACATCGCCCACCATGCGCCCCAGAAGCTGGATCGACCTCTTGCCAGGCTCCAGGTCGAAGGCGATCGTCTTCTCGTCCTCGCTCATCATCCGGCCGCCGTGCGAGAACACCAGCGCCTGCCACATCCAGTTGCCTGTGATCGCCCACGAGTAGAACAGTCCGACGTTGTCGTTGCCGAGCGCGTTGATCTTCCGGGCAAGGTCGAAGATGCCGTCCCAGGTCGTCGGGAACTTCTCCGGATCGCCGCCCGCCTTGCGCACCAGATCCTCGTTCATGTAGACGATCGGCGTCGACACGGCGAAGGCGAGCCCGTAGGGCTTTCCGCCATAGGTGCCGAGCGCCATCATCGACGGCGAGAACCCCTGGCCCTGCCAGTCCTTCTCCTTCTCGATGAAAGGCGTGAGATCGACGGCGATCTTGCGATCGACGAACAGCCTCTGGAGGTTGATCGCCTGCAACGCCACGTCCGGAAGCTGCTTGGTGATCGCCTGCCTGAGCGCCGTCTGCGCGGCGTCCTCGTATTCCTTGTAGGCCGGCAGATAGTTGACCGCGAGGTCGGGGTTGGCCTTCTCGAACTCGGTCTTCAGGGTGGCGAAGACCTTGTCGAAGATGAAGCCCAACGGATACTGCACGTTGATCGTCATCTTGGCCTGTGCCCTGGCCGGCCCGCCGCCGACCAGGGCCGTCGCCAGCGCAGCGGCGCTTCCCTTGATGAACTGTCGCCTCATGGGTTCCTCCTCCTTTTCCTCTCAGCCTTTCAGACCGGTGAAGACGATGCCTTCGACGAAGCGCCTCTGCGCGACCAGAAAGGCGATTACCAGCGGCGCGATAACGATGGTGGCCGCCGCCATCAGCGGCCCGTAGGCGGTGCCCTCGCCGTTCAGCTTGAGGTGCGCGATCCCGAGCGGCGGCGTGTAGAGGCCCTGCTCGCCGACCGCGATGAGCGGCCAGAAATAGTCGTTCCAGTGCGCGACGACGGAGAAGATTCCGAACGCCACCAGCGCCGGGATGGCGGCCGGCGCCATGACCGACCAGACGATGCCGTACTCGCTCATGCCGTCGATGCGGGCGGCGTCGATCAGGTCGTCCGGCACGCCGAGGAAGAACTGGCGCATCAGGAAGATGCCGAACACCGAGATGGTGAAGGGCAGGACCAGGGCGGCGTAGGTATTCAGGAGCCCGAGCCAGTGGAACAGGATGTAGATCGGCAAGGCGGTCGCCTGGTAGGGGATCAGCAGGCAGACCAGCACCGCGCCGAACAGGGTCGAGCGGCCGCGAAAGCGCAACTTGGCCAGCGCATAGGCCGCCGGCACGTTGACCAGCACCTGCAGCACGAAGATCGCGGCCGTCACGATCACGCCGTTGAGCAGGAAGTGCAGCAGGGGCACCTGGGTGAGCGCCTCGTGATAGTTCTCGGCCGCGCCGAGGCGGTGCGGCAGCAGGTGGAACTCGGGCGTGAAGATCTCGTCCTTCGGCTTCAGCGATGTCGCCACCATCACGACGAACGGCGCCAGCATGACCACGGCACCCAGGCCGAGCACGAGATGGCGTACGCCGCGCATGGTGCGCGACAGGCGCCGGCCGGTCATGGTGCGGCACTCGTCATGGCGCAGGCCCACTCACGGCCATGGCGTTTGCGTATGACAGAAAACACCGTCATCCCGAGCGAAGCCCGCCCGGAGGGCGGCGCAGTCGAGGGACCTCTCTTGTCGGCGCCACGATAAGAAAGGCCTCTCCACTGCGCCTCGCTTCGCGCGGCTCCGGTCGGGATGACGGTCGTCAAATGCGAGCGCCCTGGCGTCATGGCGCGGGCCTCCGTCCCTCGAGGATGAAGACCCGGACCACCGAAAGCGCCAGGATGAACACCAGGAAAACCACGACCAGCGCCGACGCGTAACCCACCCGAAAGAAGCCGAAGGCCTCGGCGTAGATCGTGTGCAGCAGCACCTCCGACGCCTTGTTGGGCCCGCCGCCTGTCAGGACCTGCACAGTGTCGAACACCTGGAAGGCGCGGATGGCCGTGATCACCACCGTGAACAGCGTGACCGGCGCCAGCATCGGCCAGGTGACGAGGGCGAAGCGCGACGGGCCGTGACGGGCACCGTCCACGGCGGCGGCCTCGTAGAGCTCGGACGGGATGGCGGTCAGGCCGGCCATGAACAGCACCATGTTGAAGCCGACGCTCTGCCAGATGCCGATGCCGCACAGCGTGAACAGCACGAGCTTGCGGTCGTGCAGGAAGTCGAGCGGCTCGAGGCCCAGCCATTTCAGGCCGAAATTGACCGCCCCGATCCGCGGGTCGAGCATGAATCCCCAGACGATCGCCATCGCGATCAGGGTCGCCATCACCGGCAGGAAGTAGGCCGAGCGGTAGAACCCGCGCAGGCCGCGGTCGGCCTCGATCAGCAGAGCCGCGCCGAGCCCCAGCGCCACCGACGCCGGCACCACCACGGCGACGTAGATCAGCGTGTTGAGGACGGAGATGCGCACCGTGGCGTCCTCGTTCATCTCCTCGTAGTTCGCCAGGCCGATGAGCGACAGCGACGGAGCGCCGAGCTGGTAGTCGGTGAAGGAGAGCGCGATGACGCAGAGCAGCGGCCCGACGAGAAAGACCAGCATCAGCAGCACGGCCGGCATGGTGAGCAGCAGCACGTTGAGCGTCCCGGCGCGGCGCGGCGATGACTCAGCCATCGCGGGCGATCCTTCGGCCCTCGCCGTCGAACAGCAGCAGATGCTCGGCCGGAAAGCGGATCTGCACGGTCGCGCCGATCTCGGTCGCCTCGATCGCCGACGGATCGCAGCGCACGATGGCCGGGCTCGCCATGCCGTGCAGCGCGATGTGCAGGAACAGGTCGGAGCCGAGATTCTCGCGAAACACGATTCGCCCCGGGATGCCCGCGCCCGTCGTCACGGCGAGCCGCTCGGGCCGGATCGCCGCCTGCAGCCTGGTTCCGATCGCCAGACCGCTGTCGCGGGCGACCGGCATCCCCAGCACGCCGATCCCGACCGGCGTTGCCACGGCAGGAAAGACATTGATGCGCGGCGTGCCGACGAACTGCGCCACGCGCAGGTCGTGGGGATCGCGGTAGAGCACGGCCGGCGAGCCGATCTGGCGCAATTGGCCATCGAGGATCACGACAACGCGATCGGACATGGTCATCGCCTCGGCCTGGTCGTGCGTCACATAGACGAACGTGGCGCCGAGCTCGCGATGGAGCTGGGCGATCTCGGCGCGCATGTGCACGCGCAGCTCGGCGTCGAGGTTGCTGAGCGGCTCGTCCATCAGGAAGGCCCGCGGCTGGCGCACCATGGCGCGGGCAAGCGCCACGCGCTGTTTCTGGCCACCGGAGAGCTGCGACGGCTTGCGGTCGAGCAGGCTCTCGATCCGCAAGGTCGCCGCAACGCTGCGCACCGCCTCGGCGATCGAGCCGTTGGTGCTGCGCACGCCGCGCAAGACGCCGGCCCCGGGCAGGCGCTGCAGACGGGTCAGCCGCCGCATGCGCAGCGGCACCGCGATGTTCTCGGCCACCGTCAGGTGCGGATAGAGTGCGTACGACTGGAACACCATGGCGATGTCGCGCTTGTCGGGCGCCAGGCCATCCATCGACATGCCGTCGATCGCGACGGTGCCCTCGCTCTGCGGCTCGAGGCCGGCGATGATGCGCAACAAGGTGGACTTGCCGCAGCCCGAAGGCCCCAGGATGGTGATGAACTCGCCGGCACGGACCTCGAGGTCGACGTCGCGCAGCACCGATACCTCGCCGAATCGCTTGGCGATGCCCGCGAGCGCGACCGCGCCACGACGCGCGGGCCGGTCCGTCCCCGCCATGCCCGGGCTCACCAGCATGGAGCGCGCCGGCGCGGACATGGCGCGCAGGGATCTCGCGTGCAGCGCGCGCTGCCGCGTCCAGATCGGCACTGGATGCCGCGAGCCACCAACAGCAACTCCTCCCCCGCTCACGATCGAGCGGGCAGACGATAACGCGCGTGCCGCGGGTTGAAAAGAACTCATTATTCGTTCATTTAGACACTGAGTTTATTTCAAACATATGTCACCACGGGATCGGGAGCCGGGATGTCGGGGAAACAGCGTCTGGCGAGCGGCCGGACGACGGAGGCGGAAGACAAGGCCTCGATCCTGAATCTGATCCGCCAGTCGATGCGCACCCTCCCGCCGACGGCGCGGCGGATCGCGGACTACATCGACAAGCACGCCGGCGAGGTGATTCGCATGTCGATCACCGAGCTCGCCGAGCAGGCGGAGGCGAGCGAGGGCAGCGTCGTCGGCCTGTGCCGGCGGCTGGGCATCGACGGCTTCCAGGAGCTGAAGATCCTGCTGTCACGCGACCTGGTCGACCCGGTGCGCCTCATCCAGGAGGACCTGCGCGAGACCGATTCGGTGGCCGACGTGGCCGAGCACGTGTTCGCCGCCCACATCGCCTCCCTGCAGCAGACGCGGCAGCTGCTGGCGACGCCGGCCCTCACCAGGGCGGTCGAGATCATCCGCAATGCGCGTCGCCTCGAGGTCTACGGCATCGGCAGCTCGGGGCCGATCGCGCAGGACCTCGCCTATCGGCTGCTGCAGCTCGGCCGCGACGCCAAGGTGGTGAGCGATTCGCACATCCAGGCGGTGAGCGCGGCGATGACCGATTCCTCGACGGCGGTCATCACCATCTCCCACTCCGGCAGCACGACGGAGACCGTCCTGGCGACGCGCCTTGCCCGCGACGCCGGCGCGCGCACCATCGGCATCACCCGCATGGGCAAGTCGCCGCTGGCGCGCTACTGCGACATCGTCCTGCACACCATCGCCAACGAGACGCGCTACCGGCCGGAAGCGATGAGCAGCCGTGTCGCCCAGCTCGCGCTGATCGACACGCTGGTGTCGTGCTGCGCGCTGGCCGACGCCAGGCGCTCGGTCGCCAAGCTCGAGCTCAGCGCGCGCATCATCGCCGGCAAGCGCTTCTGATGCGCTCCATCGTCATCTGATGCGTGCCATCATCATAGGTGCGGGCCGCGGCAGCCGGCTGATGCCGACCACCGAGAATGCCCCCAAATGCTTCGCCGAGATCCAGGGCAAGCGCATCCTCGACTGGACCATCGAGGCGCTGCGCGGCGGCGGCTGCACCGAGATCTGCTTCGTCGGCGGCTATCGCATGGAGGCGGTGCGGCACGACTATCCCGACTTCGTGTTTCGCGCCAACCGCGACTGGCCCGACAACAACATCCTGGTCTCCCTGATGTGCGCCGAGGATCTGATGGACCGACCCTTCGTCGCGGCCTACTCCGACATCCTGTTCACTTCCCGGCTGGTGGCCGGCCTCGTGCAGGCGAGGGACGAGATCGCGCTCGGAGTCGACACCGACTGGAGAGAGCACTACAGGCCGCGGACCCGCCACCCGCCGCACGATGCCGAGAAGGTCATCACGCGCGGCGGCCGCGTCGAGCGCGTCCATCGCGGCATTCCCTACGAGGACGCGACCGGCGAGTTCATCGGCGTCGCCCGGTTCGGCAGCGACGGCGCGCGCTGCCTGCGCGAGTTCTATCACCGGCGCATGGCGGAGTTCTGGGGCCGGCCGTACCGCGAGGCGCCGCTGTTCCAGAAGGCGTACCTGATCCACCTGTTCCAGGACATGATCGAGCACGGCATCGCCTTCGGCCACGTCGACACGCCCGGCAAGTACCGCGAGATCGACACCCAGGAGGACATGGACCTGGCCCAGACGCTGTGGCGGCCCTGAGATGCCTCCCGGCTCGCCGCGTGGCCCTTCTCTGCCGCTCTTCCCCGCGTCGATCGTGGGCTCGATCCCGCGTCCCCTGGTCGTCCGCGAGCTGATCGAGAAGCCGCACTGGGACGCCGCCGACAGCGCGACCATGGATGCGGCCATCCGCTTCGTCGTGGCGATGCAAGAACACGCCGGCCTCGACGTCGTGAACGACGGCGAGTGGCGCCGCCGCTCCTACATCGGCGTCATCGCCGAGCTGGCGCACGGCTTCACGCTGGAGACGAACCCGGCCGACGGCCGGCCGTGGACGGTGGTGACCGAGGGGCTCGCGCCCAAGCCACCCGGCTTCATCGCCCGCGAGGCGGCCTTCGTGAAGCAGGTCGCCACCGTCGCCACCAAGATCACGCTGCCGGCGCCCGCCCTGCTCGGCGAGCGCCTGTGGGACGCCGGGCGCTCGCGCAAGGCCTACCCCGAGCGCGAGGATTTCGTGCGTGCCTGCGTGGCGCCGCTGCGCGCCGAGATCGCGCTGCTGCAGGACATCGGCGTCGAGATCGTCCAGATCGACGATCCGCATCTCTGCCTGTTCGTCGACCCCGATGTGCGCGCGCGCCACGACGACCCGGACCGCGCCGCCGATTTCGCCGTCGACATGATCAACGCCACGGTCGAGGGCTTCGCCGGCGTGAAGTTCGCTGTGCATCTCTGCCGGCGGGCCGGCGCGCGCGTGCGCGGCGAGAAGCACCACGCCGGCACTTACGGCCCGATCCTGGCCCAGCTCAATCGCCTCGCGGTGCAGCACCTCACGATGGAGTTCACGGCCGCCGGCGCCGACGATCTCGAGAGCCTGGGCCGCCTGCGCGAGGATCTCGAGCTTGGCCTCGGCGTCGTCGACGTGACTCCCGGCGCCCCCGAAG
The DNA here is from genome assembly GCA_022844015.1 of Reyranella sp. Classification (GTDB taxonomy): domain Bacteria; phylum Pseudomonadota; class Alphaproteobacteria; order Reyranellales; family Reyranellaceae; genus Reyranella. Next base: position 3,778 of record JALHMO010000197.1, on the reverse strand, counting down.
CGGCGCCCGTGATCGCAGCCCGCGTCGAGCGCGCCCTGTCGCGTGTCGACAAGGGCCGCATCACGCTCAACCCGGATTGCGGCTTCGCCCCCGGCTCCGCCGCCCGGGTCGACATCGACGAGGTCTATCTCAAGCTCAAGGCCGAGGCCGAGGCGGCCCGCCTGCTGCGCCAGCGGTACGGCTGAAGCATGCGTTGAGATAGCCGCCACCCAAGCGACCTCATGCTGAGGAGCGAGCGCAGCCCTCGAAGCATGGGCAACAAACACCATGGCTGCGGCCATCCTTCGAGACGCACGCCTTCGGCGTGCTCCTCAGGATGAGGTGAAGTTGTTCGAGCCGGGGCGTCAGATCCTGCGACTCACAGCAGGAACGTGTTCGTCCGATCCAGGTAGTCGTGCATGTGCACGATCATCTGGTCCTGCTCGAGCAGCACCACGCCGTAGGCCGGCGGCTCGTGGCTGCCCATGATGCGGCCCTCGACCACGAAATCGAGCGCCACCTGGTGGCTGGTCGCGCGCAGGGTCGATATCGGGATGCCGCGCCAGCTTCCGGCCACAGGCCGGTGCAGGTGGCCGAAGAAGAGGTGACGGATGTTCTTGCGGCCGGCGATCGCCTCGCCGAAGAAACGCGGCTCCAGCAGCGATATGTCGTCCATGCGCTTCAGCCTGACCCGGAACGGCGGATGGTGCATGAAGATGATCACCGGCTGTTCGCCGGTACGGGCCAGCCTGTCGCTGAGCCAGGCGGCGCGCGTCTCGCAGAAGGTGCCCCACGGCTTGCCGGGCTCGTTGGTGTCGAGGCAGACGCCCAGCACGCCCTCGCCCACGTCGAAGGTGAACTGGACGAACCCGTCGGCATCGAGAGGCGCGTCCGGGAAGGTCGCGCGAAAGCCGGCGCGGTCGTCGTGATTGCCGACCAGTAGATGGTAGGGCATGGCCAGCTTGTCGAGCTCGCGCTTCAGCGCCTGGTAGGCCGGCAGCTCGCCCTTGTGGGCGAGATCGCCCGTCAGGATCGCGAAGGCGGCATCGCCATGATGCTTGTTGACGTCGGCGACGCAGAGCGCCAGCCGGTCTAGCGGATTGAGGCCGTAGAGCAGGCTGCCGGGCGGCACGAGGTGCGTGTCGGTGATATGGATGAATTTCTGCATTGCCTCCCCGCTTCAAGCTCGGCCGTCGATAGCACGTTGCTTTGCCACACTTGGCAGCAGAAGACGATACCGGGTGCCTTGCCAGAGTCTGGGCAGATCTGCCTGAGGCCAGACAGCGACGTTGGCGACGTCGCGGTCGGTTATGCGCTCGACGTCGGCTACTGGCGGCAGGGCCTCGCCCGGGAGGCTTTGGAGGCAGTCGTCGGCTATGGCTTCAGGGAAAGGTCCTTGCAGCGGATGGTCGCGACCGTCCGCCCCGAGAACATCGTCTCGCGCGCCTTGCTCGAGCGGTGCCGGTTCGTCCGCGAGCCGGATCTGTTCCTGCGCAACAAGACGCTTTGTCTATACGCGCGCCAAACGGCCAGTGCCGGCGACATGACGCCTTGAGGGCCGCTCGTCTATGCGCTCGGATTCGCCTCGAGCAAGGCGCTCGCGACACACGGCGTCACGTACTTGTGCATGGCGGGCGACTGATGTGTCGCGAGCTCCTTGATAATGCTGCTGCTGATGAACTGGAACTCGGGCGCGGCGACGAGGAAGACGGTGTTTATTTCCGGCGCCACGTCGCAATTGATGCCGTGCATCTCGAACTCGTAGTTGAAATCCTGCACTGCTCGCAATCCGCGAATGTTGAACCGGATGTCGTGCTTCCGGCAGTACTCCACCAGCAGGCCGGTGAACTCACCGACATGAAACCCGCTCCTGCTCCCCCCGAACCACGCCATGTGCTCCAGCGAACCCTCGATCAAGGCGAGTCGCTTCTCGACGGGGAAGAGGCCGGTCGTCTTCTTCGGATTGACGCCGATCATGATGTGCAGCTCATCGACGATGAGGCTCGCACGGCGGATTACATCGAGATGCCCGCGCGTCGTCGGATCGAACGATCCCGCATAGATGCCACGCTTCATGATGTTCGACGTGTCCGTTGGTGAGCTGGCAGAGGAGCACGAGCGATCTCACGGCATGCAATCGCCCTGTGTCAAGCCACGCGACGGGCAGCTGACGATGAGCGCATTGTCGAGACGGACGATTCGTCATGCCGTGCCTGCGAGGGGCAGCGCCAGCAGCGCCCACCAGGGCAGCACCAGCATCATCACCACGATCGTCAGCACCAGCATGCCGAGCCCGAGGCGGCGCACGTCCGCCGCGGCGAAGTAGCCGCTCTCGTAGGCGAGCAGGTTGGCCGCGGTCTGCACCGGGTAGAGAATCACGGCGTCGACGGCCAGCGTGACCACCAGCCCACAGAGCAGCGGGTTGAGCCCTGCCGCCGCGGCGATGGTCATGGCGATCGGGATCGAGAGCGCCATACAGGCCGCGAGGTTGGTGATCGCGAGATGCACCACGGCGACCGCCACGACCAGCACCGCCAGGAGGGCGAGCGGTGCTGTCGCGAGCGCGGCAAGTTGACCGACGAGCATGTCGCCGAGCCATGCCGCCGCCCCGCTCTCGGTCATCGCCCGGGCAAGCGATATCGAAGCGCCCACCGTGAGGATCAGGCCCCACGACAGCCTGGCCTCGAATGCCTTCCAGGTGAGCACGCCGAACGACGGACAGAGGAGCGCAATGGCCGCGATCAGCGCCGGGATCGCGGGCGACAGGTGATTCCAGGAGTCGGTCAGCCACAGCACCGCGGTCATGCCAAGCACGACAAGGGTTCTGGTCTCGGCCGGCGCCAATGGCGCGGCGGGCGGCACGGCCGTCGACTCGACCGACGATTCGAAGCGGCCGACCATCAGGCGGAGGTAAAGGCCGCCCAGGACGATCAGGGCGTAGTACGGCACCGCCATCAGGCTGAACCAGCGCAGCCACGAGAAGCCGCCGAGCAGCGTCGCCGCCGCGATCGATGCGATGCCGCCGGTCAGCAATGCCGACGAGGCCAGCGGGTTCAGCATGCCGAGCGCCAGCATGAGGGCGCGGCCGACACGGCCTCCCTTGTCGACGCCCATGCCGTCGAGCGCCTCGCGATAGGCCGGGATCAGGATGGCGTTGCGCGTGATGGCCGACGGCACGACAAAGGCGAGCGCCGGCAGCGAGGCGATCATCTGCACGTAGAGCCGCGTCGGGCTGCCGCGCGCGCCCCTGATGAGGAAGCGCGCCGCTCGCTGCGCCAAGCCGCTCGCCTCGACGGCCGCACCCATGGCCGCCGCGCCGATCAGGAAGAAGGTGACCTCCGACGAGAACCCGTGCAGCGCCGCCGGAAGGGTCATGCCCGGCGTGACCGCCAGCAGCACGATGACGAGCAGGGCCGTGACGCCGAGCGGAACCGCCTCGCTGATCCACAGCACGGTGCCCGCGGCGGCGACGCCCAGCACCGCCGAGGCCAGCGGGTCGAGGCCAGCCTGAGCCGGCAGAAGGCGCGCCCCGATCCAGGCCAGCAGCGCGACCACCAGCCAGAGCCCCTTCTTCACGTCGGTACGCCCGATCCGCATCGCCGCACAGTCGACGGCATTTGGATGCCGTCGACAAACGACCTAAGCTCACTGCATCTGTGAGCTTTCGTCACGAAGAGCAGGCATGGCGAGACGTCGGCTTCCCCCGTTGAAGACCTTGCCGGCCTTCGAGCAGGCGGCACGGCACCTGAGCTTCAGCGCGGCCGCGCAGGAGCTTCACCTCACCCACGGCGCGATCAGC
>JALHMO010000196.1 GCA_022844015.1 Reyranella sp. | reverse complement strand
CCCAACCGCTTGGACCGCGACTCCAGGAAGTAGGGCTTGTCGACCGGACGCACCCGCTCGTAGAGGTCGCTGACGACGATCGGGAACAGCGCCGGCTGAACGATCGAGTCGACCCAGCTGGTGACGAAGTGCGCGTTGGCGAGCGCCGCCTCTCCCGCGAACAGCGGCTTGTCGGGATAGGCCTCGTCGAGATGCCGGGCGATCGCCCAGCTGTCCTTGACCACCTTGGGACCGTCATGGATGACGGGAACCGTCTGCGACTGGGCGAAGGCTATCTTCTCCTTCTCGGTGAAACCCATGGGCTCGTCGCGCCAGCCGAGGCCCTTGTGCTTCAGGACGAACTTGGCGCGCCAGCAATAGGGACTGGGCCGGCGGTCGTCCTGCAGCACCAGGTCATACAACGTGATCATGATCGTCTCACTTTCCGTCGAGCATGCGGATGATGCCGGAAAAATCCTTGGCCGCATTGCCGCTGTTGACGAACAGGTTGAAGAGCTGCGCCGCCCCCGCCCCCATCGGCGTGCTGGCGCCGACCGCATTCGCCGCCTGCTGCGCCAGCAGCAGGTCCTTCAGCATCATGGCCGCGGTGAAGCCGGCTTGGTAATCGCGATTGGCCGGTGAGGTCGGGACGGGCCCCGGTACCGGGCAGTAGTTGGTGAGCGACCAGCATTGGCCGGACGAGGTCGAGGCCACGTCGAACAGCTTCTGGGCGTCGAGACCAAGCCGCTTGGCCAGCATGAAGCCCTCGCTGACCGCGATCATCGAGACGCCGAGGATCATGTTGTTGCAGATCTTGGCCGCCTGGCCGTTGCCGCTGGCGCCGGCATGCACGATGTTGCGGCCCATCTTCTCCAGGATCGGCCTGGCCTTCGCAAATGCCTGGTCGCCGCCGCCGACCATGAAGGTGAGCGTGCCCGCCGTCGCGCCGCCGACGCCGCCCGAGACCGGTGCGTCGATCATCTCGAAGCCCGCCTTCTCGGCCAGCCCGCCGACATGGCGGGCGCTGTCGACGTCGATCGTCGAGCAATCGATCAGCAGCGCTCCCTTGGCGACGTTGGGCAGCACGTCCTTCTCGTAGACCTCGCGCACGTGCTTGCCGGCCGGCAGCATGGTGACCACCACCTCGGCCTCCTTGACCGCCTCGGCGGCCGACGCGGCCTTCCGGGCACCGTGCCCGACCGCCGCCTCGACGGCCGCCGCCGACAGGTCGAAGGCCGTCACCTGATGCTGTGCCTTGACCAGGTTGGCGGCCATCGGCCCCCCCATGTTGCCGAGCCCGATGAATGCAATCTTCGCCATGGGATCCTCCCCGTTCAGGTCATCTCGAAAAGCAGGTCGTTCGCGACCGGCTGGAAATGCGCCTCCACCATCGCCGGCGTGACCGCGGCGATCGTCGCCGGATTCCATCTCGGCTTCTGATCCTTGTCGACCAGCAGCGCGCGAACGCCCTCGAAGAAGTCGTGGTCGGGGCGCATGCAGTACTGGGACATGCGATACTCGATGGTCATCGTGTCCTCGAACGACCGGTTGGCGCAGCGCCTCAGCTGCTCGAGGGTGATCGCCATCGACAGGGGCGACAGCTTCAGGAGCGCCGCGAGCTGCTTCTGCGCCCACTCGCCGGGATGCTTCCTGAGCTTCGCCTCGATCTCGCCGACCGACTCGGCCGAGAAGCAGCGATCGATGTCGGCCATGAGATCGGGCAGCGTCGCCAGCCCGGGATCCGTCGCGAAACGCGCGATCACCGCGTCGACCTTGCGGTCGGCATCCGGCCCGGACAGGTCGGCGGCTCCCAGGGCTGCCAGCAGGTCGCCCATCCTGGCGCTCGGGACATGGGCGTCGACAATCCCGGCCCACAGAGCGTCGGCCACCTTCAGCCGATGGCTGGTGAGCGCCAGGAAGGTGCCCAGCGCGCCTGGCAGGCGGGTCAGGAAGTAGCCGCCGCCGACGTCGGGGAACAGCCCGATCGTGGTTTCCGGCATGGCGAACAGGAACTTCTCGCTCGCCACGGAGTGCGAGCCGTGCGCCGAAAGCCCCACCCCGCCGCCCATGTCGATGCCGTCGATCAGGGAGATCCACGGCTTGGCGAAGCGATAGATGCGGCGATTGACGATGTACTCGTCGCGGAAGAAGTCGCGGCGCAAGGTCCCCGATTGGTTGTCGCGCATCTCGCGATAGAGGCCGATCACGTCGCCGCCGGCGCAGAAGGCACGGTCGCCGGCACCGCGCAGCACGACGGCCTTGATCGCGGGGTCGGCCTCCCACCCCGGCAGAGCTTTCTCCAGCTCGAGGATCATGCCGTAGGTCAGCGCGTTCAGTGCCTTGGGGCGGTTGAGCGTGATCAGGCCCAGGCCGTCTTTCACCTCGAACAGGATTTCTGCTTCAGACATTCATTCTCCGTCATCCCATCAGCAGGCGCCGCGAGATGATCACGCGCATGATCTCGTTGGTGCCTTCGAGGATCTGGTGCACGCGAAGATCGCGCAGATAGCGTTCGATGGGAAAGTCCTTCAGGTAGCCGTATCCGCCATGCAGCTGCAGCGCATCGTTGACGACGCGGAAGCCAACATCGGTGGCGAAGCGCTTGCCCATCGCCGCCGCCTGCGTCGCTTCCGGCGACCTGGCGTCGAGCAGGCACGCTGCCCGCCAGATCAGCAGGCGCGCCGCGTCGAGCTCGGTCGCCATGTCGGCGAGCTTGAACTGCGTCGCCTGGAAGTCGGCGATCGGCTTGCCGAACTGCTTGCGCTCGACGACATAGCGCGACGCCGTCTCGAGGCAGGCGCGCCCGCCGCCCAGCGAGCAGGCGCCGATGTTGATGCGGCCGCCATCGAGGCCGGCCATGGCGATCTTGAATCCGTGCCCTTCCGGACCCAGCCGGTTGGCGACCGGTACCTTGCAATTCTCGAAGATCACTGCCGAGGTCGGCTGGCTGTTCCAGCCGAGCTTCTGCTCCTGCTTGCCGAAGGAGAGGCCCGGCGTGCCGTTCTCGACCACCAGGGTGGAGATGCCGCCCGCCCCCTTGCCGCCGGTCCGCAGCATGACGACGTAGATATCGCTGCGCCCGCCGCCGGAAATGAAGGCCTTGGTTCCGTTCACGACATAGTGGTCGCCCGCCAGCTCGGCCCGCGTGGCGAGGCCGGCGGCGTCCGACCCCGCGCCGGGCTCGGTCAGGCAGTAGCTGGCGAAGTGCTCCATCGAGCAGAGCTTCGGCAGGAAGCGCCGGCGCTGGTCGTCGTCGCCGAAGCCGTCGATCATCCAGGCGGCCATGTTGTGGATCGAGATGTAGGCCGCCGTGCTCGGACAGGCCGCCGCCAGCTCCTCCATGATCAGCGCCGCATCGAGGCGCGACAGGCCGCTGCCGCCGACATCGTCGCGGACGTAGATGCCGCCGAAGCCCAGCGCCGCGGCCTCGCGCAGGACCGCCTCGGGAAACATCTTCTCGGCGTCCCACCTGGCGGCATCGGGCAGCATCCGCTCGGTCGCGAACTGTCGCGCCGTATCGCGGAACGCGCGCTGATCCTCGGAGAGCTCGAAATCCATTGGCCGCGGATCATATCGGGGGGTCGGAGCCAGTCAAACGAGGCGGAAGTCGAACAAGTCGCATTGCCGCAGTGCGGGCTTCGCGCCATAAGGTCGCGCCATGCCGAGCCGTTTCACCACCCTGGGTCGCTATCCCGGCACCCGCCTCCGCCGCAATCGCCGCGAGGACTGGTCGCGCCGCCTCGTCGCCGAAACCAGGCTGTCCGTCGACGACCTGATCTGGCCGGTGTTCGTCCAGGAAGGGCACAATTCGAGGACGCCCGTCTCGTCCATGCCGGGGGTCGATCGGCTGTCGATCGATCTGTTCGTCGAGGCCGCCAGGCAGGCCCGCGACCTCGGCATCCCGGCGCTGGCCGTCTTTCCCGAGACCGATCCCCAGGCGAAGACTCCGGATGCGCGCGAGGCCTACAACCCGGACAACCTGGTGTGCCGCGCCATCCGCGCCGTCAAGAAGGAGGTCGCGGGCATCGGCATCGTCTGCGACGTGGCGCTCGACCCGTTCAACAGCGACGGCCATGACGGCATCGTGCGCGACGGCTACGTTCAGAACGACGAGTCGCTCGACGCCCTGGTGAAGCAGGCGATCGTGCAGACCGAGGCCGGCGCCGACGTCCAGGCGCCGTCGGACATGATGGATGGCCGCATCGGCGCCATCCGCAGGGCGCTCGACGACAAGGGCTACATCCATGCCCAGATCATGTCCTACGCCGCCAAGTACGCCTCGGCCTTCTACAACCCCTTTCGCGACGCCATCGGCAGCTCGGGCGCGCTCAAGGGCGACAAGAAGACCTACCAGATGAACCCGGCCAACTCCGACGAGGCCCTGCGCGAGGTCGGCTTCGACATCGAGGAAGGCGCCGACATGGTGATGGTCAAGCCCGGCCTGCCCTATCTCGACATCGTGCGCCGCGTGAAGGACGCCTTCGGCGTGCCGACCTACGCCTACCAGGTGAGCGGCGAGTACGCGATGCTGCGCGGCGCCGCCGACCGCGGCTGGCTCGACTGGGACAAGGTGCTGATCGAGACGCTCTCCGGCTTCAAGCGCGCCGGCTGCGACGGCATCCTGACCTACGGCGCGGTCGACGCCGCCCGCCTTCTCGCCGCCCACAAATGATCGTGCGCCTCTTGCGATGATCGAAAGACCGTCGGCGCGGCTGATTCTGCTCGATCCGCAGGATCGCCTCTTCCTGTTCAACGTCCACGATCCCGGCGTCTACGATCCGGCCAACCCGTACTTCGACCCGTTCTGGGTGATGATCGGCGGCTTCGTCGATCCCGGCGAGGAATTCGCCGACGCCGCCGTGCGCGAGGCGCAGGAGGAAACCAGGCTGCCGGTGGTCGACACGCCACGCTGGGTGTGGACCCGCGAGCGCCGCATGAGCTGGCGCGGCAAGGACGTGCTGCACAAGGAGCGCTTCTTCCTGGCGCGCACCGACCGCACCGAGGTCGACACCTCGGGGCTCGACGAGCGCGAGCGCAGCTGGACGCGCGGCCACCGCTGGTGGCACGCCGAGGAGATTTCCTCCTCAACCGAGCGGTTCGAGCCGCGTACCCTGGGCCGACAGTTGGCCACGCTGTTGAGCGACGGACCTCCATCGCATCCGATCGTGATCGACTGAGGCGAGACCACAAAGTCATGGGCTGCCGTGTCTGCGTCGGGCTCGATGCCAGGCACCAGTGACGTTGGCCGGTTCGTCCGGGATGGGCGGTAATCTGGCTCGAGGCACCTCGGCTGCACGCATGCTCAGCGACCGAGCTGGTCGGTCAACTGGCTGACGAAAACAACGCCTGCCGAGGTCACCGGTACTCCGCCAACACGCAAGCCTTCCGCGGTCCAGGTGTTGCAAGTGTAAGTCGAGCTGTACATCCCGGTGGCGGCATAGAAGACGCTTCCGGGTCCAGGGCCTGACGCGAGACGGCGCAGCGTCCCATCGCCAGACTTTTCGAACGCTGTCCAGAAGTAGCCCGACAGCCGATCGAGCCCCGCCGTCGACAGGCCGAGCTCGAATACCTGTGCTCTGGCCTTCGAGTCCCGTGGCGGATGGTACAGCGGGGTCACCAGAAGCACCGCCGGTCCAGGGAACAGTGCATTCACAGCATCGCCGACGGTGGGCGCGCGCGCCATGTAGTAGTTGCGTTCACCCCAACCGAACGAGAGGTACTGGGCGCCTGGAAAGTCCAGCGTAACCGCCCGCAGGGGGTCATGTATGGAGTGAACCGCGAGCCCGATCTCCGTGTGCCAGCCGGCGGCAATCACATAGGTCGTGACGCCGACACCAGCCGCTTCTCGATATCCCGGCAACGGCGACGGGCCGCAGCCAGGCAGCGGCGACAACGTGCCGGCCGCAAGACCGGCTCTCAGCAGCGCACGACGCGTTCCGGCAGGACGTGGCGTCTGGCATGACATCGCATCGGCTCTCGCTCGAGCGGCGGTCTACGTCCGTCAGTTTCCCAAAAGATCCTCGAGCCCGCAAAGGGTAAGTCCTGCAAGCGACACGCTGCAGGCAATTATGCACCTTGTCCTTCATCGCCCGTCCAGCGCCGATGAAGGTGGCGAGCGTCGTCGGCCAGAAGGTGGCTTGGCACAACGCTCAGGTGCCGGCCGCCAACAATTGCTGCAGGTCCTTGATGCCGATCATGTCGCGCATCCAGGCGAACGAGCCCTGTTCCTTCATTGCCCGTCCGGCGCCGACGAAGGTGGCGAGCGCCAGCCGCGACAGCGAACCGCCGACGCTGATCCGCCTGGCGCCCGCCGCAGCCAGTTGCGCGACGGTGATGTCCGGATCGAGCCAGCCCGTGACGACGTTCACCGGGCGACTCACAGCGCCCACCACGTGGCGCACCTCGTCGAGAGTCCGCAGGCCCGGCGCATAGACGACGTCCGCTCCCGCCCCCGCATAGGCCTGGAGACGGCGGATCGTATCGCCCATGTCGACGCGGCCGCGGATCAGGTTCTCGGCCCGCGCCGTCACCATGAAGGGCACCGGCAGGCTGCGGGCGACGGCCACCGCCGCCTCGACGCGCGCCACGGCCAGCTCGAAATCGTAGATCGAGTCCTTGGCGTCGCCGGTGAAATCCTCGATCGAGCCGCCGACCGCCCCCGCCTCGCTGGCCAGCCGGATGGCTTCGGCCGCCGCCTGCGGCTCATGGGCGAAGCAATTCTCCAGGTCGACGTTGACCGGCAGGTCGGTCGCCTCGGCGATCTCCCGGCAGTTCGCGATCACCTCGGCGCGCGTCACCGTGCTGTCCGGCCGGCCCAGCATGTTGGCCAGGCCCAGGCTGGTGGTGGCCAGCGCCTCGAAGCCGAGCCCTGCCAGCAGGCGCGCGCTGCCGGCGTCCCAGGGGTTGGGGATGACGAAGGCGCCTGGCCTTTCGTGCAGGGCGCGGAACCTGGCGGCTTTGTCGGCTTGATCGGGCATCTCGGGTCTCCAGTCGGTCAGGGCTCCGCTAGTTCATCGCCTTGGCGCGCTTCTGTAAAATGCATAATATCTGGCAGGACCATCACGCGACCTTGCCGCCGCGACCCGCGGCGCGGTCTCGCTGGCTCTGGTGGGCACGCTGGCCGACACGCAGATCGTCGATGTGCTGCGCCGCTTCGCTCGCCGGCAGAAGGACGTCCGCCTCGAGCTGCGCACGGCGTCAAGCGCCGAAGTCACCGATCTCGTGCGCCGCGGCGACGCGACCCTCGGCCTGCGCTACTTCGCCAGCGCCCGGTCCGACCTGGTGGAGCAGGACGTGGGCAGCGAGGCCATGCTGGTGGTCGCCGCCGCGGACCATCCCCTGGCCGGTCGTCGCGTACGCAATCCGCGGACATTGGCCGGCGAGCGCTGGGTCGGCTTTGCGCCGGCGCCCGGCGATCGCGACTCCTCGGGCCATGTCCTGGCGCGGCAGCTCGTGCGGGCCGGGCTGGACGGAGCCGACCTGACCTTGATCGACAGCCTGACCGCCCAGAAGCGGCTGGCCCAGGCGGGCTTCGGCCTGGCCCTGGTGCCGGAAAGCAGCGTACGCGACGAGTTGCGCCAGGGAGTGCTGATCGCGCTGGACGTCCCGAGCATGCGCATCGCGATCCCGATCACCGTCCTGCACCGGCGGAAGGGGTATCTCAGCCCGGCAGCCCGGGCCCTGCTCGCGTTGCTGACCCGGCACACGCCACGTTCCAGGACGCGCCGGCGCCCGGCCTAGCCGCGTCGGTCGTCTTTCTCCCGCTTGCGCCGCTCGTGCTCCCCGGAGGCGCCGCGACAGGCGCGCCAGGCCAGCACGAGGCCGCCGCCGAGGCGGCGACGCCGAACCCGCAATGCCCGCGCCTACAATCCAATCCGGCGCTTCAGATCCTCGCGCAGGACCTTGCCCATGTGATTGCGCGGCAGCACGCCCAGGCAGTGGATCTTCGCGCTGAACGGCCGCGGGAGCACGCTGGCCAGGGCTGCCTCCACCTTCGGCAAGGAAATGGTCGGCGGCGATTCGAGCACGACATAGATCGTGTGACCATCCTCCTCGGGCCGCGCCTGGAACACGCAGGCCGCCGAGACCCCGCATTCGGTTGCCAGCTTCTCCTCGATCGGAGCAGGCAGGACCTTCTCGCCGGCCACATTGAGAACATCGACACTGCGGCCGTGCAGCGACAGTCGCCCATCGCCGCGAAGCACGCCGAGATCCCCGGTATAGAAGTACCCCTCGTGAAAGAAGTCGCGCGACGCCGCGTCGTCGTGGAGATAGCCAATCGCCCCATCCGAGACCCGGACCCGGACCGTGCCGACCTCCCCCACCGGAACGCTTCGTCCGTCGTCTCCCACGACCTGTACGTCGCATCCGGGAACGATGCGATGCCATCGCAGGTCGTCGGGCTGCTCCACGCGCGTCAGCGTGAAGACACCTGCCTCCGTGGCACCGACGCAAACGAAGATCTGGCTGGTCAGGCGGGCCTTGGCCTCCTCGTATTGTTCCGGCAGCAAGGCGCCGCCGGTCACGATCAACTGTATCTCGTCGTTCCTGGGAAGCTCGCCGCGCGGCGCGCTCAGGACCTTTGCCAGCAGCGCCGGATGTACGAAGGCATGCGTGACCCCTGGCCGCCGAAACGACTCCCATTGCCGGGAGCCCTGGTAGATCGACACCGTCCCGCCGGCATCCCAGACATGGGCAGGCACATTGTACCCCGCCGACGACCATCCGCCGAAGCTCGGCACGAGAACCACGGATCGGTCGGAAATCTCGAAGATCGCGCGGCGGTGAGGCTCGGTATTCTCGCCGAGCGGGTCGAAGAGCGTCATCTTGCTGAGACCGGTGGTGCCCGATGTCAGCAGAATTCGCTCGCCGGGCACTGCCGGCCAGACGGGAGCTTCCACTGCGCCGTGATTGCGGACACGCGTGAATCTCGGCGCGGGCAGATCGATCGCCTCCCAGCCGCGCTCCCGGCACAGCGCCTGCAGCCCCGGCCAGGCCCTGTCGCCCGTGCGCGCGACGACGAACCGAATGCCGGGAAAGACGAACTTGCTCGCTTCCTCCAGGGATGGCAGCACGAGCGTCGTCAACCCCAGGCCTCGCACGGCCAGACCGACGATCCAGGCATCCAGGAAAGAGCTGATCACCAGGAGCGCGACACCGTGACCTGCCACCCCGCGCTTTTCCAGCAGACGGCGACTGGCTTCGATCGAGGAAGCGAGCTCGTGATAGGTGAGCGTGCGATTGTTGAAGACGAGAGCGATCTTGTCCGGATTGCGCCGGGCGTGATCGTAGACTTGACGCGTAAGCATATTCCGATTCCCCGGCAGGCATAATGCCGCCACCCCCCGTAGCGGCAAGCCTGCCCGGCGACCCGCATTGTGCATAAGGCGATGCCGGGAATCCGCGGCGAGACGGAGGCTATCGACCGTCGCCTTTCTCCCGCTCCCGCTTGCGCCGCTCGTGCTCCTCGGAGGCGCCGCGATAGGCGCGCCAGGCCAGCACGAGGGCAGCCGCCGAGGCGGCGACGCCGAGGATCTGCAGGAGGGAGGGAAGCTCAGTCATGGTCGAGGAACCTCGCGACGGCCAGGTCACTCCAGGGATGCCGGCTGTCCTTGCCATGGAAGCCGACATGGCCACCCTGGGCGGGCAACAGCGGCACGAGCGACGGGTTGCAGCGCCAATCATACGACCGATAGAGCGCGCCGGGAATCCACGGATCGTCGAGGGCGGCGAGGACGAGGGTGGGAATTCTGATGTCGGCCATGAAGCGCGTCGGCCGGCACCGTTCGTAGTAGTCCTCGGCGCCGGCGAAGCCGTAGCGCGGGGCGATGAAGACGTGGTCGTAGTCCCAGATCGTGCGCGCATCGAGGATCGCACCCTTCTCCGCAGCGGACACGACGGCGCCCTCGCCCGTTGCCTCGACCTTCATCGTGTCGAGGATGTAGCGATGATAGACGCGATTGCGCGGTCGCAGCATGGTGCGGCACGTGGCGGCAAGGTCGATCGGCGCGCAGACCGTGGCGGCAGCGCGCAACGGCGTGGCGTTCCCCTCCTCGCCGAGATACTTGAGCAGCATGGCGCCGCCCAGGGAGTAGCCGACGGCCATCAGCCCGTCGCGCACGAGCTCGTCCGGCAGCACCGAGAGGAGCATGCGAAAGTCCTGGCTGCGACCGGCATAGTAGTGCTGGCTGCACAGCGCTCGCGATGGACCGGCGCCGCGCAGGTTGAGCCGCAGCACGCGAAGGCCCCGGTCGAGCAGCAGGCGGGACAGGGTCAGGAGATAGAGACTGCCCTCGGCGCCGGTCAGGCCGTGGATCAGGACGACGAGCGGCTTTCCCCGGGCAGGCGTCGCTGGCCGGTCGAGGCTGGCGAGAAGCGTATCGCCGGTGCCATCCGGCAAAGGGAAGCGAAGCCTCTCGCTGGCATGCGGCGCGAGCGAGGTCGGGACACGCCTCAGCCGGTTGGCGATCGTCTGCAGGTCGCTGCCCCACCAGGGAAAACGCGGCCGAAAGGGCGGCAGGTCGATGGTCAAAGTGGCAATGGCATGCTGTGGCGACTGGAAAGTCCCTTGCTTCGCCGGCCATGACAAGCTCGGAGTCGCATCGGACCTCGGGCGCGGGTGCCACCAGGACGGTCACGCGAGCTGCAACGTCTGCTGCGTCGCCCTGCTCGATGAGGTTGACGACACTGCTGTCGTGAGACACAATGTCTCACCATGCGTTCGACCGCCACCGTCCGCGAGCTGCGCAACCGCTTCCCGGAAATTCGCAAGCGCCTCGAATCCGAAGGGGAGGTCGTGGTGACGGAAAGGGGAAGGCCACGCTATCGCCTGACGCTTTTCGCCTCGCCGAGCGAGGCGTCGCCGCCGCCCGTCGATTACTGGGAGAGACTGAAATCCTATCAGCCGCGGACGATGACGAGGGCGCAGTCGCGCAAGCTTCATGACGAGAATCGCGGCGAACGCTGAGAACACGTACGCCGATCCAAGCGCCCTCCTGAAGCTCTACCTGCACGAGCCGGAGTCGCAGGCCATGGCCGCCTGGCGCGGCCGGTTGCGCCAGCCACTCGCAGTCACGCTCTTCGGCCGGGTCGAGATGGTGAACGGCATAGGGCTCGCATTGGCGCGTGGCTTCCTGTCTCGCATGGTCCACCATTCGGCCTTGGCGGCCCTGGACGACGATTTTGCGCAGGGTCGCCTCGTGCTGACCGACATCTCATGGCGGGCAGCGCTGCGCCTCGCCGACGACATCAGCCGCGAGAGAACCTCGGCTCTGGCTTGCCGGACACTCGATATCCTGCACGTCGCCAGCGCCTTGACCCTCCGATGCCGGCACTTTCTCACCTTCGATGCCAGGCAACGCAAATTTGCCCAGGCCGCAGGCTTGAAGCCTCTCATCGTGCGGTGACACAAGAATAAATCAGGAGCATCCCCATTGCTTTCGCGCGCCTGCACGCCGCAATGAAGGAGCCGCATGACCCCGGCAACCAGCTCCCTCATCGGCGTCGCCTTCGCCGTCGTCGCGGCGATCATCTTCAGCACGGCGGGCGTCATCGTGCGGCGGGTCGACCTGCCGGCGTGGGACGTGTCGTTCTGGCGGTCGGCCTTCCTGGTGATCGCCATGCTGCCCCTGCTGGTCTGGCAGCGGCGCGGCATCCTGATCGACGTGCGCAACGCCGGGCTGGCGCTGGTGATGAGCGCCGTCCTGCTGGCCGGCGCCTTCGTCTCCTTCATCCTCGCCCTCGGCCTGGCGCCGGTCGCCAACGTGCTGCTGATGTTCGGCGCGACGCCCTTCATCACCGCCCTGCTGGCGCGCGCCGTCCTCGGCGAGCCGGTGCACCCTCACACGATCGTCACGATGGCCCTGGCGACCGTAGGGCTGTCGCTGAGCGTCGCCGGCTCCCTGCAGGCGGGCTCGCTCGCCGGCATGGCGGTGGCCTTCATCGTCGTCCTGTGCATGAGCGGCAACTACGTCGTCGTCCGCCACCGCCGCGACGTCGGCATGGCGCCGGCGATCTGGCTCGCCGGCGTGATCTCGGGCCTGGTGACGCTGCCGTTCGCCCAGCCGGGCAACCTCGCCTGGGAGCATCTGCCGTGGCTCCTGCTGCTCAGCCCCGGCCAGCTGGTCGGCGGCCTGCTGCTCTACATGGCGAGCCTCAAGCGCATCCCGGCCGGCCGGGCCGCCCTGCTCGGGCTGCTCGAGCTGGTGCTGGGGCCGGTCTGGGTGTGGCTGTTCGACGGCGAGAAGCCGGACGACCTGACATTGCTGGGCGGCATCATCGTGATCGGGGCGGCCGCGGCGAACGTCTGGCTGGATTCGCGACGACCCACTGGATAAGAAATTCACCCATGACCCAAGCAGCCAAAGCCGCCGGCCCGCTCGCCGGCATCCTCGTCGTCGACCTGTCCCGCATCCTGGCCGGCCCCTACTGCACCCTGCTGATGGCGGAGATGGGCGCCCGGGTGATCAAGGTCGAGCCGCCCAAGGGCGGCGACGACGCCCGCGCCTACGGGCCGTTCGTCAATGGCAAGTCGACCTACTTCGCCTCGGTCAACCGCGGCAAGGAGAGCATCGCCCTCGACCTCAAGGCCGAGGCCGACCGGGCGATCTTCGAGAAGCTCCTGGAGAAGGCCGACGTGGTGGTCGAGAACTTCCGGCCCGGCACGATGGAGAAGCTGGGCTACGGCTGGGAGAGCCTGCACCAGAAGTACCCCCGGCTGATCTACGCCTCGGCATCGGGCTTCGGGCATACCGGGCCCAATTCCAAGGACCCCGCCTACGACATGGTCATGCAGGGCATGGGCGGCATCATGAGCATCACCGGCAACGAAGGCCAGCCGCCGTCGCGCGTCGGCATGTCGATCGGCGACATCGGCGCCGGCCTCTACACGGCGGTCGCGGTCAATGCGGCCCTGGTCCACCGTCTCAAGACCGGCGAATCGACCAAGGTCGACATCGGCATGTTCGACTGCCAGCTGGCGCTGCTGGAGAACGCCATCATGCGCTACACGGTCGAGGGCGAGATCCCCGGCCCGCTCGGCGCGCGCCATCCGACGATCACGCCCTTCCAGGCGTTCCGCACCGCCGACGGCGCCATCATCATCGCCGCCGGCAACGACGGCCTGTTCGTCAAGACCTGCGAGGCGCTCGGCCGCCCTGATATGGCCACCGATCCCGACTACAAGTCCAACGCGTTGCGCCAGAAGCATCACGGCAGGCTCGAGCACGAGATGGAATCGATACTCAGGCATCACACGACAGCCCACTGGATCGCCGTGGTCTCCAAGGCCGGCGTTCCGTGCGGGCCGATCAACAACATCAAGCAGGCGATCGAGCATCCGCAGGTGGCCGCCCGCAACATGCTGGTCGAGGTGCCCGACGGCAGCGGCGGCACGCTGAAGCTCGCCGGCAACCCGCTCAAGATGTCGGCCTTCGAGGATCCTCCGACGCGGCGCCCGGCACCGGATCTCGATCGCGACCGATCGGCCATCCTCGCCTTCCTCGGCGGCTAGGGAGCTCTTTCATGCTCGCCCGCCTGGGCATCGGCCTGGCGAAGGTCCTGGCTGGCAGCGTATTGGCCATCCTGGTCTTCCTGGTGGGCGCGTACTTCCAGGTGCGCGGCGCCCTGCCGTCGTATGACGGGCATGCCGAGGTGCGCGGCCTCAAGGCGCCAGTCGAGATCCTGCGCGACAGGAACGCGGTGCCGCACATCATCGCCGGCTCGATCGAGGATGCCGCCTTCGGCCTGGGCTATGCCCACGCCCAGGATCGCTTCTGGCAGATGGAATTCATGCGGCGGCTCGGGCAGGGCCGGCTGTCGGAGATCGTGCCGGCCCGGCTGGTCGGCACCGCCCTGATCGAGACCGACAGCACGATGCGCGGCCTCGGCGTCTACCGCAAGGCGTCGGAGAGCCTCAATGCGCTG
>JALHMO010000195.1 GCA_022844015.1 Reyranella sp. | reverse complement strand
TAACGGACCGTGCCCTGCCAGTCGTTGGTCGGCACGCGGCCGCCGTCGGGCAGGTAGCTGGCCCTGGAGGCGGGGAACTTCGACAGGTGCTCGGCGCCATTGGCGAGCATCACCTGCATGTACCAGTCGAGCTCCATGCCGCGGCGGGCAAGCGCCAGGCCGGGCGCCATCACGTCCTGCCAGTTCAGGGTGCCGAAGCGTTCCAGCGCCTTGGCCATGCCGGCGACCTGGCCGGGCACGGCGATCGAATGGTAGCCGACCTCGTTGCGTTGCTCGTGGATGTCGGGCCAGGCAAAGGCGTTGGCCGGGCCTGGGCCGACGATCCTGTAGTTCGACGGATCGAGCCGGCGGGCGGAGAGGGGGCCGTAGTCGATTGTCCAGGCGCGGCCTTCCCGGGCGCTCCAGACCGTCATGAAGCCGACGCCGCCGATGCCGCTCATCCAGGGCTCGACAGGACCGATCGCCATGCCAGTCGCGACGGCCGCGTCGATCGCGTTGCCGCCCTTGCGCAGGATTTCCGCGCCGACTTCCGCGGCTCGGCAGTTCTGTGCAACCACCACGCCCTTGCCGCGTACTGCTTGCTTGGTGACCTTCCATTGGCGCGTCAGCGACTCGCTCATCGATGCTCCGGGTTATGCTGGCCAACTGTAGCGGGGCCTGATTTCGCCACAAACCCCGTTAGACTGCAGGGCGGATTGGCCGAGAAAGATCGCGGGCGTGACGGAGCTGAACCAGATCGACCTGCGCGCACTCCAGGCAGGGGACAAGCGCACCTGGGATGCGTTCGTGGGCGCGTCGGCGCCCCTGATCAACGCGGTCGTTCGTCGGTCGCTCGCTTCATACCGATTGAGCGAGGAGGATGTCCTCGATGCTGCACAGGATGTGTATGTGCGCCTCTGCACCAATGGCTTTCGCCTCTTGAAGACCTACGACGCCGCACGCGCCAGCCTGTCGACCTGGCTCGCCGTTGTCGCGCGCTCGGCCGCCATCGACCATGCGCGGCGGCGCCGTCAGCCGACCCAGCCACTCGACGAGGTCCCGGAAGCCCGATTGGCGGTCGAGGACCGGCATGTCGAGAAGCTCAAGATACCCGACGGGCTGCTGACCAATCGCCAGATTCTGATCCTTAAGTACCTTTATGACGAGGAGCGGGACGCCGCGGAGGTTGCCAAGCTTCTCAACATCGACGCGCAAACCGTTCGCAGCACTCACCATAAGGCGTTGGTTCGGTTGCGGGCTCACTTCCAAGGGAAAGATCCATGAAACGGGGATGCCCAACGGATTTTTGACGTAGTCTGCAGCAGGAGAGTGGGATGAGAAGGGAAAATATTCCTGAGGCCGACAAGGAGCTGTGGCGCCGTCTCGCTCCAGCGGGGGAGGGTGCGCCCCAGCCGGTCTCGGAGCTCGATTTTGCCGCCTGGCTCGACGGGCGATTGCCGGAAGCCCGGGCCGCTGCCGTCGAGGCTGCCGTGGCGTCCGATCCGGCGTTGCGGCGCGCTGCTCTCGAGCTGTCCGAGTTACTCGGCCAGCCGCTGCCGGCCGCACCGTCGCGGCTCGAGGTGAGGGCGCGCACCCTCGTCGGCTTCGAGGCTGAACGACGGCAGCGCCGGCCGGGATTGCTCAACTGGCTGCTGGCCGGCGGCCGACGCTTCATTGTCCAGCGGGTCGCGACGCTCGCCGCCGCCGTGGTCGTGGCGATCTCGGGGTTTGTCCTGGGTGGCGGTCTGGGGGCGTCGTGGGCGAAGGAGCGCTACGGGGCGCTCCCGGACGCGTCGACCCTTTCCTCGGGCTCCGGCGATCCCGCGGAATTCCTGGGCAGCGACGGCATCTGACATGTCCTCGCGGATGATGCAGATCCTGCTGGCGCTGTCGCTGCTGCTGAACACCTTCGTGCTGGCCGGCTTCGTGTATCGCAGCTGGATCGCACCGCCCGTGTTCGAGCACCGGCCGCCTCCGCCGCCGCCCGGGCCGCGCCCGAGCCCGCTCGAGATGGTGGCCCGGGAACTCGACCTCGACGAGGCGCAGCGTGCCAAGCTGCGCGGCATCATCGACCAGTACGCCGCGACGCGGCGCGACAGGCAGGGCGAGATCCAGAAGCTGCGGGACAAGGTGGCTGCCGAGTACCGGCAGCCGACCATCGACCTCGCGCGGATCGATCCGATCATAGAGCAGGTCGCCCGCCTGCGTGCCGAGCAGCAGAAGGATACCCTGCGCTCGTTAGCCCAGCTCGAGCCGCAACTGACGCCTCAGCAGCGCGAGCGCATGCACCACATTCTCGCCGAACGCCTTGCCGGGCCGTCCTGGTCACGGCCGCGAGGCCAGGGTCCCGGACCAGTACCGGGCGGCGCGGGCCGCCCGCCGCAGCAATAGGGGGGCGTCATGGTCGCACGGGTCGGTCGGCGCGGGCTGCTGGGCGGTGCGGCGGCCCTGTCCACCGGGTTGTGGTTCCCGCGCGGGGGGCGTGCCGCGACGGCAATGGATTTCGACGAGGCGCGCCATCTGCTGTCGCGCATCACGTTCGGCGCCACGCCGGCCGAGATCGGCGCGCTCGAAGGGCAGGACTATGCCGTTTCCGTCGATCGGCTGCTCGCCTCGATCCGGCAGAGTGCGCTGACCCCGGCGCCCGATTGGCTGAACGAAGGGCCGGCGGAATTGCGCCGCCGCCAGCAGGCGGCACAGGCCGAAAGCAAGACCGGCATCGACGGCAAGAAGCTCGACGTCGTCCGCCCGGTCGAGCAACAAGGCCGCGAGCTGCGCAACTGGTGGGTCGAGGAGATGCTGGCGACCGACCGGCCCTTCACCGAGCGCATGGTGCTGTTCTGGCACAACCACTTCACCTCGTCGTTCCTCAAGGTGCGCTACGCGCCGGCGCTGTTCCGCCAGAACGCCCTGTTCCGGCGCGAGGCGGTGGGCAACTTCGCGACGCTGCTGCGCGAGGTGGCGCGCGATCCGGGGATGCTGATCTACCTCGATGGCATGCGCAACGTCGCCCGCCAGCCGAACGAGAACTTCGCCCGCGAGCTGCTCGAGCTGTTCACCCTGGGCGAGGGCCACTACGGCGAGGCCGACATCAAGGCGGCGGCGCGCGCCTTCACGGGATGGTCGATCGATCGCGAGACCGGCCACTTCGTGAACCGCGAGCAGGCGCACGACGGCGGCAGGAAGACCTTCCTCGGGCAGACCGGCAACTTCGGTGGCGACGAGATCATAGGCATCCTGCTGAAGCACCCGCGCACTGCCGAGACCATCGTCGAGAAGCTGTGGCGCGAGTTCGTGTCGCTGACCCCTGATCGCGGGGCGATCGGCAGTCTCGCGGCTTCGTTTCGAAGGGACTACGAGATCAGGCCGCTGATGCGGGCGATCCTGCTGTCGGCCGGGTTCCGCGACCCGGCGAGCCGTGGCGCGCTGATCAAGTCGCCAATCGACCTGATCGTGGGCTCGGTCCGGCTGCTCGGCCTGCCGGTACCGGAGAAGACCCAGCTCGTGCGCATGCTGCAGGGGCTGGGGCAGGTTCCGTTCGATCCGCCCAACGTCAAGGGCTGGGCCGGCGGCGAAAGCTGGATCAGCACCTACACGCTGCTGCTGCGCCAGCAGTTCATGCGCCGCATGGTCGAGGCGACCACCGTCGCGCCAATGGAAAGCGGCATGACGATGGCCGACCGGCCCAACCGCCGCGCCGACCGCAAGCAGCAGTTGGCGGCGAGCGAGAGCATGCAGATGGCCGAGCCGCGGCCGGTCGAGGGGCGCAGCCTGCGCAACGCCGGTGGCGAGGCGCGGCTCGGCCCGACGCTTTCCGGCCTCGGGTCGCCGTTGCTGCTGCGCACGCTGCTGGCGCGTCCGCCGATCAACGCCATCGATCCGTCGTTGAGCCCGGGCGGCGTGGTAGCGCTGGCGATGCTCGACACCGCCTACCAGCTCAAGTGAGGGGTGGCATGAGCCGGATTCTTCTCCTGGTCGAGCTGAGGGGCGGCAACGATGGGCTGAACACCCTCGTGCCCTACGCCGATGCGAGGTACCGCGAGCTGCGGCCGCGGCTCGCAGTGGCGCGCGACCATGTCCTGCAGCTCGACGAGCGGGTCGGGCTCAACCACAAGCTCGAGCCGCTGATGGAAG
The DNA here is from genome assembly GCA_022844015.1 of Reyranella sp. Classification (GTDB taxonomy): domain Bacteria; phylum Pseudomonadota; class Alphaproteobacteria; order Reyranellales; family Reyranellaceae; genus Reyranella. The sequence continues at coordinate 9,809 of JALHMO010000195.1, read as the reverse complement.
CGTGGAAGGCGGGCGACCTCGCGATCGTGCAGGGGGTCGGTTACCCCTATCCCAACCGCTCGCATTTCCGCTCGATCGAGATCTGGGACACCGCCTCGGCCTCCAACCAGACCCTGAGCGAAGGCTGGATCGCCCAGGCCTTCCGCGGCACGACCTTCGCCAAGGGCGCCGGCGTCGACAGCATCGTCATCGACACCAACGCACTGCCCAGCACCGGCCCGGAGCTGCGCACCATCGTGATGCAGGATGCCGAGGCCTTCTTGCGCCAGGCACAGGGCATTAAGAGCCCGGCGGGCATGTCCGACAACGGCAATCCCGCGCTGCGCCATCTCCTGGCCGTGCGCCAGGAGATCAATGCCGCGGCGCAGGGGCTGAGCGACAGGCTGCGCGCCGCGCCGGCGCCGGCCGAAAGCTACGGGCAGGACCTTTTCTTCGGACGGCAGCTCGATCTCGCGACCCGTGTGCTCACGGCGAAAGTGCCGGTCGTGGCGATCAAGACGGCACTGGGCGGCTTCGACACGCATGCCAACCAAGCGCCGGTCCATGAGCGACTGCTGGCGTTCCTGGCGACCAGCCTCGCGACGCTGCGCCGAAACCTGATCGTGGCGAATCTGTGGAGCGACGTGGTCGTCATGACCTATTCGGAGTTCGGCCGGCGTGCCAAGCAGAACGCCAGCGCCGGCACCGACCATGGTGCGGCGGCACCGGTGCTCGTCATGGGCGGCAGCGTCAAGGGCGGACTGCACGGCGCTTATCCGTCGCTGTCCGACCTGCAGGACGGCGACCTGCGCCACGTCGTCGATTTCCGCAGCGTGTTCGCCACCGTCGCCCAGGGCTGCTGGGGCCTGTCCCGAGACTTCGGCCTGCGCCAACCGCAGAGGCTGGGGTTCCTGGGTTAACGCATCAGCTCGTCGCGGACGGAGCCCCGTTCGGCTTCGATGCGGATGAACCAGATCAGCACGCCGGCACCGACTTTGATCAGAACCGGGAGGACGATGTAGACGATCACCAGCGCGGTGGTGCCGTACTGGCCTGTCGCCGGGTTGAAGCCCAGCATTGCCGCTACCGGCAGGGAGCCCGCCGCTCCGATCGCGGTAGCGAGCTTGGTGGCGAGCGCCCAAAGCCCGAAGTAGGTGCCGGTCTTGCCCTTGGAATCGCCGCCCTCCTGCGAGTTGATGACATCGGCCAGGATCGAGGGCGGCAGGCCGTAGTCGGCGCCGATGCCCATCCCGGTCACCACCGAGATGGCGAGGAACCAGTAGAAGTCGCCCGGCCCGATCATGAGGGCAAGCGTCATGGCGACCGCCGTGATGACGATGCCGATGAACCAGGCGGCAGCCTTGCTGAGGCGGCGCGACAGCTTCAGCCATAGCGGCACGCTCGCGGCGCCGGCGATGAAATAGGTGAGCAGGATGATGCCGGCCTGCAGCTTGCCGCCCTTGAGCACGTGCTCGACGTAGAACAACATCACCGTCACGGCGACGCCGAGCGCAGCGCCATTGACGACGAAAATCAGCAGCAGGCGGCGGAACAGCCGGTTCTTGAGCGGTGCGAAAAAGGCGATGAAGGCGGTGCCCTTGGGATGCACGACCGGCGGATGGACCGACGGGCCGGCCCAGGCGAACGTCGGCAGGCTGAACAGCAGGACGATGGGCAGGAAGACCAGGCCAAGCGCGGTGTAACCCGCCGAGTCGCCGAGCTGGGCGGTGAGATAGGTCGGCAGGACGACCGCCGCGGTCATGCCGAGCAGGCCGAACACCTCGCGGCCCACCGTCACCTTTGTGCGCTCGTTGTAGTCGTCGGTGAGTTCCGCACCGTGCGCATGATAGCTGATCGACACGCCGGAATAGCCGAGATGAACCAGGAGAAGCGCCAAGGTCAGCCAGATCGCCATCAACGTCTGGTCGCCGAACCAGGCGTCCGGTGGATCGAACAGCATGTAGAAGCCGCCGCCCAGGAACGGCGTCATCAGGGCCACGAAGGCGAGCCGGCCGCGCCTGCCGTAGCGCGTGAAGCGGTCGCTGATCAGGCCGATGACGGGATCCTGGATGGCGTCGACGATCCGGCAGAAGATGAAGATCGGCCCCATGATCTGAAGCGACAGCTTCAGGATCTCGCCATAGAAATGGCTGACGTTCAGCACCACGGGCAGGGCCGCCATGGCGAGCGGCAACTGAAGGGTGGAATAGGCGACCAATCGGTCGAACTTGATCTTGACGGGTGCCGCCGTGGCGTACCCGCTCGCTCCTGCATTCACCCGACGGCCTGCCCTGTCCGCACCGATTTCAGTGCCTGTGATTGCTGCCACTTATATATGTCGGAAGTGCGCCTGCAAGACATCCGTGCGGCGAGTCGAGAAGCCGGCCGCACAGTAGGCGAGATAATAGCGCCACATGCGGCGAAACCGGTCGTCGAAGCCCAGCCGGGCGACCTGGTCGGCGACCCGGTCGAAGCGCCCCAGCCAGGTATCGAGGGTGCGGGCATAATCCAGTCCGAAACTGTAGAGTTCGGCGACCTTCAGGCCCGCCAACCTGCACTGCTCGCGCAAGGCTTCCTGCGACAGCAGCATGCCGCCGGGGAAGACATAGGTCTGGATGAAGTCGGGCCGCCGGCGGTAGCTGTCGAAAAGCTCGTCGGCGATGACGATGGCCTGCACCAGCGCCGATCCGCCGGGCGCCACATGGCGCTTCAGTACCGCGAAATAGTCCGGCCAGTAGCGTTCGCCGACCGCCTCGATCATCTCGATCGAGACGATGTGGTCGTAGCGCCCGGTCATGTCGCGATAGTCACGGAACTGTAGATCGACGCGATCGGCGAGGCCGGCCCGCTGCAGCCGCTCGGACGCGTAGTCGAGTTGCTCCTTCGAGATGGTGACCCCGGTGACCCGCATGCCACGCCGCGCCGCGGTCTCCGCAAAGCCGCCCCAGCCGCAGCCGATCTCGAGGATGCTGTCGCCCTGCCTGGCGCCGATCTGGTCGAGGATGCGCTCGTACTTGGCGGTCTGTGCCGCCTCGAGCGGCTTGCCGCGCTCGCCGGCGTAGAGCGCCGCCGAATAGGTCATCGAGGGGTCGAGCCACAGGCGATAGAATTCGTTGCCGAGATCGTAGTGGGCGTGGATGTTGCGCCGGGCGCCCGAGCGGGTGTTGTCGCGCCGCCGATGCAGCAGCTTGAGCAGCAGGCCGTGCACCAGATTGGGCCGCGCCATGCGCCCGAGCACTTTCTCATTCTCCGCCAGCAGCGCGATCAGCCCGGCGAGGTCGGACGAATCGCAGAGGCCCTCCATGTAGGCCTCGGCAAATCCCATGTCGCCGTCGAGCAGGACGCGGCGAAAGAAGCGCCAGTCGTTGACCTGCAGATCGGCGGCGGGCTCGGCCGCCGGGTTGCCGAAAACGCGGGTCGAGCTGTCGGGCAACCGGAGGGTCAGGTGACCGATGGCGAAGCGGTCGAGGGCCTTGAGGACGAAGCGGGCGGCGAGCGTCATGTCGTTGTCTGGATCAGCGGGTTACCAGTTCTGCCGGCGGCGGTGGCTTGCGATAAAATCTCGCCCGCTTGCGGAATATATGCAAGGCCTGCCAATGAATCTTGACGACGACAGCCAGTGTCATGGTCGGGTTGGTGAGGAAGTGCCGCAGCACCGCACGGTCGTCGAGCGCGAGCCGCCTGCCGCCGACCGACGTCGCCAGCATCAAGCCGCTCGAATCGTGAAAGTTGACGTCGACATGGGCGTGATCGGCATCGAGCCGGAAGCGGAAGCGATAGCCGCCTTCGACCGGCAGGAACGGCGACACGTGAAACGCCTTGCGGCCCGCCAGCCAGCACCCCGCCTCGATCGGTCGCCGGTCGTCATGGTGGACCAGATAGCAATGGCGCTCGCCGAAGGTGTTGTTGACCTCGCACAGCACGGCGCGGAGCGCCCCGGCTCGGTCGCGGCAGAACCAGAAGCTCACGGGGTTGAAGACATAGCCGAGCAGGCGCGGCATGGTCATCAGGGTGACCGAGCCGTCGCAAATGCCGGCGAGGCCATGGGCGTCGAGGGTCTGCCTAAGCCAGCTGTCGAGATCGGAACCGTCGCGCGCCCCGTGATCGGCGCGATGGAAGGCGACGAGCCCGCCGCGATCGAGCTTGAGCCAGCGGCCTGCCAGACGATCCAGAGCTCCCAGGTCGAGACAGAGATACGCCGCGCGGTAGCGGAAGGCGTTGACCTTGGGGCGCAGCCGGCGGTGCACGATCGTGGCGTCGATGACGCTGTGCGGCGCAGCGCTCATGACGCTCCCGGGGCGATTCGCGCCGTCGCCGGCAGGGGGATTGGGCCGAGCGCGGGCCGGTCCGCGACGACGCGCGGCGGATCGCCGACCCGGCGGTGCTCGCCGGGCAACGGCCATGGGCGGCGCACGCCGAGCTGCTCGGCGACGTCGAGGCCAGCTGAGAGAGCGTCCTCGTGGAACCCGTAGCCGCAGTAGCTGCCGCAGAAAAAGACGTCGCGTACGCCCTGGATCGCGTGCAGCTCGCGCTGCGCGCGGATCGCCGGCGCGTCGTACATCGGATGCTCGAAGCTGAAGCGGGCATGCATTGCAGCCGGCCGCGGCAGGCGGCCGGGATTGACCGAAACGAAGAGCGGCGCGGCGGCGGGCAGGTTCTGCAGACGGTTCATCCAGTAGGTCACGCTGGCCGGGCTTTCGCGGTCCGCCCGCTCGGCGACGTAGTTCCAGCTCGACCACATTGACGGCCGGCGCGGCATCAGTGATGCATCGCCATGCAGCCAGACTGCGTTTGTCGAATAGGCGAACCGCCCCAGCAGCTCGCGCTCGCGCGCGTCGGCGTCGCCGAGCAACGCGAGTGCCTGGTCGGCATGGCAGGCCAGCACGACCTTGTCGAAGCGGTCCCAGTGACCGGCCGTGTCGCGCACGTGCACGCCGTCTGCGCCGCGGCGGATGGTGCCGACCGCCCGGCCAAGCCGGGCCGCGCGACGCAGCGGCGTCGCCAGACGTTCGACATAGGAGCGGCTGCCGCCGCTCACGGTGCGCCATTGCAGCTGCGGACCGATTGTCAGCAGCCCGTGGTTCGAGAAGAATCGCACGAAGGTCTGGGCGGGATAGTCGAGCATTCGCCCGAGCGGTGTCGACCAGATGCACGAAGCCATGGGCATCAGATAGCGATCGCGGAAGGCTCGGCCCAGGCCGGCATGGGTCACGAAATCGCCGATCGTGAAGCTCAGATCCTCGCATTTCTCCAGGAGGCGGGGCGCCAGGCGATTGAAGCGCAGGATGTCGTGCGTCATGCGAAGGAAGGACGGGCGCACCAGGTTGCGCCGCTGGCCGAGGTAGCCGCTGAACGAGCTGCCGTACTCGAAGCGGCCGTCGTCGAGGCTGACGGCGAACGACATGTCGGATGCTTCGGTGGCGACGCCGAGATGCTCGAACAGCGCGACCAGGTTGGGATAGTTGCGCTCGTTGAAGACGATGAAGCCGACATCGACCGGCAGGCGTCCGGCCGATGTGTCGACGTCGACGGTGCAGGAATGGCCGCCGAAGCGATTCTCCCGCTCGTAGACGACGACATCGTGGCGTCGGCTGAGCAGCCAGGCGGCGCCCAGTCCGCCGACGCCTCCGCCGATGACGGCGATCTTCATTGTAGTGGTCCCCGCAGTCGATTGTCCTGTCCCGATACGTCGGCGTGGGAGAGGCGGATGAATCAGGGGCTGCGAGGCGGGCGGCGCTTGAGGCCGGCGAACGCATCGAGCGCCCGCTCCCTTGCGGCGGCATGATCGACGATCGGCTGGGGATAGCGCTGTGGCGAGAGCGGCGGGTCCACGGCCCAAGGGCGATGGATCGACTTCGCCGGCAGGCACGCCAGCTCGGGAAGCCATTGCTTCACGTAGGTGCCGTCTGGATCGAACTTCTCTCCCTGCAGCACCGGATTGAAGATGCGGAAGAAGGGGGCGGCATCGGCGCCGCTGCCGGCGACCCACTGCCAGCCGACAGGGTTGTTGGCCGGGTCGGCGTCGACCAGCCGGTCCCAGAACCAGCGCTCGCCAACGCGCCAGTCAGTCAACAGATGCTTGGTCAGGAACGAGGCTGTGATCATGCGCACGCGGTTGTGCATCCAGCCGGTCGCCAGCAACTGGCGCATCCCGGCATCGACGATCGGGTAGCCGGTGCGCCCCTGCTGCCAAGCTTCTATCAATTCCGGGTGATCGAGCCACGGCAGGCCATCGAACTCGGGCCGCATGTTGCATCGGTCGAGATCGCCGACATGAAAAAGCAGATTGTAGGCAAATTCGCGCCAACCGATCTCGGACAGAAATTTCTCGCCTGCAGGCGAGGGTCTTCGAGTCGTCACTGCATGCCAGATCTGGCGTGGCGAGAGCTCGCCGAGGGCAAGGTGCGGCGACAGACGCGAGGTGCCGTCGAGAGCGGGAACGTCACGGTGCGCATGATAGGGCTCCAGCCCGTCGTCCAGGAACGACGAGAGGCGGTCCATGGCGCCTGCCTCGCCGGGCGTCGAGTGCACCCCGAGGCCTGAAGCCGTTTTTCGATGCAGAAGCGTTGCCAGCGGCTCTCCGGCCGCTGAATCGGCAAGACGGGGCAGTCGGGCCGGAGCGTCGAGCGGCCGGCCAGGCTTGGCCTGGCTGCGGCAGGCTCGCCAAAAGGGCGTGAAGACCTTGAACGGCATTCCGGATTTCGTCTGTACCTCCCACGGCTCGACCAGGAGGCCGGCCTTGAAGCTTTGTACCCGCACGCCGCGTGCGAGAAGAGTCTGCTTCAGGCGGGCATCCCGGTCACGCGTGCCGCGATCGTAGAGCCTGTTCCAATAGACCGCCTCGGCCTGGCACCGAGTGGCCAATTCGTCGATCACCCGCTCGGCCGGACCGCGCAGCAGGACCAGTCGCGAACCGCGCGATCGCAGCGCCGCGTCGAGCGCCTGCAGGCTCTGATGCAACCAGCAGACTGCAGCCGTTCCGAGGGGCCGGATTTCTGCCTTCGCCTCGTCCACGACGTAGACCGGGATGACTGCGTGGCCCGCCTCCAGCGCGGCCGAGAGAGCAGGATTGTCGGCCAGGCGAAGATCGGCTCGGAACCAGACGATGGCGTTGGACATGCTCGAAATACGTAAGCGACTGGCGCGGTGGATGACAGCTGCCAGGCGACCGTCATGCTCTTCGGGACCGCGAGCGTGCCGCCCGCAGTCCGGAAGACGATGAGAAGATTCTACGCCCTCGGACAGACCGGGGTGGGACGCATCTCGAGCGACTTGAGGTCGGCGGTAACGCTGACCAGGCCGGTCTCGACGGTGAGGCGGTCGACGACCCCGTTGTCGTAGACAAGGGCCTGCACGGTGAAGAGCGGACGTTGATCCTGGTGGCGGCCGCGGGTGAAGGACAGGAACGCCGGCCACGACTGGCCGGCCGGGACTGACACCGCCCGGTCCGCTGGGCGGCTGGCGCGCAGGCTCGCGCGACCCTGCTCGGTCACGTCGACCAGGAAGGCGTCGCTGATCACCTCGCCGTCGAACATGAGGGCCGGGAAGGAGGTGGCCCTGGCACGCAACCTGTCGATCAGATAGTCGAGCGCGGCAACCGGCAGCATTGTCGGCGGGGGGAGGATGAGTTGCTGCGGAGGGCCCTCGCCCAGGAGGATTTCGGCGCGGATCTCGCCGGAACGCCTCTGGACGCGGCCCTTCATGTCGCGCTGGCTGCCATTCTGGATCTGCACGGTGCTGTAGCGCAGCGCAGACCGCGACTCCTCCGCGTCGAACTTCGAGGACAGGCTCATGCGCCATGACGTGGTGAGGGCGATCTCGCTCTTGATGTCGCGCTTCAACCGCCATCCCGCACAGTCCTGGCTGAGATCGTTGATCGCCGTGCCGATGCGCGCCGCATTGGCCGCGACGCCGAGCCGCAGCACGTATTCGGCGCGATGCGGCTGCACTTGAGCAACGGCGACGATCGGGCAGGCAGCCGTCAGCAGCGCAAGGCCAGCAACGGCAAGAGTGTTCACAATGCGAGGCATCGCAGCAGCTTGCGCAGGGCGCTGCATCGGGTCAATCGTGAGCGAATGCCGCCTCGCCATATCCCTGCCGCAGTTCGACGGCCACGACGCCCGCCGCCCGACCCGGCGCCGGCGAACGAGCAGGCCGAGCCTGATCGGCGCGTCGAGCTGTTCTGTCCATGACACCGTTCGACTTCGAATGCGCGGGCGAGCGCCTGCAGGCCCTGTCGGCCGGCGCCGTGTACTGGCCGGCGCGGCGACTGCTGGCGGTTGCCGACCTTCATCTCGAGAAGGGGTCGTCCTATGCCGTCGCGGCGCGCAAGCTCCTGCCGCGCCACGACACGCGGCAGACGCTGGGCTCGCTCGCTGGCCTGGTCGACGCCTGGCAACCGGCGACCGTCGTCTGCCTCGGCGATTCCCTGCACGACCGCGGCGCGGCGGCGCGACTGCCGGAAGCCGAGCATCGCGAGATCGTGCGGCTCGCCTCGCGCGCTCGTTTCGTCTGGATCGCCGGCAACCACGATCCGGCACCGGCGCCGGCTGGGTGGGGCGAGACTACCGAGGAGGTCAGGGAAGGGCCGCTGACCTTCCGCCACGAAGCGCGCTTCGGCCCGGCTGATGGCGAGGTCTCCGGCCACTTCCACCCGGTGGCCGCGCTCACCGTCCGCGGACGCGGGCTGCGCCGACGCTGTTTCCTGACCGACGGGCGACGCCTCATCCTGCCGGCGTTCGGCGCCTACGCCGGTGGCTTGAACGCGCTTGATCCCGCGATCGCTCAGCTCTTCCCCGACGACTACGATGCGCTGGTGGTGGGACGCGACACCGTGCATCGCTTGTCGTGGCGACGATTGCGCCCCGATGCGGCGCTCGTCTTGGAGTAGTAGGAGGGGTCCTTCGCCGCGCTCGGGACGACAATGGTGCCGTCGTCCCGGGTGCGGGGATCTTGCCTGACAGTGCCGGCTACTTCGGCAGATCGTATTTCAAGGTTACCTCGCCCAGCCCTTCGACGCGGCCCACCGCGGTGCTGCCGGGTGGCACGAACTGGCAGGCGACCATGCTTCCGGTCGATACGATCATGCCCTTTTTGAGCCGCTTGCCGTGCTCGCCGAGCTTGTTGGCGAGCCAGGCGAGTGAGTTGTAGCAGTGGCCCAGCACGTCGCCCGAGTGGCCGCTTCGGACCACCGTGCCGTCGAAGGCGATCGAGCCCTTCAGGTTGCCGAGGTCGAGCTTGCTCCAACTCTTGTTGGGCTTGGCGAGCAGTGAGCCGCCGTTCCAGCCGACATCCATCACCAGCCAGTTGACGCTGAGGCGGCTGTAGTCGGCGCCGCGGTCGTCGATCAGCTCGAAGCCGGCGCGCGCGTCACCGACGTAGGGAGCAATCGAGTCCTTGTCGTAGCCCTTGCCCTTGGGGGCGGGCACGTCGGCGTTGACCGTCAGGATGATCTCCAGCTCGACGCCCAGGCGGGCCCAGCGGTCGGCTCGTACCGACGCCTTGTGCTCGAACACGCGCTTGCGACGGATCGGGCCGTAGGCGGGGCCGCGCAGCCCGGTCTGCTCCCAGATCTGCGGCGAGGTGAGGGCGATCTTGTAGCCGACCAGAGGGCCCTCCCTGGGCACCAGCTTCTTCAGCACCGCGTCCTGGACCTTGTAGGCGGTCCGCTCGTCGTCGGTCGTGTGCTGGGCCGGCCACCAACCGACGACAGCGCGCGCCTTGTGCACCGAATGAATCCAGCTGGCCGCCTTGGCAACGCTGAACGCCATGCTTTCCTCCCCCTTTGTCTGGACGCCTGCGGGCCGCATAGTGCAGCGCATGGTGACGAA
>JALHMO010000194.1 GCA_022844015.1 Reyranella sp. | reverse complement strand
AGCCTTCCCACAGATGGACGTCGCTGTGGCAGACGCCGGCGGCGGTAACGCGAACCAGCACCTCGGTGCCCTGGGGGGAGGGATTGGCTTCCTCGACTCTCTCCAGCGGCTTGCCGAACTCGACGACCTTGTAGCTCTTCATGGGCGTGCTCCCGTAGCTTCCGGCGGCGAGCATAGAGCACGCCTTGGCACTTTGTGCCACCTGGCTGTTCGTTCAAGTGACCTGCACGCCATGAACGGCAGGCGTCGGTCGGCACGGCCTCTCTGCCGTACAACGGGCGGCCGATCGAGCGGCGCCACTCAGACAGTGCGTCGCCGACGGATTCGTCGTGAAGACCCTCGTCGCTGGGCAGGGTCTGGCATCGATGGCCAGCCGGCTCTCGACGGGCCGCCAGATTGCCGCCGATCGCTCTACGGAAGCATCGCTGCAATCGCCGCCCGATATCGGGCGCCGACCGCCTGCGCCGTGGCACGGCCCGGCAGAGGCGTCGAGGTGGAGAACTGGAAGAAACCGCCGTTGCGGCGCTTCACCAGATAGAGCTCCTCGTAGACATTGTTGCCGATCGCGAAGAAGCCTGCGGACTCGGGCTTGCCCTGGATCGGCGACAGGTCTCCGTACTGCGGCTTGGGGTCCTTCATCAGCGACTTCACGCGCTCCATCAATCCCGCCTTCGCCTCGGCAATGCCCGGGCCGGCGGCCGCCGTTTGCCAGTAGGCGCTGAGCAGCACGTTGGCCGGTCCGCCGGGTCCCTGCACGCCGACATGGCCCCATACGGACGGCGCGCCCTGGAACCCGGGCGGCCTCTCCGCGTCGGGAAAAACGATGTAGTTTCCCACCCCCGACTTCTCGGCCAGCGCCAGGCCAGCCACTGCCGCCTCGTGACGATCGGCCGGGGTCTCCTGCATGGCCGACGGCGGAAGGTTCATCTTGCCGCGTTCGGTGATCGCGCATTCGAGCAGCCGCGGCAGCACCGCCGTCATGCCCGTGATGTCGAAGCTCGAGTTGAGGCCCGGCAGCACGGTACCGAACTTGGTTGCCTTGCGCGTCGCATCGTACTTGTCCGGGAAGGGAGGCATCGCGATCTGCACCATCGTCGGTCCGAGCGCCAGAGCAGTTGCCTGCGCCTCCGGCCCCTGGTCCCATTTGGTCGGCACGCTGAAGCGTTGCTGGGGTGTGGCCTTGATGCGCTGGTCGAGGATCACGATGACCGGCGCGAGGGTTGCCGGCACGATGACCGTGACCTCGGTTCCGCCCGAGAACTTCACCCCGAGGCCGCAGTTACGAAACTCCTTGCTCGTGTTGTCGACCCAGACCCCGCCGTTCCAGTTGCCGACGGTTAGTCGCGAGGCATAGTCGGCCTGGGCATTGGAGCACCATAACAGGGCTGCGCTGCAAACCGACGCGGCCGTCGACATTCGAATGAGCATAATCCCCCCTCCGGCACGGCACCCAGTGTCTCAGACCAATTTGCATCATGAAAGCGCGAAGATCGTAGCCGACTGCCGGTGCAATGCCGATCTTCGAAAGTTCGGGAAGTTTCGAAAATTCGCTTACACGCCGGTTTCGATATCCCAAGATCGGCCGCGGGCGCACGGAAGAACGGCGCCGAGGTGGAGGAAACGATGCAACATCGGACGGGTGTGTGGCGCCGGCGGCGCGTGTTGACGGGCCTGGCGGGCGCGGGCTTTGCGATGGCTGTGGGTGCGCCGGCGATCGTGCGCGCGGTGCCTTCGGGCAAGCCGGTGCGGGTCGGCGGCACCTTGTCGCTGACCGGCTTCCTGGCGCAGACCGCGGTCATCCACAAGATCGCGGCGGAGATGATGGTCGAGGACATCAACAGCCGGAACGGCTTCCTCGGCAGGCCCGTCGAGTATGTGCTGCTCGATGACCAGTCCAAGCCCGACGTCGCGCGCAGCCTGTACGAGAAGCTGATCACCGTCGACAAGGTCGACTTGATCCAGGGTCCGTATGCCACGGCGCCGATCCTGGCGGCGATGGGGGTCGCGCAGCGCTACGGCAAGGTGATGATCCAGAGCAGCATGGGCATCCCCAAGCTGCAAACCTACGACATGGCATTTCCGGCAACGCCGTTCGGCCCCGAGCCGGACAAGACGTATCCCAACGTCCTGCTCGACATGATGGCGAGCTTTCCGACGCCGCCCAAGACCATCGTCGTGCTGACCTCGAAGTTCCCGTCGGCGCAGTTCATGGCCCAGGGAATGCGCGAGCAATCCGAGAAGCGCGGCGTCAAGGTCCTGCTTTATCTCGAGTACGAGTCCGGCAACCGCGACTTCGGCGCCATCGCGGCGCGCGTCAAGGAAGCCAACGCCGACTTCCTGTGGGTGGGGTCGCTGGGCCTCGAGAGCAATCAGCTGCTGGAATCGCTTCGCAAGCTCGACTACACACCGAAGAATCACTTCCATCTCTATCCGGCGCCGGGTCCGCTGGCGTTGTCGCCCGACGGCGACAAGGCGCTGTGCTCGACCTTCCTAGAGCCGGACGAGCCATTCATGAGCCGGCCGGGGATGAAGAAGTTCGCGGCCCAGTACACCGAGCGCGCGACGAAGGCCAACCTGCCGTACACGATCATCGATGCGCAGGCCTGCGGCATGATCTCGGAATGGCAGATTCTCGAGGCCGGCGTGAACGGCGCCAAGAGCCTCGACGACAAGGCGATCGCCGCGTGGCTGAAGAAGAACCCGGTCGATACCGTCTACGGCACGGTGCGCTTCGACGGGCCGTTCAACCACGGCACCGCCCTGCAGCTGGTCAAGCAGGTTCAGAACAAGGCCTGGAAGGTCGTCTGGCCCAAGGAGTTCGCGGCGCCCGGCGTGAAGCTGATCGCGTCCTGACACGGCGATGCCCAGCGCGACGCTTCTCGGCCAGGCGCTGATCTCCGGCGTCCTGGCCGGCGGCATGTACGGTCTGCTCGGGCTCGGTCTCAGCCTGAGCTGGGGATTGTTGCGGCTGGTCAACCTCAGCCACTTCGCGCTGGCCTTCCTCGCCGCCTACCTGACCTATGAGCTCGGCACCAACTATCACGTCGCGCCGTGGTGGTCGGCGGCGATGGTGGTGCCGGCGATGTTCGCCATCGGTTTGCTCCAGCATTGGCTGTTCGACAAATTCCGGGTGAACGAGCTCGCCTCGCTGCTGATCACCTTCAGCTTCGCCATCATCCTCGAGGTGGCGATCCAGCTCTACTGGACGGCCGACTACCGCCGCTTCGAGACCCACTACTCGACGCTGTCGATCAAGGCCGGGCCGTTCTACATCCCGGTGCTCGAGCTTGTCCTCTGCACGGTCGCGGGCGTGCTCGCCTGGGGCACCTGGCTGTGGCTCCGCCGGACCTATGTCGGCAAGGCACTGCGTGCCGCGGCCGAAGACGCCGACATCGCCGCCGCCTACGGTGTCGATCACAAGAAGCTCGCCTATCTGCTGTCGGGCCTTGGTGCCGCGTACGCGGGCGTCGCCGGTACCTTCATCGCTCTCATCGCAACCCTGGCGCCGGCGCAAATCTGGACGTGGCTCGGTGTCGTATTCGCGGTCGTCATCATAGGCCGTCTCGGAAATCCGCTGGGGGCGCTGTTCGCCGGGTTCCTGATCGGCGCCAGCGAGTCCCTCGCCATGGCGGTCTTCAGCCCGGCCTGGGCGCCCGTCGTCTCGTTCTCGGTGCTGATCGCCATCCTGCTGTGGAATCCGGAATGGGCGTGAGCGCCACCCAGAGCCTGCCGCGGCTGGCCGCTGCCGGTGCCATCGTCCTGTTCGCGCTGCTGCCGGCAGCCGGGCTGCCGGCCTTCTACGATTCCTTCCTCTACTTGGTGTTCTTCTGGATCTCGCTGGCGACGAGCTGGGCTTTGCTGAGCGGCTTCGCCGGCTATTTCAGCCTCGGCCATGCGGCGTTCTTCGGCGTCGGCACCTACACGACGGCAACTCTCACCACCCAGCTCGGCATGAACTTCCTGCCGACTGTGCCGATCGCGGCGGCGATGGCGGCGCTGCTGGGCGTCGGCATCGGCGCCGTCGTTTTCCGGATGAAGCGGCTGCGCGGCGAGCTGTTCGCCCTGCTGACGCTCGCGGTCACCTTCGTGGTCGCAACCATCATCCTCAACACGCCGATCGACGGCGGCGCCGGCGTGTTCATGAGCGCCGTGCCGTTGCCGCATATCCTGCCGACGGCGACCGGCACGATCTACATGCTGGGCTTCATCATGTGCGTGTTGACGCTCGGCATCGCCTGGTCGGTGGTTCATTCACGTCTGGGCATGGGCCTGTTCGCCATCCACGACGACGAGGACGTCGCCGAGGCCAAAGGCGTGCCGACCTTCCGCTACAAGCTCGCGGCCTTCGGTCTGTCGGCCGGCATCGCGGGGGCGGTCGGTGGCATCCACGCCATGTATGTCGGGTTCCTGACCGTTGCCGGCACGTTCGAGCTCAGCGTGCCGCTCTATGTCGTGCTGATGAGCGTGCTGGGTGGCGCGCGGCACTGGCTCGGCCCGGCGGTCGGGGCGACCTTCATCACCGCGCTGCTCTATGCCTTCATCAGCGGCGGAGAGGCCATGGTCGGCCGCGCCATCGTCGGCCTGATCCTGATCGTCGCCATCCTGTGGCTGCCCGAAGGCGTCCTGCCGGCGATCAAGCAATGGCTGAAGCGGCGGCGGCGGCTCGCCCGGCCGGAAACCCGGGCCGCAGTCGTTCCGGTCGTACCCCCGGCGGCGCAGCCCATCAAGGACCGGTCGTTGCTCGAGGTGCGCGGCGTCACCAAGCGCTTCGGCGGTCTGCAGGCGCTCGATGGCGTCGATCTCGATGTGCGCGCAAGCGAGATCTTGGGGTTGGTCGGCCCCAATGGCTCCGGCAAGACCACCCTGATCAACGCCATCTCGGGCTTCTATCCCCTGACCAGCGGCAGCATCCGGATCGACGGTGTCGAGATCGGCCAGACGCCGGCGCACGAGATCGCCCGGCGCGGCGTGGCGCGCACCTATCAGATCCCGCGCCCGTTCGCCAACATGAGCGTGCTCGACAACGTCTCGTTGTGTGCGACTTTTGGCGGTCCTGCTCGCAGTCGCGCCGAGATCCGCGACGAGGCCATGCACTGGATCGTCTTCACCGGCCTCGACGGCAAGGAAGAGGCGCTGCCGGCCGGGCTGAACCTGCACGAGCGAAAGTTTCTCGAGCTGGCGCGGGCGCTGGCGGCGCGTCCCAAGCTGCTGTTGCTCGACGAGGTCTTGTCGGGCCTCAATCCGGCGGAGATCGACAACGCGATCCGGCTGGTGCGCGCCATCCGGGCGCAGGGCGCGACCATCGTGTTCGTCGAGCATCTGATGCGCGCCGTGGTGGAGCTTTCCGACCGGGTTGCCGTGCTGAACGAGGGCAAGCTGTTCGCCCTCGGCGCGCCGCGCGAGGTCATGCGCGATCCACGAGTCGTCAGCATCTATCTCGGCAAAGCCTATGCTGCTTGAAGCACGCAACCTCCATGTCGGCTACGGCGACGCGCCGGCCATCTGGGATGTCTCGCTCGACGTCGATGCCGGCGAGATCGTGTCGGTGATCGGCCCCAATGGCGCCGGCAAGACGACGCTGATCAATGCCATGGCGGGTCTGCTGCGTTGCCGCCAGGGTACATTGAGCTTCGATGGCCAGGACATGACCCGCGTGCGCGCCCACGACTATTGCGGTCACGGCATCGCGCTGGTGCCCGAGGGACGCCGGCTGTTCGTCAAGATGTCGGTCGAGGAGAATCTCGAGCTCGGCTGTTACCTGCCGGCGGCGCGCAGCCATCGCAGCCAGTCGCTCGAGCGGGTGTTCACCCTGTTCCCCATATTGCGCGACAAGCGGCGGCAGCCGGCCGGCGAGCTCTCGGGCGGCCAGCAGCAGATGGTGGCGATCGGCCGGGCGCTGATGGCGCGGCCACGCATCGTGCTGTTCGACGAGCCGTCGCTCGGCCTGGCGCCGACCATTGTCGACGACATGTTCGACATCATCGCGCGCGTGCGTGCCGAAGGGGCGGCCGTGCTGCTGGTCGAGCAGAACGTGCTGAAGGCGCTCGAGGTCGCCGACAGGGCCTACGTGCTGGAGCAGGGCAGGATCGTGTCCAGCGGCCTGCCCGACGCGCTGCTCGAGCAGCCGCATATCCGCGAAGCCTATCTCGGCGTATGAGGTCAAGATCATGGCCAGGATCCTGAAGATGCCCCTCGAGACGACCACCCGGGTCGCCGCCACGACCGCGCCACAGGACGTGCTGGCCGAGGACGCGGCGACGTTCGACGTGCTGCGACGTATGCGCGAGGACATCCTGTGCTGCGTGCTGAAGCCCGACCAGCGGCTGCGCTTCGGCGAGCTGCGGCAGCGTTACGACACCTCGGTCGGCACCCTGCGCGAGGCGCTGTCGCACCTGGTGTCGGAAGGGCTGGCGCGCACCGAGGCCGGCCGCGGCTTCAGCGTGGCGCCTATCTCGCTGGCCGACTTCCTCGATCTGTCCGAGCTGCGCGTCTATCTCGAGACACGCACCCTGGCCGACGCCATCCACCACGGCACCGACGCCTGGGAGGCCGAGATCGTCAGCGCCTACTTCCTGCTGTCCAAGCTCAAGCCACCGAGGACCGACGACCCGGTCGCGGTCAAGCGCGAATGGGCCAAGCGGCACAAGCGCTTCCACGATTCGCTGGTGGCGACCTGCACGTCGCCGTGGTCGCTGCACTTCCGCAGCGAGCTGTTCGACCAGGCGCGGCGCTATCACTGGCTGACCATGATTCACGCGCGCTCGCGGCGTCCGAACGAGCACCTCGAGCTGCGCGACGCCGTGCTGGCGCGCGACGTCGACCTGTCCTGCCGGCTGATCGAGAAGCACATCCGCACCACGGTCGAGCAGGCCGCCTCCGAGGTGCCGGGATTGACGATGGATGCCGGCCGGCCCGGCAAGAGACGAAGGGGCTAAGCGACTCCTCCCCAGCGAATACGCTGGGGAGGAGTCGCCGTCTTATGGCGAGGGAGGGGTCATGAGCAGCGTGACTGTGACTCATGACCCCCTCCGTCCGCATCGGCATTTTGGCCGCGAAGCGGCCAAAAGCCTTGGACGTGGACACCTCCGCAGCAAGAGCTGGAGAGGATATGATAACGCTCAGGAGAACGACGATGGATACGATCCAGAAGACTGAGGCCAGAACCGGGCGCTACGACATCGGCGGCGTGCGCTACCCGCAGCCATTCAAGATCCGGCGGCTCGGCCATTTCGGCTTCAACGTCGCCGACCTCGATGCCGGGATAGATTTTTATGCAGGCCTGCTGGGCTTTCGTATCACCGACACGCGTGACCTGAAGAAGATTCCCGGGCGCGAGGAGCTGGCCAGACGGCTTGACGACGGCCGCATCGTCTTCATGAGCCACAATTCCGACCACCACGCCTTCCTGCTGGCGCACAAGTCTCTGGGCGCGATCTTCGGCGACGATGCGGTGTCCAAGGACATCACGGTGAACCAGATCACCTGGCAGGTCGGCACCATGGAGGAGGTGTTCGCCGCGGCCGACTATTTCCGTGAGAAGGACGTCGAGATCCGTCGCGTCGGCCGCGATATGCCGGGCAGCAACTGGCACACCTACATTCGCGATCCGGACGGTCATACGGTCGAGCTTTACTACGGCATGGAGCAGATCGGGTGGGATGGTCGCAGCAAGCCCGAGGCGCTCTACTACCGCGCCTTTCGCGAGCGGCCCGAGCTGCCGCAGATGTCGGAGGAGCAGGAGGTGCGCGAGGCGATCGCCAAGGGCATCGATATCGACGCCGGCAACGTCATCCACGATCGCGGCGAGGAGGACTACGTGGTGGCGGGCGTGCGCCTGAAGCGGCCATTCAAGATCGTCAATATCGGGCCGATGAGCCTGTTCGTGTCGGACGTCGCGGCGTCGGAGGAGTTCTATGTCAGGACGATGGGCTTCGCGCGCACCGAGAGCGTGACGTGGCGCGGCCATCGCTGCGTCTTCCTGCGCAACGGCGGCGAGCATCACAGCCTGTCGCTGTTCCCCAAGGCGCTGCGGGCCGAACTGGGGCTCAATCCGGACACGACGGTCGCCACCATGGGCATGCAGGTCGGCAGCTATCGCCAGCTGCGTGACGCGGTATCGTTCCTCCGGGCCAAGGGTGCCCGGTTCACCGACGCGGTCCCCGCCGAGCTCTATCCCGGCATCGACTACGCCGCTCACGTCATCGATCCGGCCGGCCATTGCCTGATGCTCTACTACTACATGGAGCGGGTCGGCTGGGACGGCCGGCCGCGTCCGGCCGGCGAGCGCCGCAAGGTCGGCACGGATTGGCCGGAAACCCTCGAGCCGATGTCGGACACCTACGCCGACCCGGCTTTCATGGGGCCGCTGGGGTGACCTTCATGGCGGTGCCACAACATCATTCTCCTCTCCGGCAAAGCCGGGGAGGTGTCGCCGTCATACGGCGACGGAGGGGTCATGTGCCGGGAGCGCGCCACTCCGTGGCGCTCTTCTTGTTGATCACACATCCCATGAGCGCCACGGAGTGGCGCGCTCCCAGCGAAGACATTCAAGTGAGAGCAGGAAGATCATGAGCAAGTACGGTATCGGTCAGCCGGTTCTGCGTTTCGAGGATCCGCGGCTGCTGCGCGGCCAGGGCCGCTTCATCAACGACGTCAACGTCCACGGCCAGGCGCATGCGGTATTCGTGCGCTCGCCGCATGCCCATGCCAACATCCGCTCGATCGACGTCGAGGAGGCGAAGGCGGCACCCGGCGTGGTCGCCGTGCTCACCGGCCACGACGTCAAGGCCGACGGGCTCGGCATGCCCAAGGCCAACATGCCGCGCAAGCGGCCCGACGGGAAGCCGATGTACGCGCCGCAGCGGCCGCCGCTGGTCACCGACCGGGTGCGCTATGTCGGTGACCCGGTGGTCATGGTGATCGCCGACACCCTGGCGCAGGCCAAGGATGCGGCCGATCTGGTGAGCATCGACTACGATCCGATCCCTTCGGTGACGCTCACGGAGGACACGGTGAAGTCCGGGGCGCCGGCGGTGTGGGACGACTGCCCCGACAACATCTCCAACAATGTCGAGCGCGGCAACAAGGCGGCGACCGAGGAGGCGATAAGGTCGGCGGCCAAGGTGATCAAGCGGCGATATGTCATTACCCGTGTTCATGCCCAGTACATGGAGCCGCGCGGCACGCTGGGCACGTACGATCCCGGCGAGGATCGCATGACGCTCTATGCCGACGTGCAGTATCCCCATCGCGTGCGCAACATGCTGGCGCAGAACGTGTTCAAGGTGCCCGAGAGCAAGTTGCGGGTGATCGCGGGCGATGTCGGGGGCGGCTTCGGCACCAAGGGCTGGCAGTACATCGAGCACCGCCTGACCTTGTGGGCAGCCCGCAAGCTGCTGCGCCCGGTGAAGTGGACCTGCGAGCGCAGCGAAGCGGTGATGGCCGACGAGCACGGCCGCGACAATGTCGGCGACATCGAGCTGGCGCTCGACCAGGACAACAAGTTCGTCGCTCTCCGTCTCAACATGCTGGCCAATATTGGCGCCTATGTCGGGTCGGACCGCAACCTGCTGTCGCCGTTCGGCATGATCGGCACGGTCTTGGGCGTCTACCTGATCCCCAAGGCCTACATCAACGTGGTGGGCGTGCTTTCCAACACCAACCCGACCGCGCCCTACCGCGGCGCCGGGCGGCCTGAGGCGATCTACCTGATCGAGCGGCTGATCGACGATGCGGCGCGCGAGCTCGGCGTCGACCGCGTCGAGCTGCGTCGCAAGAACATGCTGCCCGAATCCGCGCTGCCCTATCAGAGCCCGGTCGGGCCCTACTACGATTGCGGCGCGTTCGAGCAGAACATGGACATGGCGCTGAAGCTCGGCGACGTGGCGGGTTATGCCGGACGAGCCGAGGAGTCGAGGAAGCGCGGCAAGCTACGCGGCCTCGGAATCGTCAACGCCATCGAGCAGGCGGCCGGCACGGCGCAGCCGGAATATGCCGAGATCCGCTTCAACCCGAGCGGCACGGCGGCGCTGCTGATGGGAACCAAGGCCCAGGGGCAGGGTCACGAGACGATGTTCAAGCAGATCCTGAACGAGCGGTTGGGCATCGATCCGGCCGACGTGCAGTTCATCGACGGCGATACCGACCGGGTGGCGTTCGGCATGGGCACCAACGGTTCGCGCTCGACGGTACTGGGCGGCTCGGCGCTGTTCGAGGCTGCCGGCAAGGTGATCGAGAAAGGCAAGAAGCTCGCCGGCCACCTGCTCGAGGCGGGCGAGCAGGACATCGAGTTCGCCGAGGGGGTGTTCAAGGTCACCGGCACCGACAAGTCGGTGACCCTGAAGCAGGTGGCGATGGCAGCGTTCAACCCGACGCGCTGGCCCAAAGGCGGCTTCGAGGGCGGGCTGTACGAGAACGCGACCTATCTCGGCCAGAAGGACACCTACCCCAATGGTTGCCACATCTGCGAGGTCGAGGTCGATCCCGAGACGGGTGCGGTCCATCTCGACCGCTACTGCGTCGTCGACGACGTCGGCACGGTGATGAACCCGATCGGGCTCAAGGGCCAGATTCATGGCGGCGTTGCCCAGGGCGTCGGGCAGATCCTGAGCGAGCAGGTCGTATGGGACC
This sequence comes from Reyranella sp., assembly GCA_022844015.1. Taxonomy (GTDB): domain Bacteria; phylum Pseudomonadota; class Alphaproteobacteria; order Reyranellales; family Reyranellaceae; genus Reyranella. Next base: position 3,400 of record JALHMO010000194.1, on the reverse strand, counting down.
GCGAGAGTGGCCAGCTCCTGACCGCGAGCTTTCTCGACTACGCCATGCCGCGCGCCGACACGATGTGCAGCATGGAGATCAAGAGCAATCCGGTGCCGACCAAGTTCAATCCGCTGGGCGCCAAGGGCGCCGGCGAAGCGGGCACGGTCGGCGCCATGCCGGCGGTGATGAACGCCGTCATCGACGCCCTGGCGCCGCTCGGCGTCGGGGACGTCGCGATGCCGGCCACGGCGCACAACGTGTGGCGCGCCATCGAGCAGGCGAAGGGCAACTAGAGCGTGATTGCTTCGTGTGGAAGTCCTCACCTTGAGAGGGGAACGATCGAATGAGTGTTCTGGAAGGGCCGCGGCGCGAAGTCCGTCGCGTCATGAAGGATGGCAGCGAGTATTGGGTCGAGTTCAAGGACGGCCGGATCCACTTCGCCGACGGCCGCACCGCAGATGAAATGGAGGTCGTCCACCTGCCGCCATGCACGCCGACCAAGATCATCTGCGTGCACGTGAACTACATCTCGCGCTACTTCGAGTTCAACAACACGCGGGTGCCGCCCAAGACGCCGACCTACTTCCAGAAGCCGCTGACCGCGCTGAACGCCCATCACGGCGAGCTGGTTCGGCCGCAGGGCTACAGGTACGTCAACTACGAGGGCGAGATGGCCGTCGTGTTCGGCCGCGTCACCAGGAACGTGACCGCCGAGGAGGCGTGGGATTGCATCGCCGGCTTCGCGCCGGCGAACGATTTCGGCTGCCACGATTTTCGCGACACCGATGCCGGCTCCATGCTGCGCGTGAAGGGCATGGACGGCTTCTGCCCGATCGGGCCCGGCCTGGTGTCGGGCGTCGACGTGCGCCAGTCGACCTTGCGCAGCTACAAGAACGGCCGGATGGTGCAGGAGGGCGCCATCAGCGAGCAGATCTTCGACTGTGGCTACCTGATCGCCGACCTCGCCCGCCACATGACCTTTCTGCCGGGCGACATTCTCCTGACGGGCACGCCGGCCAACTCGCGACCGCTCGAGGTCGGCGACACGATCGAGATCGAGGTGAGCGGGGTGGGGCGTCTGTCCAACAAGGTGGTCGAGGCGCCGGCGCCGCGCGCCAAGACAGGCTTTCCCGCGAGCCCCGACAGCGAGGGCGTCCGCCGTGTCGCGCTCGGCAACGAGGAGCGCTTGCCGGACAAGCTCAAGGCGGGTTAGGGGGGCATTCTCCTTCCATGAAAATGTGCCGCAGTCGAGGCGTGCCGGGAGCGCGCAACTCCGTGGCGCTCATGGCGGTCGTTCAGGCTGCCGACCGTACGAAGAGCATGAGCGCCACGGAGTTGCGCGCTCCCGGCCATGAGCGTCCTTCAAGCAACGCCGGCGCGCACCACGATGCAGGGAAGATCGTGGCGGTACCCGCCCCGATCTTCATAGGAGTTCCCCACCGGCCCGAGGGCCGACCCGCCGTGTCAAGAAACTGGCGGCAAGCCGCCAGTTTCTTACTAGGAACACGAGCTACGGGCTCGCATGCCCCATGAACCGCTCCGGCGGACGGTCGCCCCACTGCGACCTGAGGCCGTCCTCGGCGCTGATCAGGTTGCCGCCGTTGGCGGCGTTCAGGCGGTCGGTGTCGGCCCAGCGCTCGTGCACTCGGCCCCACGGGTCGGACCAGTAGTCGTAGACCTGGCTGCCCAGCAGATGGCGGCCGATGCCCCACATGTGGTCGTACTTGCCGAGCCGCTTGATGTACTCGTGGTCCTGGAAGACGGCGTCGATGTCCTGGGCCTCGTAGGAGACGTGGTTGAGGCCGGTCTTCTGGTTGTGCACGCAGAACAGCACGTGATGGTCGACATAGTCCTCGCCGCGGTCGAGGCGGCTGAAGGCGCCGATGATGTTCTCCTTGTCACCGGCATAGACATCGTCGGAGCGGACGAAGCCCAGCGTCTCGCGGAACCACGCCGTGGTCTCCTTGACCTTGGGCGTCGACAACACGCCGTGGCCGATGCGCTGGATCGTGGTCGGCGACTTGGTGAGGCGCATCACCCGGCCGGCCCGCCGGTGCGGCTCGCTACCGGTGTTGACGAGGTCGCGATCGATCTTGAGCGGTGTGACCGACTGCATGCCGGCGATGACCTCGACCTGGTAGCCGTTGGGCTCGGTCAGGCGGACGCGCTTGCCGCCGCCCGGCTCGTTGATGGTCTCGATGCCCGAGGCGCCGGGCATCTTGGCCAGCCGCTTCAGGTCGTCCTCGTCGGGCGTGTGATAAGCGAAGCCGATGAACCTGGTGCCGCCCTTGTGGGCGACGTGGAGATGGTGATGGGAGTCGGCGCCGCGCATGTAAAGCGCATCAGGTGTGCGCTCGGCGCGCACCATGCCGAAATGGGTGAGGAATTCCTCCATCGCATCGAGATCCGGCGCCTCCATGCGCGGGAAGGCGAAGTCTGCGACCTTGATGACCGTCATCATTTCCTCCGACAATTCACCCGAAAACTAGCCCGTCGACCGCTGATTGAAAAGGAGAAGAGACCATGTCGAGCCCGCCCCAGAACCCCCGTGATCGTCTGCGCGCCTTTGCCCCCAAGCTGATCGACCTTACGGACAATGTGCTGTTCGGCGATGTCTGGGAGCGACCCGGTCTCTCGAAGCGGGACCGCAGCCTCATTACCTGTGCAGCCCTGGTAGCGCTCAACCGCACCGAGCAGCAGGTCGGGCATTTCACCCGGGCGATCAACAACGGTGTAAAGAAGGAGGAACTGATCGAGATGATCACCCATCTCGCATTCTATTCGGGATGGCCGACGGCGATGTCGGCTGCGAACGTGGCCAAGCAAGTACTGGACGAGGGAGAGAAGAAGTGAAGCTCTGCTATTTCAACGACTACCGCCTGGGCGTCATCAGCGGCGACGGCGTCGTCGACGTGACGGACGCGGTGAAGGGCATCCCGCACCTCGATGCGCGCGACCTGATCATCGGCCTGATCGCCGGATGGGACGCCTGGAAGGACAAGGTGGCGAAGGCGGCCCAGACCGGCACCGGTGTGCCGCTGAAGAGCGTCAGGCTCCGCCCGCCGGTGCCGCGGCCCGGCAACATCGTCTGCATGGCGGTGAACTACATGGAGGACGGCACGCTGAAGGAGAAGCCGCAGATCAACGCCTTCCACAAGGCGGCGACCGCGGTGATCGGCGACGGCGACACCATGGTGCTGCCCGACGTGCCGGCCTCGATCTTCGAGGGCGAGGCCGAGCTTGCGCTGATCATCGGCAAGCCGGCGACGCGCGTTTCCCAGGCCGACGCGATGAAGCACGTTTTCGGCTACACCTGCTTCATCGACGGCTCGGCGCGCGGCCTGCCGCCGCCGGGCAACGTGTTCTTCCAGATGAAGTCGCGCGACACCTTCGCGCCGATCGGCCCGTGCATCGTCAC
>JALHMO010000193.1 GCA_022844015.1 Reyranella sp. | reverse complement strand
ACTGGCGGCTTGCCGCCAGTTTCTTGACACGGCGGGTCGGCCCTCGGGCCGGTGGGGAACTCCTATGAAAATGCGCTGGGAGCGCGCCACTGGTGGCGGAGTAAACTCCGCCACCAGTGGCGCTCATGGGATGTGGAATCACAAGAAGAGCGCCACTTTGGCGGAGTTTACTCCGCCACCAGTGGCGCGCTCCCAGCCATGAGCTTCCCTCTCGCAGCGCCACCATTTTCTCAGCATCGTGGTGCGCGCCGGCGTGCTGGGGGTCTCCCCGGCGTCGTTGTTGCGGAGTGGACACATCTTCTTATGCCCCTCTCCCCCGCCAGGGGCAGCGCACTCGCATGTGGCAAAAGCACCGTCATCCCGAGCGGAGCCGCCCGATCAGGCGCTGCTTGCAGCGCCATTGGCGGAGCAGTCGAGGGACCTTTCTTGCTGATGCCGCAAGAAGAAAGGTCCCTCCACTGCGCCTCGCTGCGCTCGGCTACGGTCGGGATGACGGTACTATCTGCCATATGCGAGTGCGCTGCCCTGGCGGGGGAGAGCAAGGCGCTCATGAGCGATGTGCTCCCGGCCAGGGTGGCGCCAATGGGGTCGATGCGGCGCGCGGCTTCGCCGCCCGCCAGACCCCAGACACAACAAAGCCGCCCGTAGGCGGCTTTGTGCCGACTGCCGTCGACCCGTTACGGGCAGCCTCGAGCCAAGTCAGGAACGATCCCGTTGGCGGTGACTGCAAAGGTCGCCGGTGTCGCTTTGGGTAGATTCACGGGATCACCTCCTTTCAATGTTGATGGGGACACCAGCCTCGCACAGCGCGGACGAGCGGTAAACACCCGGTGATCTGCCAGAGTGTCGCTGCGGTCCGTCGACGGCGGTGCCGCGCCGCCGTCACGCCGACGCGCCCGGCACTTCGCCTCGGGCGACGGCGAAGCGCAAGCGGCAGCGGAAACCCTGCGGCGCATAGTCGGTCTCGAGCTCGGCGCCGAGCTGACGGGCGCTGCCGGCGAGCAGGCGCGAGCCGAAGCCCCGCTTCGTCGGCGGCACGACGGGCGGCCCGTTCTCCTCCCGCCACTGCAGGTCGACCATGGTGCCCGCGCCGGATGGGCCGACCGTCCAGGCGATCGACAGCCTGCCGCCGGCGACTGACAGCGCGCCGTACTTGGCGGCATTGGTGGCGAGCTCGTGCAGCATGAGGCAGAGCGTGATGGTGGCGTTGGCGGGAATCAGCACCGGCTCGCCCGCGATGTCGATCGCCAGGCCCTCGTCGACGAATGCCGCCAGGGCGGTCGACACGATGTCTTTCAGCGAGGCACCGCGCCACGAGTCGCTGGTCAGCAGGGTGTGTGCGCGCGAAAGCGAGTCGAGCCGGTCGGCGAACGCCTCGGCGAACTCTCGCGGATCGGCCTTGGTCCGTAAGGTCTGGTGCGCCAGCGCCTGCACGATCGCCAGGGTGTTCTTCACCCGGTGGTTCAGCTCGTCGAACAGCAGGGACTGGCGCTGCTCGGCCTCCTTGATGTCGGTGATGTCGAGAACGACGCCGACGATGCGCAGCGCCCTGCCCGCTTCGTCGCGGATGACCTGCCCGCGATCCATCACCCAGCGTACCTGGCCGTCGCGCCGGCGGATGCGGTACTCGAGCTGATAGCGCTCGTCGGTGCCGTCGAGGATCTGCCGCTTGCGCCGCCGGGTGGCTTCGCGATCGTCGGCATGGACGAAATCGAGGCCCGAGTCGAAGCTCGCCGACGCCTCGGCCGGATCGGCGCCCAGGATCCTCAGGAATTGCGGCGAGCGCAGCGCGCGGTCGTTCGCGACGTCGTACTCGTGGGCGCCGAACTGCGCGGCCTCCGCCGCGGTGCGCAGCTGCTCCTCGCTGCGGCGCACGGCGGCCGAGCCCTGCTCGATGTCGCTCCGGGCGCGCCGCAGCGCATCGCCCACCGCATTGACCTCGCGAATCGCCGAAGGGTGGAGAGTAAACGGCTGGCCGCGTCCCAGCGCGCGCGCCGCCGCGGTCGCCTCGGCGAGCGGACGGGTGAGCGCGCGACCGAACAGGAAGGCCATGCCGATCGCCAGGCCGACGACCAGCAGGATGGTGGTGCCCCAGATCATCAGGGAATGCTGCACCTGCCGGTCGACCAGGATCGCCGGAAAGGCGACGGCGATCGTCCAGCCCGCGCGGTTGCCGCGACCGACGGCCATCAGGACCTCGTCCCCGTCGGCATCGGAGGTTCGCGTCACCGTGCCCTGCGGCAGCCGGACCAGGCGCTGCGGCGCGGCCGTGCCCACCAGCCTCGCCTGGTCGCGCGTCCCCGCCATGATGATGCCCCTGCCGTCCCATACGACGGCCGACCATTCCGGCGGCAGGCTCTCGCCGTGCAGCAAGGTGCGCAGATCGTCGGGCACCAGGCCGAGGCTCATGACGAACCGCACCTTCTCGCCGCGCATCACAGGGATGGAAATGCCGTACACCGGTTGCTGCATGACCAGGCTGGTGAACAGATCCGACACGTACGGCCGGGGCTCCCGGCGCATCGCCTCGTGCGTCGCGGGATTGCCCGCAATCCTCGGCGCCGCGCCGTAGGGCACATAGGTGTTGACCAGCTGGCGGCCCTCGGGGTCGATCAGCACCAGATACGCCCGCCCACGCAGCGCTTCCTTCGCCTGGGCGTGGAAGGCCGGCCAATCCTCGGCGGCCAGCAGCGGCGAGGTGGACAGCGTCTCCAGGACGGCGATGCGCCGGTCGATGTCGCGGTCGATGTCGGCGCTCAAGGCCTCCAGGACCTGGCCGATGCGCCGCTCGATCTGCCCGGTCTCCAATGTCGTGGAGCGGTAAAGCAGGATGCCGACCAGCAGCAGCAGGGGCACCGCCACGATCAGGGCAAGAAGAACCAGATGGGCCGCCGCCGTGTGCCCCCTGCTCGCCCCGGGGATGTCCGGATCGGGCTGTGCCGTCATGCCGGAAGGATGGCGGCGAGCGCCGCCGCGATGTCGGCCTTCTTGTAGGGCTTGGTCACGACCACGCGCTCCTGGTGCCGCGCGGCGAGCGACCCGCGGCCGTAGCCGGTGGTGAAGAAGAACGGGACGCCGCGGCTCGCCAGCAGGTCGGCCACAGGATCGATCCGCTTGCCCGCGACGTTGACGTCGAGGATCGCGATGTCGATGGCGAGCGCGCCGGCCTGGACGAGGGCGTCATCGAGCTGGATGGCGCTTCCGGCCATCGTGCAGCCCAGATCCTCGAGCATGTCCTGCAGGGTGTCGAGGATCAGAACCTCGTCCTCGACGATGAACACGCGTACGCCGGCCAAGCTCAAGGTCAGGGCTCCATCCGCAATGCGCCCCGATCCTACCGGGCATGCCGGTCCCGCGCCATCGATGTGCCGCCGCCGGGATTCCCGCCCCGCCGGTAGACAAAGGGGTCTTGGAGTGTCCCTGGCCGGGGCTGTTCACCCCTCTTGAAGCGACCCACGGCTCCGGAATACTTTCCGGCAGTAAATGGACGAGAGTACGAATGGCGCGCAAAGCTAAGGCGACCTTCGATACGGAGGCATTTCTCGCCACCGTCAATCACGGAAGGAAAATTTCCATCCTTGCCAGGGACGACATCGTCTTCCAGCAAGGAAGCCCCGCCGACGCCGTCTATTACGTTCGCCGGGGCGCGATCAAGGTCGTGGTCACCTCGACGCAGGGCCGCGAAGCGGTGATCGCAATCCTGAAGCCGGGCGAGTTCTTCGGCGAAGGCTGCCTGATCGGCCAGCCGCGGCGTCTGGCGACCGCCAAGGCCGTCGCCAAGAGCGAGGTCATGCGGCTCGCGAAAGCCGAGATGGTTCGCGTTCTGCACACCGAGCCTGCCTTCGGGGAATACTTCATGGCGCACCTGCTGACCCGCAACAGCCGCGTCGAGGAGGATCTCGTCGACCAGCTGTTCAACTCCAGCGAAAAGCGCCTGGCCCGGACGCTTCTCCTGCTGTCCAACCTGGGCAAGGAAGGCGCACCGCAACAGATCATCCCGAAGATCAGCCAGGAGACGCTGGCCGAGATCATCGGCACCACCCGCCCGCGCGTGAACGCCTTCATGAACAAGTTCCGCAAGATGGGCTTCATCGAGTACAACGGCGACCTGAAGGTCCACAGCTCGCTGCTGAGCGTCGTCCTGCACGACTAGAGCGATGTCAACTTGCGTTGAAGGACTTTCGACGCTGGTTTCATCGGCTCGGATCCTTCTGTCGTCCTGAGCGCAGCGAAGGACCTCATCGCCGCTCGCCATCGCAGTGCCTTGAAAGTTCTGGCGATGAGATCCTTCGCTTGCGGCGCCTGCTCCGCAAGCGCCTTGCGCAGGATGACAGAGGAGACGCCCGCGGTCCGGAAGACCATGAATCCGGCGTTACTCGGCGGCGGCCACGATCGGCCGCGGCAAGCTCTTCGGCGTTCCGGCCGCGATCCGGGCGCGGGCAAGGTCCTCGCCGCGCTTCTTGACGACGGCCGCGCCACCGCCGGCGGTGCTGGCGAACAGCGCGAGCTGATCCATCTCGACATCGATCACCGGCGACAATGCGAGGTCCGTGTATGCGTGGCGCTGGGGGTCGTTCCTGACCTTGCGGCCGATGCGCCAGCCTTGCCAGGCCAGCCGGGCATAGATCGCGAGCTTGCGGCACGTCTCGACGGCCAGCCTGCCGTGGAAGACGCCGCTCGGCTCGAGCTTCAGGCCGGAGCGGCGATCGCGGCGGTACTTGAGGCGCAGGATGCCGCCTTCCAGCGGATGGATGCCCTCGGCCTCGAACATGATCTTGAACATGGTCATGAAGCGGACGGGCTCGACCGGGTTGCGGCCGGGGATAGAGCCGTGACGGCGCGCCACCGTCTCGATGTGCTCAGGCGTGTAATAGGCCCGCCAGGCATCGCGATAGGTCTGCTCGAGCTCGGCATCGCTCATCCTGGGGTGATGGACGACGCGGTGATGCACGTCGTACTTGTTGAGGTCGGGGTCCATCCAGACGCCCTGCTTCCACAGGGTCTGGTGATCCTCGGAGCCGGGCAGCGGGGTGAGAATGAACAGCTCGAGGATGTCGAGCGGCAGCTCCTGCTTGATGATCTCCATGTCGCGCAGGATCGATTGGCGCGTATCGCCCGGGAAGCCGAGAATGTAGCCGGCCCAGGTCGAGGCCCCGCTGGCGTGCCAGGCCTGCAGCATCCTGCGGTAGTCGGTGATCTTGTTCTGGCGCTTCTTGGCGGCCAGCAGATTGTCCGGGTTGACGTTCTCCAGCCCGATGAAGACGCGATAGACGCCGGCCCAGCGGGCCTTGTGTATGAAGTTGGCGATGCGATGGCACTGGGTGTCGACCTGGATGATCAGGGCCACCGCGATGCCCTCGTTCTCCTTGAGCTCGATCAGCCGGTCGAAGAAAGCCTCCCAGTGCTTGTTGCGGGCCATGTTGTCGTCGCTGATGAAGAACGCGGTGATGCCCTGCCGGTAGTTCTCGCGGATGATGGCCTCGAGGTCGTCGGCGCTGCGAAACCGGCTCTTGCGGCCCTGCACGTTGATGATGGTGCAGAACGAGCACTGGAACGGGCAGCCGCGTCCGAGGTCGAAGCTCGACATGCCGCCTTCGTTGCGTGCCAGGGCGGCCGGCGGCAGGCTGGGCGTGGGCGTTCCCTCCAGGCCCGGCAGGTCATCCATGTAGTTGTAGAGCGGCTTCAAGGTGCCGTTCCACGCGTCCTGCAGCACGGCGTCGAGCCGGCCTTCCTCGGCCTCGCCGGCGAACATCGAGATGCCCATGTCCATCGCGTCCTGGATCTCGGGCGGCACCACCGGCAGCATCGACAGGCAGCCGGAGACATGGAAGCCGCCCAGCGCCACGGGAAAGCCGGCCTCGATGAACGGACGCGCGAGATCGACGGCGCGGGGAAACTGGTTGGTCTGCACGCCGACCAGGCAGATCAGGGCCTTGGCCCTGCGGCGCTCGAGATCGGCGATGATGCGTCCGGGACGAATGCGCGTGTTGGTCTCGTCGAACGGCCACGTGACGATGTCGACGCCCGGGCCGAGCACCTGGCGGCGGCGGCAATCGTCGGCCAGCCCATAGAGCGCGGCCAGGGAATTGGACGGAATGTGCGAACGCAGCCAGGTGATCGGATAGCCGTCGTCGTCGTAGTGCGTCGGCTTGATCAGGATCAGCTCGAAAGTCGATCTTTCGGGCGCGGCGTTCATTCATCTCTCTCCTTCTTGCAATCGGCGAGATCGGCGCTTGTGATTGGGGGACATCGACCGCCGCGGCGGTGCAATGGATCCAGATCTGTCGGTGGCACGATCAGCGGACCCTCATGGCCGGGAGCGCGCCACTCCGTGGCGCTCATGCTCTGACGAGACCAGAAGGCCATGAACGCCACGGAGTGGCGCGCTCCCGGCCATGAGATGCATGGGTCGCCTGCTCGCGCGCCCTGCAGACTAGGCCAGGGCCCGGTTGGCGTCTGTCCCCTATTGAACAGTGCGCGAGCGCGGGCAGACCCGGGCCGCTCTGGATAACGAAGTGGTGAGCGTGTCGCCTTCCGGTCCGCCGGTCGACGGCACCGGCAAAGGCCGGCATAGTCGGGCCATCACAAGACAGGGAGGAGCCGCCATGCCCCAGGCAGCGAAAGCTTCGGACGCGATCGCCACCAGCAGCGCCCACGGCGTGCAGCATGTCGACATCGCCGTGGTCGGCGCAGGCTTCGCCGGCCTCTACCTGCTGCATCGGCTCCGCCAGGCGGGCTTCACGGCGCAAGGGCTGGAGGCGGGCGACGATGTCGGCGGCACCTGGTACTGGAACCGCTATCCCGGCGCGCGCTGCGACATCCAGACGACCGACTACAGCTTCACCTTCGATCCGGCGCTCGAGGCGGCGTGGCAGTGGTCGGAGAAGTACGCCACCCAGCCCGAGATCCTGCGCTATCTCGGCTTCGTCGCCGACCGCTACGACCTCAGGCGCGACATCCGCTTCGGCACGCGGGTGACGTCGGCGCGCTGGAACGAGGCGACCGGGCGCTGGCTGCTCACCACCAGCGCCGGGCCATCGGTGTCGTGCCGCTGCTACGTCATGGCGAGCGGCTGCCTCTCCGAGCCCAAGCCGCCGGATATCGACGGCGTCGCGTCGTTCGAGGGCGAGGTCTACGTCACCGGGCGTTGGCCGCACGAGGGCGTCGACTTCACCGGCAAGCGCGTGGCGGTGATCGGCACCGGATCGTCGGGCATCCAGGCGATTCCACTGATCGCCGAGCAGGCGGCGCATCTCACGGTGTTCCAGCGCACGCCCAACTTCGCCTTCCCGGCGCACAACGGCCCGCGGCCCGAGCATCGCGTGGCGCCGCTGGTGGCCGATCTCGCGGCCTACCGGCAGCAGGCGCGGCTGTCGCTCTCCGGCGTGCCGCTGCCGCGCGCCACCGAGTTCAGCTGGCAGTTGAGCGAGGACGAGCGGCGGCGGCGCTTCGAGGAGGCGCTGGCGGCGGGCGATCTCGTGGTCATGCTGTCCCAACTGTGGGCCGACCAGGGCGGCGATCTCGCGGGCAACGCGCTCGCCGCCGACCATCTGCGCGGCTACATCCGCTCAGTGGTGAAGGACCCGGCGACGGCGGAGGCGCTGACGCCGCGCGACCATCCGTTCGGCTCCAAGCGGCCGTGCCTCGAGACCAACTACTACGCCACCTTCAACAAGCCCAGCGTCGGCCTGGTCAACCTGCGGCAGGAGCCGATCGAGGCGATCACCGCGCACGGCATCCGCACGGCGCGGCGCACGATCGACGCAGACGCCATCGTGTTCGCCACCGGCTTCGACGCCATGACCGGCGCAATCCTGGCGGTGCATCCGATCACCGGCCGCGGCGGCCAGTCGATCGACGCGCTGTGGGCGGACGGGCCGCAGACGTATCTCGGCCTCACCGTGGCGGGCTTCCCCAACCTGTTCCTGATCACCGGGCCGGGCAGCCCGTCGGTGCTGTCGAACATGTCGGTATCGATCGAGCAGCATGTCGATTGGGTGGTCGACCGGCTGATCGGCATGCGCGAGGGTGGATTCACCACGATCGAGGCGACGGCGACGGCGCAGGCCGGCTGGCGGCGCCATCTCGCCGACTGCACGGCGCTGTCGCTGCATCGCCTGGCCAACACCTGGTACACGGGCGCCAATGTGCCCGGCAAGGCGCAGGGCGTGATGCCCTATACCGGCGGCGTCGGTCCCTACCGCACGATCTGCGACGACGTGGTGGCGCGCGGCATGTTGGGCTTCCGGCTTGGTGGGCCGGGCGGCAAGGCGCAGTGCAACGACGGCGAGATCGTGCGTCTGCAGCCCGACGTGCGCCTCGTGCTGGGCATGCTGGCCGACCTGAATCTGCCCCCGATCGAATCGATGGGCGCCGCCGGCGCGCGCGCCTTCGTCGCCCAGTTCAACGCGACGCGTCCCGCCGGCCGGCCGGTCGGCGAGATCCTGGACGGCACGTTCCCGGGCGCCGACGGCGCCGCGCGGGCGTGGCGGCTCTACCGGCCGGCGACGCCGGGGCCGCATCCGATCGTCGTCTACTACCATGGCGGCGGCTGGGTGCTGGGCGACGCGACATCGGACGATCCGTTCTGCCGCGATCTCTGCCGGCGGAGCGGCATGATCGTGGTGAGCGTCGATTACCGCCACGCGCCCGAGCATCGCTTCCCCGCGGCGCCAGAGGATGGCTACGCCGCACTCCGCTGGGTGGCCGCGCACGCATCGGAGCTGGGCGGCCGGCCGGGACCTCTGCTGGTCGCTGGCTGGAGCGCCGGCGGCAACATCGCTGCCGTGACCTGCCAGCTGGCGCGCGACCGCGGCGGGCCGCAGGTCGCGGGGCAGCTGCTGGTCTGTCCCGTCACCGACGGCACGACCTTCGACCGGCCCTCGTTCACCGAGAACGCAACCGGCTATTTCCTGACGCGCGGGCTGATGCACTGGTTCTGGGATCTCTATTGCTCGCCCGCCGAGCGCGTCGATCCGCGCGTCTCGCCGCTCAAGGGCACGCTCGCGAGCCTGCCGCCGGCGTTCGTCGTCACCGCCGAGTTCGACCCGCTGCGCGACGAGGGCATCGCCTACGCCGATGCGATGGCGGCAGCGGGCGTGGCGGTCGAGCAGTTGCAGGCGCCCGGCCACTTCCACTCCTCCTTCACCATGGTCGAAGTGATCGCGACCGCCGTCAGCGGCCGCGAGCGCATGGCCGAGGCGCTGCGGCGGTTCGCCGGCGTGGCCGAGGAGAAGGTGCTGCCGAGGGCGGCGGAGTAGCGGGCGGCGCTTGGCGGTCGCGGGCGCCACTCAGCAGTTCGGTCGTGTCGGCGTAGGTGAAGGGAAAGGCGTCGGGTCGGCGGCCTGCGAACGGCGCGCAGACGGCGGCAGGCCTCGATCGGTCCGTCCCATCGGCGCGTCGCGGCGCCGGCTCAGATGTGGTCCGCTACCAGCTGGTCGGCGAGCTTGAGGCCGAGCAACACCGAGTGCGGGTCGGCGGTGACGCCCTGCAGCAGGGCGACCGCGGCGGGCCGGTCGGTCGCGTCCTGCCAGAAGGTCTGCTGCAGGTCCTGCTGGCGGACGAGCTCCAGTCCCACCGCGATCTTGCCGATCAGGGTCTGCAGGTCGGCGCCGGCGGACGACGTCCCGCCGATGATGTCGAGCAGCACGGCGCCAACGTCCCCGCCGGCAGCGATCGCCTGTCGGGTCTGCTGGCTCCAGTAGACGAGCCCGCCGGAATCCGGCGCGCGACCGAACAGGTTGTCGTAGACGCTGCCGATGAAGGCGCCGATCTCGGCGTCGCTGGCGCCGGCCGGATCGGCCAGGAGGGGATACAGCGCCGTGGCCTCGGCGCTGATCGCGAACGAGCTCGCGATGCTCGCCAGCACGGCCGGCGCGCCGTGCACCGGCTGCCCCGCCTCGAGCTCGGCCAGCCAGTAGGCGAAGCCCGTCGCATCGGCGGCGCGATCGAGGAACGCCACGTAGGTCGCCGCGATCTGCTGCTCCGGGGTCAGCGCCAGCAGGTCGACCGTGCCGCCGAGCGTCGGCACGACGTAGATCAGCGCCTGCCCGTCGGCGCGGCTTCCGGCGTTGGTGGCGTGGTAGGCGAAGCTGTCGATTCCCGAGAAGCCGGGGTCCGGCGTGTAGCTGAAGCTGCCGTCGGCGGCGAGCTGCACGGTGCCGTGCGCCGGACCACGCAGCAGCGACGCCGCGGCAAAGCCCTGGTCGTTCACCAGCACGCTCGCGCTTGCATCGGCCGTCAGTGCCCGGCCCTGCCCAACGACGTAGGCGTCGTCCCACGCGGTTCCGGTCTCGCCCGTGGCGAACACGAAGTCGGCGGCGTCGAGCGTTCCGCTGAAGCCCTGCAAGCCCACGAGGGCAATGTCGCGGCCGCTCGAGTCTTCCACGAAGAAGAAATTGTCCCCGACGACGTCGATCTGGGCGAACGAGGTCGCCCCGAGGCCGCTGACGTCGATCAGGTCGTGCTCGGCCTGGGAAAAATCGGCGAGACCGTAAAGCCCCCAGACGTCGACGCCCAGCAGCTGGAACACGTCGGCGCCGGTGCCACCCTGCATGCGGTACACGCCCTTGTGGCCGAGCGCATTGTAGGCGCCGAGCGTGTCGCCGGCCGGCGACCCGATCAGCTCGACGACATTCTGCGCGCCAGTCATGCCGACGACGTCGCCCTGGGCGTCGCCGCCCGCCGACTCCGCATGATACTTGTAGACCTGCACGCTGACGCCGTCGGCCGAGCCGGCGTAGCTCAGGGTAACCCCGCCGGCCTCGACGTCGAGGTAGTCCGCGCCGGGGCCGCCCTCGAGCACCGAGCCGGAGGCGGCGCGCAGCCAGTCGTTGAGCGGCCCGCCGATGACATTCTCGATGCCGGCCAGGGTGTAGCTGTTGGCAACCGAGCCCGGATCGAACGGCGCGTTGCCGACCGGCGCGGTGGTGCTGGTGGGCGCCTTCTCCGCCGCGTATTGCAGCACCAGGTCGACTTCCAGCTGCATCGGGCTGGCGTAGCTCGGGTTGTACAGCACGGCGAAAGTGTCGGTGCCGCTTCCGCCATCGAAGCTTCCCGCCGAGCCACCGGCGTAGAGGATGTCGTTGCCGGCGCCGCCGGAGATGCTTTCCGGGTCGGCCTTCGTGGCGGAATCCAGGGTGCTGACGAAGCTGTAGAGGATGTCGTCGCCGTCGTCGCCGAACAGCGTATCCGCCGTCGCCGTGCCGTAGATCAGGTCGGCGCCGCCGAAGCCGTGGATGAAGGCGCTCGTGGTCGAGAGATCCTCGATCGTCTCGGGCGCGCTCATCTTCGTGTTGGTGGTCAGCGCATCGCTGAAGTTGGTGCCGGCCAGCAGGGGCGAGCCCTGCACGACGACCATGCCGCCGACCGCGCCGTAGAGCTGGATCAGCGTGTCGAAGGGCACCGACGCATCGACCGGCTGGAAGCCGCCGTTGGGCAGCGTCTCGCTGATCTCGGATGACACCAGGTTGGTGAAGCCGACCTTGCCGTCGCTGCCGGCCTTCAGCCCGGAGGCGAAGCCCACGATGTTGTCGAGGATCTGCTTGGTGTCGTCGCCGGTCCCCGAAAGCCCCATGTCGGTCATGAAGCCATCGTCGAGCATGACGAAGGCATAGGTCGTGTCGGCCTGCGAGAACTGGAGGACCCACTTGCGGCCGTCGGTGTTCACGCCCGGGACGACCTCGGCGCGCACGACCTGGGCGGTCAGCGAATGGTCGGGATCCTTCTCCATCGGCAGCATCAGGATGTCCTCGCGCGGATCGAAATCCGTCACGACCATCACGTCCTGGGGCTCCGCAGGCTTGGGCGACTTCAGGAGATCCTCGATGAACTCGATGAACAGCTCGACGAAGTCGCCTTCGGGGCTCGCCAGCGCGCCGGCCAGGAAGCCGCCCAGCACCGTCTTGGCCGCATCGCCGACGGCGTTCACCAGGGCGGCGCGAACCGCCCGGTCGGCCATGTTCGCGAACAGCTAGTCGGCGAAGCCGCCCCAGAACGAGCTGCCGTCGTCCGAGGCATCGTGGCGATAGCTCAGCAGGAACGAGTCGGCGCCGGAGCCGCCGGCCAGGATGTCGAGGTTGCCGAGGCCGCGGCGACCGCCGTACAGGAAATCGGCTCCCGCGCCGCCATCCAGCGTATCGGCGCCATTGCCGCCGAACAGCTCGTCGTTGCCGCCGTTGCCGTGGAGCGTGTCCTTGCCGCCCATGCCGGAGAGCTTGTCGTCGCCGTCGTTGCTCGAATCGTACGGCGCGAAGGTGACGGAGGCGATGAGCGGCTGGCCCGTGAAGCTGTCCGCCGTGTCGCCGTAGAAGGTGTCGTCGAACGAGCCGCCCTGGAAGGTGTCGTTGCCCGAGCCTCCGTAGGCTTCCGTCTGGACGACGAACTCCGTGTCGACGAGCGAGGCAGGGTTGATCTTGTCGTCCCCGGCGCCGCCGAAGAACCGGACCGGAGCGGACGACGGCGCCACGCCGCCTGCGATCAGCGTATCGTCGCCGGCGCCGCTCTCGAGCGTTCCCGCCGGGCCGAAGAAGCCTGGCGAGCTGGAATCGATGACGATGGTATCGCTCTTGTCCCAGGTCTGGGATGCCATGCTGAAGACGAAGTAGGCGGCGCCCAGCAGTATCTGGACGTCGTAGCTATTGTCCTGCGTGGCGTCGTAGACCCGATATTCCAGGTCATTGCCGGGGTTGACGTGAGGCTCCCGGGTGAAATCGAAACCATTGACCTGTATCGGCATCGACCTTCTCTCCATCACCCCGGCTGGCGGGCGTGCAATCGTGTCACTCGTCCCTGCAATGGCGGCTCTCGACGATCCGCAAGCGAGGATGATGACCGTACCTTACGATGTGCGAGGCGATGCACTCACTCGGAAAGTCCAGCCAGGCGAAGAGCTGCCTGATACTTCAGGATGCCGGCGGGAGGGAGATGAATGGGCGCGTAGGTTGAAATCCGGGCGTCCGGCTGGGTCTTCCGGAAGATGGCCAGGGCCTCCCGCGACGCGTCGAGGCGGTCGGCCAGGGCGTTCGCCACCACCCGTTCGATCAGGGCATGCGGGAAATTGGGTCGCAGGCGCAGGGCTGCAGCAGCATAGGGCAAGGCTTCCTCGTGGCGGCCGGACATATTGTGCGCCCGGGCCATCAACGTGAGCGCGTACCATTTGCCGGGCGCGAGCGGGCTCAGGCGCAAGACACGTTCGAGGTCGGCGATTGCCTTCCCGGGCTCGTTCCTCACGATCTCGGCATTGGCGTGGAAGGTCCACGCCGCAGCCGAGCTCGGGTCGACCGCGACCGCCTCGTCGAGCAGACCGGCTCCCTCCTCGAGATGACGCAGAATGATTATCGAGGCCTGGCCGCAGATGGCGAGGACTTGCCCGTCCCGCCGGTCGAGATCGAGGGCGCGCCGGATCGCACGCTCGGCCTCCTGCACTTCGGCAGCGCGATCGACGATCCATCCGAAGGACCATCGTTGAACGAGGACATTCGCGATCACCATGTGCCCGAGCGCGAAGTCGGGATCGAGCAGCACCGCCTGATGTGCATAGGCCAGGGCCTCTTCGTTGGTCTCCCGCGAGAACCGGTAGAGTGCCGCGAGGCTGCGGAAGTAGCAGTCGTAGGCCCGAAGATTGGTGGTCTTGCGCTTGACCCGTTCCATTTCCGCCGAATCGAGCGAGGGAGCGATGCCACCCATGACGCGGCTGGTGAACTGGTCCTGCAGGGTGAAGATGTCCTCCAGATCGCCCTCGAAGCGGTCGGCCCACAGGTGCGCGCCGCTTGCCGCCTCGATGAGCTGCCCGGTGATGCGGATTCGGTTGCCGGCCTTGCGCACGCTGCCCTCGAGCACATAGCGCACGCCCAGCTCGCGGCCGACCTGCCGGATGTCCGGGGACTTTCCCTTGTAGGCAAAGCTCGAGTTCCGGGCGATGACGAACAGGCCCTTGTTGCGCGACAGGGCCGTGATGATGTCCTCGACCATTCCGTCGGCGAAGTATTCCTGCTCGGGATCGCCGCTCATGTTCTGGAACGGCAGGACTGCGATGGACGGCTTGTCGGGG
>JALHMO010000192.1 GCA_022844015.1 Reyranella sp. | reverse complement strand
GCCGCGAGCACATCGCCCATGCCCTCGTCGACCGAGGCCATCATGGCGGCGCGCAGGCGGATCTCCTCGTCGCTGCCGGCCTGGATGCCGTCGAGCACCTTGCGCGAGGCTTCGTTGACACGGAGCTTGAACGCCTCGGTCCAGGCCGGCTTGTCCTTCACCACCCTGGCCGGCGGCAGCGCGTTGGGCCGGCGCGGGAAATGCGCGCCCTTGTAGAGATCGGCATGGCGCGGCGCCGGCCGGTAGCCGCCCTTGCTGAGATCGATCGTGCCGTCGGCCGCCTGGAAGGCGTCTGGATGCACCGCCTTGTGGGCGAAGAACAGGGCGAACGGCTTGCGGCGCTTGCGGCGCAGGAACTCGACGGCATGCCCGTTCAGGAGATCGGTGATGTAGCCCGCATGCTGGCGCTCCTCGCCGTCGATATTGAGCACCGGATCGACGATCGAGCCGTGGCCCGGGAAGCTCACCCAGCGGTCGTAGCCCGGCCGCGGCATGCCTGAGTTGCCCATGTGCCACTTGCCGACATGGGCGGTCTCGTAGCCCAGCCGCTGCAGGATGGCGTGGTAGTTGGGCAGGCGGTGGCTGTGCGCGTCGCGCGCCACGTTGTCGATGATGCCGTGCCGGCTGGCGTACTGCCCGGTGACGATGGAGGCGCGGTTGGGCGAGCACAGCGGCGTGGTGTGGAACGCCGCCGTGAACATCGCGCCCTCGCGGCCGATCCGGTCGATGTGCGGCGTCTTCATATACGGGTGGCCGCAGATGCCGAGCTCGTCGAACCTGAGATCGTCAATCAGCACGACGATGAAATTTGGCTTGCGCTTCCTGGCCACGGTGTTCCCCCAAGTTTTCGCTCCCCAGCTTCGCTGCTACGGAGCGGACACGTCTCCCTTTCATGCTCCTCTCCCCCGCCAGGGGGAGAGGTTGGGTGAGGGGGTTGCAGGTGATCTTCGAAGCCCCCTCACCTGGCCTCTCCCCCTTATGTGCGGCTCGGCGGAGCCGAACGCGCTCATGAGGGCGGGGGAGAGGAACATGAATTGTCCACTCCCCGGCAGCGAAGCCAGGGAGGACGAAGTCATGACACCATCCTCACCATCTCTCCAAACGAAATGCGCTTTCGCCGCCGCACTTGACGCGCGCCCGGGGCCGGCAACGATAGCGCCCGGTACATCTCTTTCGGGGACCAACACATGACCGAGTCCGACCTGCCGCTGGCAGGCCTGCGCGTGCTGGACATCAGTTCATTCATCGCCGCCCCGGCGGCGGCCGTCGTGCTGGGCGACTGGGGCGCCGACGTGATCAAGGTCGAGGGGCCGGACGGCGACCCGAACCGGCGGATCATGCACGATTCGTCGAACTACCCGAAATCCGAGGTCAACTATCCCTGGCACATGGATTCGCGCAACAAGCGCTCCCTGGTGCTCGACCTCAAGCTCCCCGAGGCACGCGCCGCGCTCGACCGGCTGATCGCCGTGTCCGACGTGCTGATCTGCAATTTCCCGCCGCCGGTGCGCGACAAGCTCAAGCTCGCCTACGAGGACGTGAAGCCGGTCAACCCCCGGCTCATCTATGCCTCGCTGACCGGCTACGGCGAGAGCGGCCCCGACCGCGACCGGCCGGGCTTCGACGCCACCGCCTATTTCGCCCGCTCTGGTCTCCTCGACGCGCAGCGCTACGAGGGCGGCCCACCGGGCGTGCCCGGTCCTGCGCAGGGCGATCGCGCGACGGCGATGGGCCTGGTCTCGGCCATCCTGATGGCGCTGATCCATCGCATGAAGACCGGCGAGGGCTCGTGGGTCGGTACCTCGCTGCTCGGCAACGGCCTGTGGTCGTGCGGCGTCATTGCCCAGGCCGCCCTGGTCGGCGCCTTCCTGCCGCACCGCCCGCCGCCCGAGCGGCCGCGCTCGGCGCTGGGCAACATCTACACCACGTCGGACGATCGCTGGCTGCAGCTCACCATCGTGCGCGAGGACAAGATGTGGGTGCCGCTCTGCCAGGCGATCGGCCAGCCCGAGTTGGCCGACGACGCGCGCTTCGTCACCCAGGCCGACCGGCGGCAGCATTCGGCCGACCTCGCCGCCATCCTCAAGCACGCCTTCGCGCAGCGCGACTACGAGCATTGGCGCAAGGCGCTGGCGGACAACGGCATCACCTTCGGCGTGATCAGCCGGCCGCAGGACGTGCCGGGCGACGAGCAGGCGGTGGCGTGCGGCGCGGTGGTCGAGACGGCGATCGCCGACATGCCGCGCACGCTCGCCAACCCGATCCGCCTCGGCTTCGCCGAGCAGCGCATCGCCGGGCCGTCGCCGGCGCTCGGCCAGCACAGCGACGAGATCCTGGGCGAGCTCGGGATGTCCGGGGACGAGATCGCCAGGCTGCGCCAGAGCGGCGCGCTCCGATGAGCGAGGACCTGTCGCCGGACGAACCGCCCCTCGGCGGGCTGCCCCTCAGCGGGCTGATCGTCCTCGACGTCAGCTCGTTCATCGCGGCACCGGCCGCCGCCGCAACGCTGGCCGATTTCGGTGCCGACGTGATCAAGATCGAGCCGCCGGACGGCGACCCGCATCGCAACAGCTTCCGCAACGCGAGCTATCCCACGAGCGACCTCAATTTCCCCTGGCAGCTCGACGGCAGGCTGAAGCGCTCGCTGGCGCTCGACCTCAAGAACGCCGAGGCGCGGGGCGTGCTCGAGCGGCTGATCGGCCGGGCCGACGTCATGATCGTGAACTTCCCGCCGCCGGCGCGCGAGCGCCTGCGGCTCGGCTGGGAGGATGTCCAGCCGCTCAATCCGCGCCTGGTCTACTGCTCGCTCACCGGCTACGGCGAGAGCGGCCCCGATCGCGACCGGCCGGGCTTCGACGTCTCGGCCTATTTCGGCCGCTCCGGCATTCTCGACGCGGCGCGCTACGAGGACGGCCCGCCCGGCCTGTCGCTGCCGGCGCAAGGCGATCGCGCGACGGCGATGACCCTGGTCGCCGCCATCCTGATGGGGCTGCGCCAGCGCGACCGAACCGGCACGGGCTGCTGGGTCGGCACCTCGCTCTATGCCAACGGCGTGTGGGCCAACGGCACGTCGGCGGCGGGTGCGCTGGTCGGCGCCAGGCTGCCGCCGCGCCAGTCGCCCGACAAGCCGCGCAACGCGCTGACCAACCTCTACCGCACCCGGGACGATCGCTGGCTCCAGCTCCTGATGGTGCGCGACGACCGGCTGTGGGCGCCGCTCTGCACGGCGATCGGCCGGCCCGACCTGCTGGAGGACCCGCGCTTCGGCAGCCGCGCCGAGCGCCGCGAGCGCGCGCTCGAGCTGCACAAGGAGCTGGCGCCGATCTTCGCCGCGCGAACCTATGCCGAGTGGGAGACGGCCTTTGCCGGCACCGGCATTCCTTTCGGCGTGATCGGCCGGCTGGCCGACGTGGTCGACGACGAGCAGGCGCGCCACGCCGGCATCTTCGCCGATACCGACAACCCCGAGATCCCGCGCACGGTGAACAATCCCATTCGCCTGGGCTTCGCCCAACCACGCAAGGCTGGCCCGCCGCCGACGGTGGGCGAGCACAGCGAGGAGATCCTGCGCGAGGCAGGGTACGGCACGGACGAGATCGACGGGCTCAGGAAGTCGGGAGCCTTGGGCTGAAAGACGGAACCACCCTGACATGTCGCAGCTGAACCTCGTCGCTCTCGTCGTGAAGGAGTACGACCCGGCGATCGACTTCTTCGTCCGCATCCTCGGCTTCGAGCTGGTCGAGGACGTCCCCTCGCTCACCAATGACGGACGGCCGAAGCGGTGGGTGGTCGTGCGCCCGCCCGGCACCGCGACCGGAATTCTGATCGCCAGGGCGGACGGAGAGGAACAGGAGCGCATCGTCGGCAACCAGTTCGCCGGTCGCGTCGGCTTCTTCCTCCGCGTCGATGACTTCGAAGCGACCCGCGAACGCATGGTCGCGGCCGGGGTCGCCTTCGCCAGACCGCCGCGCACGGAGGCCTACGGACAGGTCGCCGTGTTCCTCGACATCGCCGGCAACAAATGGGACCTGCTCGGACCGGCGCCGAAGGACTGACCGGTCGTAGGCGACAGCGCCGTTTCGTCGTAGAATTGTCGCATGGCCATCCATCGCACCTATGCCGAGTTCTGGCCGTTTTACCTGCGCGAGCATGCCAGGCCGGCCACCCGCGCGATCCACTATGCAGGGACGCTCGCCTCGACGGCGGTGCTGGTCTGGGCGATCGCGACCCAGAGCTGGTGGTGGCTGATCGCGGTGCCGTTCTTCGGCTATGGCCCGGCCTGGTTCAGCCACTACTTCGTCGAGGGCAACAGGCCGGCGACCTTCCAGGCGCCGCTGTGGTCGCTGATCAGCGACTACCGCATGTGCGGCCTGTTCCTGACCGGGCGGATCGGCGACGAGCTGATGAAGCACCAGGTCCGCAGCTGATCACTCGAGACGGGTCTTCGCCTGGAGCGCGCCATGCGTAGGCACTTGCGCTCACTTCTCCTCCCCAGCTTCGCTGGCTACGGAGTGGACACATCCAAGGTTCGGGCTCTCCGAAATGGGAGAAGACATGAGTCCTCTCCGCCCGCGAAGCGGGGGGAGAGGAAGGGGCCCCGCGCGAAGCGTGGGGGAGGAGAGGTGGGTGGTTGCGACACCATCGATGTCTGGATGGAGATCGATCGCCTCGCGGGCACCAACCCATGACCCACCTCTCCTGGCCTCTCCCCCCGCTTCGCGGGCGGAGAGGAACATGAGTGTTCACTCCGTAGCAGCGAAACTGGGGAGGAGAAGAGAGTCAGCACGCGTCAGCGCGCGGCGCGCTCCCGGCGATGACGCGGAACTGGCATGCGCGAATGGTGGGGCCTCTTTCGTCGAGGGCACGTGTTTTGCAATAGACTGCGCGCGTTGACCCGATATCGACACCGAGGATCGAAACACATGCGACGTCGCGACGTTCTGCGGACGGGAGGGCTGGCGGCAGCCGCTCTCGCCGCGCCGGCCATCCGCTCGGCCGAGGCCCAGGCCGGCAAGACCCTGGTGATCGGCGGCTCGGTGCCGCTCACCGGCGCGGCGGCGGAGACCGGGCTCAACGTCAACAACGGCTACATCACGGCCGCGAGCTACCTGAACGACGTGCTGGGCGGCGTCGAGATCGCAGGCGAGAAGTACAGGATCGAGCTCAAGCTGTTCGACGACGCCAGCGACCCGGCGCGCGCCACCACGCTGATCCAGCGCCAGATCGACGAGGGCACCAACCTCTTCCTCGGCTCGTTCGGCAGCAACATCGTGCTGCCCACCGCGGCGATCACCGAGCGGGCGAAGAAGCCGATGGTGCAGACCGGCGGCGGCTCCGACGCGATCTTCACGCGCGGCCTCAAGTTCGTGTTCGGCATGTTTCCGCGCGCCACCCGGCAGTTCGCCGCGACGGCGGCGCTGTTCAAGACGCTCGAGCCGCTGCCGCAGACCTACTCGGTGATCTACACCAACGACGCCTTCTCCAAGACCGCCGGCGAAGGCGTGCGGCTGGCCTGCGACGCGGCCGGCTTCAAGCGCATCGACAGCTACGAGCTGCCGGCCAAGCCGACCGACGTGTCGAGCGTGCTGGGCTCGGTGCGCGCCAACACGCCCGACCTGCTGGTGTGCGTCATGCACGACCAGAACTCGCTCCTGGTGGCGCGCCAGATGATCGCCAGCGGCACCAACGTGAAGCTGCTGTTCCAGGGCCTGGGACCGCAGCTCGCCTCGTTCCGCGAGGCTCTCGGCAAGTATTCCGAGGCGCTGCTCTGCTCGACCTACTGGGACGAGAACGTGCCGTTCAAGGACAAGTTCTTCGGCGATTCGAGGAAGTTCGCCGAGTACTATCGCAGCAAGTTCACCCGCCCGATCGCCTACCACGTCGCCGGCGCGGCGGCCTGCATCGAGACCTATGTGCTCGCCATGCAGGCGGCCAAGAGCACCAGGCCCGAAGCGGTGCGCGATGCGCTGGCCGCCGCCGACTACGAGACGTTCTACAGCCGCATCAAGTTCACGCCCGAGGGCGACGGCGACGAGATCCTGATGGGCGGCATGATCGGCCAGGTCCAGAAGGGCAAGCTCGAGATCGTGTACCCGAAGGCTGCCGCCTCGGCGGCGGCGGTCTACCCGGCGCCGGCATGGGACAAGAAGGCGTGATGCAGGGCAGCCGGCCCTTGAGCGCCGACTTTGGCGGAACCGACAAAGTCCTCATCCTGAGGAGGCCGCCCCTCGAGTTCCTCGGGATAAACTCCGCGGCCGTCTCGAAGGATGGGCTACACACGAGATCGCTGAAGAGCGCGGTGTCGCAGCACCCGATCTGTTGCCACCCCTTCGAGACGCCACACTTCGCGTGGCTCCTCAAGGTGAGGCCCAGCGCATGCCATGCTTTTTGACCAGAGTTTGCGCCGATGGGCAGGCTGTCTCGATGAACCTGCCTTCCTGAACCTGCCTCCATGAATCTCATCGCGCAGACGTTGGCCGACGGCATGGTTCTGGGCGGCATCTACGCCCTGGCCGCCGTCGGCTTCTCGCTGATCTTCGGCGTGCTGCACGTCATCAACCTCAGCCACGGCATCCTGGTGCTGATCGGCGCCTACCTCGCCCTGATCTTCACCGAGCTGCTGCATGTCGATCCGCTGCTCACCATGCCGCTGGTGATGGCAGCCCTGTTCGGCGTCGGCTACGTCTACCAGCGCCTGCTGATCCAGCGCGCCGTCGACAGCTCGCCGATCGGCTCGATGCTGCTCACCTTCGGCGTCGCCCTGATGCTGCAGAACGTCATGATCTGGGTGTTCTCGCCCGACATGAAGAACATCACGCCGGGCTGGGCCTTCGCCTCGTTCAAGATCGGCGCCGTGACCTTCGACGCGGTGCGGGTGAGCGCCCTGCTGGCGAGCCTGGTGCTGCTCTCGTGTCTCGCCGCGCTGCTGAAATTCTCGGCCCTCGGCCGCGTCATCCGCGCCACGGCGCAGCAGACGCTGGCGGCCAGGCTGTGCGGCGTCAACGTGCGCCACGTCTATGCGCTGACCTTCGCCGTGTCGGCCGCCTTCGCCGGCGCCGCCGGCATCGTCATCGGCATTATCCTGCCATTCTCGCCGCACGACGAGGCGACGTGGACGCTGAATGCCTTCGTGGTGGTCGTGCTGGGCGGCGTCGGCAGCCCGGCCGGCGCGCTGATCGGTGGCCTGCTGCTCGGCGTCGTCAACACCCTGACGGCCCAGTACATCGGACCGTCCTTTCCCAATGTGACCATGTTCCTGCTGCTCGTGCTACTGCTGCTGGTGCGGCCGAACGGCTTGCTGGGCAACGCCTTCAGCGCCTCCCGATGACGCGGACATCCTCCCTCATGCTGCTGACCGTGGCGGTGGCGCTGCTGCTGGCCGCGCTGCCGCTGGTGCTGCCGCCGTTCTACGTCCGGGTCGGGCAGCTGATGCTCTACTCGGCAGGGCTCGGCGTGGCCTGGGCCATCCTGGGCGGCTTCGCCGGCTATGCGAGCTTCGGCCACGCGGCCTTCATCGGCGTCGGCGCCTTCTCCGCCGGCCTGGTCGAGACGCGCCTCGGCGGCGTGCCGCCCGCCCTGCTGCTGCCGATCGGGATCGTGGTCGGCGGCGCCTGCTGCGGCGTGCTGTCCGCCGTCATCGCCTACCCTTTGCTGCGCCTGCGCGGCACCTTCTTCGCCATCGCCATGCTGGGCGTCAGCAACGTCTGCGCCGAGCTCACCAACAACGTCGACTTCTTCGAAGGCTCGCTGGGCCTCACCTTCCCGACCGTCGTGCCGGCCAGCCTCGACCCGGCGATCTTCTTCTACGAGCTGTTCCTCGTCGCCGGCCTCGTCGTGCTGCTGATCGCCTGGAAGATCCGCGACAGCCGGTTCGGCGCCGGCCTGCTCAGCATCCGCGAGGACGAGGACACGGCGCGCATGCTGGGCGTGCCGACCGAGCGCTACAAGCGCACTGCGTTCGTGATCAGCGCCATCCTGACCGGCATCATGGGCGTGATCTACGGCCATTCGCTGGGCTACATCACGACCGATTCGGTCTACCGCAACGACACCAACCTGAACCTGATCGTCTATTCGCTGCTGGGGGGCATGGGCACCTTGTTCGGACCGGTGATCGGCGCCTTCCTGCTGGTGTTCATCACCCAGGTGATCCTGGGCCGCCTGCTCGACTTCCACCTGTTCGCAACCGGCCTCCTGCTCGCGTTCCTGGTGCTCGCCGCTCCGGGCGGCGTCATCGGCCTGGTGCGCGGCTGGCGGCAGCGCCGGAAGCGAACGGGCGCGGTGCCGGCCGAATGAGCGAAACGCCGATCCTGCAGGTCGAGCGCCTGTCCAAGAGCTTTCGCGGCCTGGCGGCGATCGCCGACGTCTCGTTCGCCATCGCGCCGGGCTCGATCACCAGCATCATCGGTCCCAACGGCGCCGGCAAATCGACCCTGTTCAACCTCGTCACCGGCTATCTCGTTCCGACCGCCGGCGAGGTGACCTTCCGCGACCGGCGGATCACGCGGCTCGCCACCAACCGGATCGCCGAGCTCGGCATCGCACGCGCCTTCCAGATCGCCCGCCCGTTCCGCGAGCTCACCGTCTCCGAGAACGTCCGCATCGGCGCCCTGTTCGGCAAGGCGGGCGCGCGCGACGTCGCGGCGACGACCATGCGCGGCATGACGCTGGCCTCGATCGCCCATCTCGCCGACCAGCCGGCCAACAGCCTGACGGTCGGCCAGCTGCGCCATCTCGAGATCGCCCGCGCCATCGCCACCCGCGCCGACCTGCTGCTGGCCGACGAGCCGTGCGCCGGCCTCAACCCGACCGAGACGGCGGCGATGATCGACGTGCTGCGCCAGATCCGCGCCAGCGGCGTCACCGTGGTGCTGGTCGAGCACGACATGCCATCGGTGATGGAGGTCTCCGACCGCATCCTGGTGCTCGACGCCGGCCGCCTGATCGCCGACGGCCCGCCGCAGGCGGTGTCGCAGGATGCGAAAGTGATCGCAGCCTATCTGGGAACACCGGACGAGTGACTCGTTGCCTGGGTATTTCGGGCGGACCCGATGCCATCTCCTTCTCGCCGCCGCTTGAAATGACGGGCGAAAGAACCACATCTCATACATGCGCGGAATTCGGCCCACACATCCTGGGATCAAGCTGATCCTGCTATCGTAGCCCCTGGGCACGGACGAGTGCGCCCCGTGACCCGGGGGGCACGTCGTTTCTCGGCAATCCCGCGAACTCCAGCTTCCGGCGCCTGTTTTACCTACGTCTGTCAATCGTCGGCGCCGCTGCGAGCCGAGTGCGTGCGTCCATTTTCGAGGAGGTTCGGCCGCCATGAACAAGGCCCTTGATTCCAGCACCAAGCCCAGGATCGTCGTCACCGAGGCCGACTATATGCGCCTGACAAACCTGGTTGCCGCCGTGCGCGAACGGTCTCCCGATGTTGCCCACGAGCTCCAGATCGAGATGGCGAGAGCGTCGATAGCCGATACGGACTCGATCTCGCCGGATGTCGTGCGGATGGGCTCGATCGTCGTGTTCCAGTCCGATGCCGCATCGCAACGTCGAGTGGAGCTCGTCTTTCCGGTCGATGCCGACATTGCGAAGGGCAAGGTCTCGATCCTCACGCCGATCGGCACGGCGCTCATCGGGCTGTCGGTCGGTCAATCCATCGAATGGAGGTCGCGTGACGGTCGCAGTCATCGACTGACCGTCGTAAGCGTGGAGCAGCCCGAGGGCTGAGCCAAGCCGCTGCGATCAGAGAATAATCGCTCATCGAAGGTGGCGAAGCCGCCTCAGTCCGGCAACCCGGCCATCCTCAGCGCAGCGATCCAGGCTTCCGCCGTCGCCTGATTTCGATTGTGGCGACGGACGAACTCGGGGCGGATGCGTTCCTGGGGACGCACCTTCAACAACTGCGCTACGCGCTCCTTCGCTTCGTCGACACGACCGAGATCGACCAGCGCCACCGCCGCCGCCCGGTAGCCGGCCGGCAGGAGCGGCAGGGACATGGTGGCGCGCTGCGCCCAGACCAGGGCCTCCAGCGGTCGACCGGCATCGCGACAGGCCACGCCGAGCCCGGCCTCGCAATATCCGATGAAGGGATCGCGCGGGCTTACCCGCACGGCGCGCATGAAAGGATCGATCGCTGCAGCCGGGTTGCCGGCGATGCACTGGATCCACCCGTTGTGCTGGAGTGCCAGAAAGCCGTTGGGATTGAGCTCGAGGGCGCGTTGCGAGGCCGCCAGGGCCGTCTCGATGCTGCCGCCCATCGAGGAGATCACCGTGGCGGCGATGCTCGCGGCCTCCCAGTCGTCGCTCGACGCGGCGAGCGCGGCATGGGCCAGCCTCAACGCCTCCGCCCTCGCTTCGGGATCGTCCTCCCTGCCCGACTGCAGGTGCTGGATGCACAGGCCGCGCAGCGCGAGGGCGCGGGCGAAATACGGGTCGAGATCGATCGCCTTTCGCGTCAGCTCCAGGGCGGCGCGCAGCCTGTCGGGCGAAAGGTCCCGGAAGGCCGCCAGCCCGCGCATGTAGAGGTCGTAGGCATCGAGGCTCGTCGTCGGCTTTCGCAGGCAGCGAAGGATCTCGGCGTCGCGCAGATTCGGCTCGACCGCGCCGGCGACCTCGCGCGCCATCTGGTCGTGCAGGTCGAAGATGTCGTCGAGTGTGGCATCGAACTTGTCCGCCCAGAGGTGCATGCCCGACCCAGCATCGATCAGCTGCGCCGTGACCCGCACCCGGTTTGCGGACCTGCGCACCGATCCCTCGAGCACGTAGCGCACGCCGAGCTCGCGCCCAACCTGCTTCACGTTCACGGCCCTGCCCCTGTAGGTGAAGCTGGAGTTGCGGGCGATCACGAACAGGCAGCTGAGCCGGCTGAGGGAAGTCGTGATCTCCTCGACCATGCCGTCGGTGAAGTAGTCCTGCTCCGGATCGCCGCTCAGGTTGGTGAACGGCAGCACGGCGATCGACGGGCGCCCGGGCAGGACAGGCACTGGCTCGCCTTCCGAGGCGCCGTCGCCGAGGCCGAGGCCGAGACGATCGGCAAAGTCCGGTGACGCGAGCTCCCAGTCGGCCCGCGCAAATCCCTGCCTGTGACGACCAACCGCTTCGGTGAGCAGCGCGAGATTGTGGTCGGTCGGCGCCTGCACGCCGGACGCCCAGCGGCTGACGACGGACTTGTCGATCCCCACGGTCTGGGCAAGCCGCCCACGGCTGAGATTGCAGGCCTTCAGGACGAGGCCGAACTTGTGCGCGAAATCCGCGATCGCGGTCATGCCGCCTCATCTCTTCCCATCCCGGGGCAGGATCGCCAAGGGCAGGCTACCCCGCAACCCCTCGCATGTCGACGCAACTGGTTGCGCCCGGAACCTCTTGCGAGGATCCCATCCGGCGAACCGCTTCGCGCCACCTGGCCCGTCGCGGAGGACTTCGGCACACCTGCAAGAGAGCCTCCACGTGGCTCTGGAGGACTGCGATGAGCGCCTATTTCATCCTTACACACACGGTCGCCGATCCGACGAAGTACGGCCGAGAGTACATCGCGAAGGTCATGCCGCTGCTCGCGAAGCACAAGGCCGAGGTGATCGTCGCGGAATTCGAGGCGAAGCCGCTGCAGGGCGATCCGGCCGATGGTGTCGTCGTCCTGCGCTTTCCATCCGGGCAGGCGATCCAGGGCTTCCTGGACGACCCCGACTATCAGCCGCTCAAGGACATCCGCATGAGGTTGACGACGAACGCCAATGCCGTGATGGCTCCCGCGTTCGAGATGCCACGCCAAGGAGGATGAGAACAATGTCGATCACGATAGCCCAGCGCTGGACGGTCTCGAACATCGCAGAAGCAACAGAGAGCTCGAAGCGGGCGCAGGCGTTTTGGACGCGACACGGCGCCCAGGGCTTCCGCTTGAGCCAGATCTTCACGGGCCCACTCACAGGACAGTATCTCACCGCGATCGTGTTCGCCGACATGGCCGCCTACGCGAAGGCGAGAGACTCTGCCGCTGCAGATCCTGAACTGCAGCAGATCATTGCCCGGACCAAGAAGGAAGGTTCCGTGATGCAAGAACGCGAAATTCTCGTCGGCATCGATCTCTGACGAGTCCTCGCCTCGCTCGAGGTCGGCACCAATAGGCGCAAGCTTTCCAGCCGTGGCGCAGCGAGACCGAGTTTGCGGGCGCCGTCGAAGCGGGAGTCCGTACACTGCGTACTCGGCTCGAGAAGGAAGGGTCCGCAAGGCGCGCGTTGCAGAGCCTGTGCAGCTTCCGTACGATGCGGAAACGGTCTCAGGGAGTGCCGATGCGCGAGCAACGCAGACTGGCGGCGATCGTCGCTGCGGACCTGGTCGGCTACTCGCGACTGATGGGCCGCGACGAGAGCGGGACCGTGGCCCGGCTGCGTCGCGCGCGCGCCGAGCGCCTCGAGCCGGTGCTCGGCCGGCGCGGCGGCCGCCTGGTCAAGCTCACCGGCGATGGCGTGCTGATCGAGTTCACGAGCGCGGTCGAGGCCCTGTCCGCCGCCATCGAGTTCCAGCAAGCGATGGCCGAGACCGAGGCCGACAGGGCCGAAGCCGACCGCCTGGTCTTCCGCACCGGCCTGCATCTGGGCGACGTCATCGTCGAGGGCGGCGACCTCTATGGCGACGGCGTCAACGTCGCCGCTCGCCTAGAAGGAGAGGCGCCGCCGGGCGGCATCGTGATATCGGGCGCCGTGTACGATGTAATCGCCGGCCGGCTGCTGGCGACGTTCGTCGATCTCGGCCGGTTGATGCTGAAGAACATCGAACGACCCGTGCAGGCCTATGTCGTGCGATGGCAGGCAGCCGACTGGCCGGTCGCGCCGCCGTCGACGGAGCGGACAAGGACAGGGCCTGCCGTGCAAGCCGCCGGCACACCGTTGCCGCTGCCCGACAAGCCTTCGATCGCGGTGCTGCCGTTTCAGAACATGAGTGGAGATCCGGAGCAGGAATACTTCGCCGACGGCATGGTCGAGGACATCATCACGGCGCTGTCGCGCTTCAAGTCGCTGTTCGTCATCGCGCGCAACAGCTCGTTCACCTACAAGAACAAGGCGATCGACATCAAGCAGGTCGGTCGGGAGCTCGGCGTGCGCTATGTGCTCGAGGGCAGCGTGCGCAAGGCCGGCAACCGGGTGCGCATCAACGGCCAGCTGATCGAAGCGACGAGCGGTGGCCATCTGTGGGCCGACCGGTTCGACGGCGCGCTGGAAGACGTGTTCGATCTCCAGGACCGGATCACCTCGACCGTAGTCGGCGAGATCGGTGCCCAGCTTCAGCTCGCCGAGATGGAGAGAGTGCGCCGCAAGGCGACGTCGGACCTGACCGCCTACGATCTCTACCTGCGCGGCATGGACCGCATGTACGTGTGGACGCGCGAGGCCAACGCGCAGGCGCTCGCTTTCTTCCACGAGGCCATCGCCGTCGATCCCGACTACGCCATGGTCCACGCGCAAGCGGCCATGTGCCATACCTTGAGAAAGCAAAGCCGGTGGGTCTTGGACCCGGTGGTCGAAAGCGCCGAGGCCGTCCGCCTCGCACGCCGGGCAATCGAGCTCGAACGCGACGATTCCCGGGTCCTCGGGACCGCCGGATTCACGCTGGCCTATGTCGGCGAGGAACTGGAGTTCGCCGCCGAGTGCATTGCCGAAAGCGTCGCGCTCAGCCCGAACTATGCCATGGGCTGGCAGTTCAGCGGCTGGGTGAGCATCTATCTGGGAGATCCGGAAACGGCGCTGGAGCATTTGGGCAAGGCCCGGCGTCTCAGCCCGCGTGACCCGGGAATCCTGCAACTCACCACGGGTTCTGCCTTCGCCCACTTCTTTGCCGGACGTTACGAGGACGCCGCGCACCTGGCAGAGCAGGTCACCCGCCAGGTGCCGACCTTCCTGCCGGCCTGGCGCATGACGGCCATCGCTTACGCCATGCTGGGCCAGCACGATCGCGCCTCAGCCGCGTCGGCGCGCACGCTGGCCCTCGATCCCGCCGCGCGCATCTCCGTCCTGGTCCCGTTGCTGCCGCTGCGTCGACCGGAGGATCGGGAACGCTACCGCGAGGGCCTTCTCGAGGCGGGATTGCCCGAATGACGTGAGCCACGCGGCCATAAGCGCCAACTTTACCAATGACCTCACCCTCAG
>JALHMO010000191.1 GCA_022844015.1 Reyranella sp. | reverse complement strand
GCCCCGGTCAAGGGCGCGACCCTGATCGGCGCCGGCTCCGAGGCGCTGACCAAGGTCGGCATGATCGGCAACGACCTGTCGCTCGACCCCGGCATCGGCACCTGCGGCAAGGACGGCCAAGGCGTCCCGGTCGGCGTCGGCCAGCCAACCCTGCGCATCGACGCGCTGACGGTGGGCGGCACGGCGACGTAACCTCGGACTCGTGGTCTTCCGGACCGCGAGCGCCTGTCCTGAGCTTGCCGAAGGGTCGCAATCGCTCGAGGCGCGAGACGCGTCCGGAACGCCTCCAGCCTGCCGAGTGATTCGCGGCCCTCACCAAGCCAGTCGGTGCGGCTCCTTCATGACGCCTGCCAAGGGTCGACGAGAAGGACACCAGTAGGCTCGGCATCACGAGTATTGCGCGTCACAAACGTGAGGCCGTGACTGATCGCTGTTGCCGCGATCAGGGTGTCGATCACCGGTAAACTCCGGCCCGCGGACAACTCGCCCCAGAGGCGGGCCGTCGCTGCATCCACCGGCAACACGCGATCGGCAAAGATCGTCTCGATGCCGTCAACCCAGGAGCTGAGCTGGTCCGCAAAGCTAGGATCGGTCCGGCGCTTGCCGGCAACCCCCTTTCGCAACTCGCCGATGGTCAGGACGCTAACGAACAGCCGCGACGAATCAGCCTCCGAGAGGAAAGCCAAAACGCGCCTGTCGGCGCGAGACTTGCGCGTTTCCGAAATGACGTTGGTGTCGAGAAGATAGCCAACCGTCACCGATCAGAACTCGACGGCTCGGCCAGTGTCGCGATCACGCTCGACGGAAAAGTCTTCCGTCTTCGGTCCGCCGAGCAGGTAGGCTTTGAAGTCGGGCTTGTGCGCAGCCAAGGCGCGGTAATCCTCGATTGACAGGACGACCGCATGCTCCCTGCCGTGCCGGGTGATCGTCTGAGGCCCGTCGGTACGGGCGCGTTCGATTACCTCGCTTAGCCGCGTCTTGGCGTCTTGGACCTGCCACGTTGCCATGATTACCTCGTCCCTGTTCCTTCTGACCAGAATATAGGCAATTCTGACCAGAATTCAACGAGGATGGGCACCTACAGAATTGGCGACTGGCAGAGCGGCCGAGGCGTTTGGTTTTCGCCACAAGGCAGTTGCTCATCCAACAAGATTCCAAGGCTCTGACAATCGGACCTACGCGCCATGATAATTGGAACTCTTCGGCCCGTAGATTGGGAGTCCCGGAGATAGTGGAGCGCGGAGTGCGGCTCACCCCACCCGGTGGCCGTTGTCGGCGCGCCGCAGTCACAGGCCGATTGCTCGATCAGCGCCCCACCGTGTCAAAACCCCGAAAGGTGAAATCCGGCGCGCTGGTGTTGTGGCGTGAGGGGACCCGGCGGCCGGCCCAGAGCTCGACGGCGCGGGCTCGCTTGAACGACATCACCGGCGAGTCGACCCAGAGCGCGCTCCCCTGCTCACGCCAAGCGACCTGGGCGACGTCACTGTTGGTCTCGGTCACGTACATCGATCGCAGCGCGGCGAACGGCTGGGTCGCACCCACGGGCGGCTCGAAGGTGACGTCGAGCTCAATGCGTTCCTGGTCGAGCGCATCGAGGCGCAGCGTGGCGCTGCCGCCGCGCGCGAAGGCGAGCGAGAAAGTGCGCGTGGCCGGGTCGAACGCCACCTCCTTGATATCGACCAGCGGCCGACCTTGCACTTCCACCGGGCCGACGAGGAACGAGGAGCCGTACGCGCTCGAACGCAGGGTCTGCGGCGCCAGGGGGCGAGCCCGCCAGTAGCCGTCCGCGGGATACAGAACCAGCACCTCCTCGGCGCGCTCCTGGAAGCGGGTCCAGAGCTGCAGGAGATGAAAGCCGGTCTCGGTTCGCTGACCGACGCGCACGGGGACGCTGTTGGGGCGCCAGAAGCTCGGGAACGTCAGGCCGACGAGCTGCCAGTCCTCGGTTTCCTAGAGAGTCAGGCGCCGGCGCTCGAACGTGTAATCGGCACTGCCTGTCATCGTGCAATTGGCGAAGTCGGGCGCCGAGCGATCGACGACGATGGTGCCGATATAGGCGGGATGCCGCGCCTCGATGCGGAAGCGGCGCACCTGCTCGGCCTGAACCTTGAGGTAGACGTTGTCTTCCTCGGCACAGCGCGTCGGCGTGCTGTCGTTGATGATCTCGACAGGCTGCTCGGTCTGGGCAGACGCGCGGGCGAAGATGGCCAGCGCCAGGCTCGCCGCCAACAGTGCGCCGATGATCGCGCTACTCGCACCGCGCATAGATGTCCCCGGAGTTCGCCGCATGCGGCAGCGTCGTGAGCCAGGCCGCGATCTCGGCGGCGGCGCGCCACGCGTCGAGGTCCTGGCTTTCGCCGAGCGCCGCCGCGAAGCGCGTGTAGCCGAGCACCGCGCAGCGCTCAATGGCCGCCAGCCCGACTGCGCGCTGGATGGTCGTGACCTCGAACGACAGCGCCGCGACGCGTTGCGACAGGCCGGCGAGCGCCTCGGCCTCGAACCCCTCGATGTCGAGCTTGATGAAGGACGGTACGCCATGCTCGGCGATCAGGGCATCGAGCGTCGTGACCGGAACCTCGAGCGACCGCGCCCACGCCTGCCCTTCCCAGCCCGCCGAGCCGCGGCTGGCGGCGATGAAGTCCGTCGACAGCGTCGAGATGGTGGGATTGTCGACGTTGATCAACATCGTCGCCGTGCCGGCCGTCCGGCCGACCGCGGACGGAACCAGAGTGACGGCCTCGTCACGGCCGAACAGCGTCCGCAGCGCGCGATGCAATGCCGGCTGCGGCTCGACGGCAACGACACGGGCGCCGAGGCGGCGAAAGGCGCGGATACGGTCGCCGACATGGGCGCCGATATCGAAGACCAGGTCGCCCGACCTGATGAATTGCCCGTACAGCGCCCCCATGGCGCGATGGCGCGCCGGATGGCCATGATAAATCCGCAACGATCGGAGGACGCCGCGCGCGGCTCGAAGGCTCTGCAACATGGCTCAGTCGCTGGCGGTCGACTGGGCCGCCTTCAGGGCGGGCAGCTGGAGATGCGTCAGCTCTGCCGGCGGATCGGTTTCCTCGGGCAGGCGGCCGATGCCGAGGCGCGCCAGTGCGAGCCCCACCGAAGGACTCGCCGTGACGACGCAGATCGGAACCGACAACACCAGCCCGCCGGCCAGCAGGATGAAGACATACGGCAGAGCCGCCAGCTGGGTCACGGCCAGCACGGCGAGGCAAGCCGCGCCGAGAACGCTCTGTGGCCAGAGTTGCCGCAAGGCCGTCGACCAGGCGATCGAGTGGTCGTCGCGCATCTGGCCGATCCAGCCGATGGCGCGGCCGAACGGCAGGCCGGCGAGCAGCAGCGTGTGCCCCACCCACATGATGGGCGAGAGCAACAGGAAGAAGGTCGTCTCCACCGCGACGCTGGTCAAGAACCGGAGCGTGCCGCCGAACCGCTGGCGCAGGCCTGGTCGGCTCAGCACGTCGACGACCGTGGCGATCTTCGGCGCGAACCACATCACGAGGATCATGGCCAGCAGCGCCGCGCCGTAATCGGGATCGATGAAAGCGGCCGTCGACGGCGCCGCCGCCAGTGCCGCGGTCGACACCAGCAGCAGGCCGATCCAGGCCGGCGAGCCCGTGAACATCAGCATGGCAAAGAGGAGCTGGAAGCGGCTCGCGATCGGCAGGCCCGGCATGCCGACGAAGAAGATGTACTGCAGCGTTCCCTGGCACCAGCGCTGGTCGCGCCGGATGAACTCGATCAGTGTCGGCGGGTTCTCCTCCCAGCCCAGATCCTCCTCGGCCAGCACGCGGACGTCGTAGCCGGCGCGCCGCATCAATGCCGCCTCGATCTGGTCGTGGCTGAGGACATGGCCGCGCAGGATGCCCTTGCCGGGCAGCACCGGGATGGCGCAGTGCTGCTTGAAGGGCGCAATGCGGATCACCGCGTTGTGCCCCCAGTAGGGGCCGCAATCGGCCTGCCACCAGGCGCTGCCGATCGTCCACGAACGCATGCCGAGACGCATGCCGAACTGAAAGATGCGGGCAAAGGCGCTGGTCGAGGGCAGCCCGACGACCAGCCCCTGCAGTATGCCGAGCCTCGGGTTGGCCTGGACGATGCCGACCATGCGCAGGATGGCCGCCGCGGTCATATAGCTGTCGGCGTCGAGAGTCACCATGAGGTCGTGGTCGTCGCCCCATCGCTCGAGGAAGTCGCGGATGTTGCCGGCCTTGTAGCCCGTGTTGACCTCGCGCCGCCGATAGGTGAGCGGAAGGCGGCCGGCCCATTGTCGCGCCAGGTCGCCGAACGCCGCCGCCTCGGCGGAGGCGATGTCCGGCATGCTGGTATCGCTCAGGACATAGACATGGAAGCGATCGGCGCATCCGGCGGCCTCGATGTCGGCCATCATGGCGGCGAGGTTGCGCATCGTCCGGTCGGGCGGCTCGTTGCGCACGCACATCAGGATGGCAGTCGACGCGACGATCGCCGACGGCGGTATCGCGCGGCCGGCCTGGGGCACGACATAGGTGCTGGGATCGCGCGCGAACCGCATGATGACGAAGCCGATGGCGGCATTCCAGAAGCCGATGACGAGCCACGGTGTCGTCATGGCGAACAGCAGCAGCAGGACGAAGTCGACCAGATCGAATCCGCCGGCCGACAACGCGAAGCCGGCGAGGACGAGAAGCGCGCCGATGGAGGCTGCCGCCAGGGCCGCGAAGACGAGCCGGCGCACGAACACGGTCCGGTCGACAGGGGTTTGCGCGCTCGCCAGGTTGGCCCGCTCGTCGAGCGTATGGGTCAAGCTGATGATCTCCCGCGAAAACCTATGATAGCGTGACGCATGGCGTTTGGGATCACATCGCCTTGAGCCACAGGGGTGACGTACCGGGCGACAAAGAGACAGGCCGAGCGCTCTGGTATGTCGATGCCGGTCGCGCCGAGCTGCGCGACGAGCCGCTGGGCCGGCTCGAGCCTGGCTCGGTGCGTGTCCGCGCCCTGCATGGCGCGATCAGCCGCGGAACCGAATCGCTGGTGGCCAGCGGGCGGGTTCCGCCGTCGGAGTTCCAGCGCATGCGTGCCCCTTACATGGCCGGCACCTTCCCCTTTCCCGTGAAGTACGGCTACTCGACCGTCGGCATGGTCGAGCACGGGCCAGCCGAGCTTCACGGGCGAACGGTCTTCACGCTGCATCCACACCAGACGGTGTTCGACGTGCCCGAAGCCGCGGCGGTTCCCGTGCCGGCGACTGTCCCGGCGAGCCGGGCTATCCTGGGCGCCAACATGGAAACGGCGCTGAATGCCGCCTGGGACGCGGGGCCAGGCCCCTTCGCGCGCGTCGCCGTAGTCGGCGCCGGCGTGGTCGGCGCGTTGACAGGGTTCCTGCTGCGACAGCTTTCGGCCGCGAGCGTGACCCTCGTCGACATCGATCCCGGACGGGAGCGCGTCGCTTCTGCCCTCGGCCTCGCTTTTGCGGCACCGTCGCAGGCGCCAACGGACTGCGCGCTGGTCGTTCACGCCAGCGCATCGAGCGCGGGCCTCGCGACGGCGCTCGGGCTTGCCGCGGACGAGGCGACCATCCTCGAGCTCAGCTGGTATGGCGACGCCCTCGTATCAGTGCCCCTCGGCGGCGCCTTCCACAGTCGCCGTCTCCGGCTGGTGGCAAGCCAGGTCGGCATGGTGGCGCCGTCGCATCGGCGGGAGTGGACTTACCGCCGTCGCCTGGAGAAGGCACTCGACCTGCTCGCCGACGATCGGCTCGACGTGCTGTTGGAAACACCCGTGGCGTTCAGTGACCTGCCAGCACGCCTGCCGGCCATCTTCGCTCCAGGAAGCGGGATCCTATGCCAACGCATCGACTATCGCTGAAAATCGTTACCCTCGTCCTGAGGAATGGCCGCACGGCTGCTTTCTGTCGTCCTGAGCGCAGCGAAGGACCTCATCGCCAGAAGTATCAAAGCACGCTGCAGCAAATGGTGATGAGATCCTTCGCTGCGCTCAGGATGACAGAAATGAGCGTGGCCTCTCCAGGCATTCGCCAGGCGCGCCCGAGCTACGCCGCCCCTTAGGCTATCGGCCTATGCATTCAGCTTGAACACCCGGCAGGCATTCGTCTCGTAGATCTGCTTGCGTTCGTCCCCGGTCACGTCCGCGCCGTCCATGAAGCGCACGGCCTCGGCGTCGTCTTCATAAGGAAAGTCGGCGGCGAACAGGATGCGCTCTGCTCCCAGCACGTCGAGACAGAGCCGCAACGCCGGCATCGAGGTGACGCCCGCAGTCGTAATGACGAAATTGTCGAGGAAATACTGGCTCGGCAGCTTGGGAAGCTCATCGACGGCGCCGATCTTCACTTCGAGCAAGTAGCGATTGTCGATGCGCTGGAGCCAGAACGGAATGCCCTCGCCCATGTGCCCGAGGACCATCCGCAGCTTGGGAAAGCGATCGAACAGTCCCGACATGATCAGGCGCATGGCATGCAATCCGGTCTCGGCGGCAAAGCCCCAGCCCGCAAAATAAAGGCCGTAGTCGAGAAAGGGGCTCACCATCGACGGAGCGGGCTCGCGCGGATGGAGATAGATCGGCATGTCGAAGGCCTGGGCCGCCTCGAAGATGGGCCGGTACCTGGGCGCGTCGAGATACTCGCCCATCGTATGGGAATTGATGATCAGCCCGTTGAGGCCGAGCGCCCGGGCCGCCCGCTCGATCTCCCGCGCCGCGACCGGCGGATCCTGCGGGGCGACCGCGGCCAGTCCCGCGAAGCGCGTCGGATGTGCCTGCACGGCCGCGGCGAGCGCATCGTTCGACGCTGCGGCGAGCCGTGTCGCCAGCGACGCCTCGAACACCTGCACTCCCGGGGATGTGAGCGAAAGCACGTGCATGTCGACGCCGATCGAGTCCATGTGAGCGATGCGGCCGGCGCCGATATCGAGCAGGTGATCGTCCAACGGCTTGTTCGCGGGCGTCTGCGCCAGGATGGCTTCTCCCATCTTGGCGAAGCCGGGCTCGACGTCGCGGCCTGCCAGCACGACGTGCCATTGCGTCATGATCTCGGGTGTAACGAACGCCTCTTCCACCGCAATGCGCCGTATGGCCATGATCGTGCTCCCTGGATGATCCGGTCCGGGCGGCCGAGGTGGCGCAGCCCGAATCCGACGTCGTCGACAAGGAGTGCACGCCCGGTCCCACCAACCGTCACCCTGCGCTACCGCGACGTTGCCGATGTGAGAATAGAGCGGCGCTGTGGCGCTTTCAAAGAGCGATGGAGGCTGGCATCGAAGCCCGGCAATATCCGCAGGGAGGCAACAGTCGCGTTCAGAGGAGCCCACGCATGTCGGATGCCCGAGACAACCTGTCCAACGCCTCGCGCCGCGCCACGATGGCTTCCGGCGCGGCGCTGCTTGGCTCCACGCTGCTGGGAGGGCTGTCGGCCAAGGCGCAGCCCGGCACAACGCCGGCCTCGGCGCCGACAGGCGGAACAATGCCAGCGGGCTACAACATCCTGCTCGTGCTGGTCGACCAGGAGCACTTCTTCCCGACCTGGCCGTTCCCGGTGCCGGCGCGCGAGGCCATCAAGAGGAAAGCCGTCACCTTCCTGAACCATCAGGCGGCTTCTTGCGTGTGCTCCTCGGCCCGATCCGTGATCTACACCGGCCAGCACATCCAGCACACCGGCATCGCCGACAACCTGAACTACATGTGGCAGCGCGATCTCGCGACCAGCATCAAGACCGTCGGCCATCGCCTCGGCGAGCTCGGGTATCATGCGGCCTACCAGGGCAAGTGGCACCTGTCGGCCACGCTCGATCTCACTGACAAGGGCATCGATGCGCCGCTGCGCAAGTACCGCGACACCATCGAGTCCTATGGCTTCAAGGACTTCTTCGGCGTCGGCGACCTGATCGACGGCACGCTCGGCGGCTACAGCTACGACCATTCGACGCTCGGCTCGGCCATCACCTGGCTGCGGACCGAGGCGGAGACGCTCCGGACCAAGGGTCAGCCCTGGTACCTGGCGGTGAACTTCGTCAATCCGCACGACGTGATGTACTTCAACTCCGATCTGCC
The DNA here is from genome assembly GCA_022844015.1 of Reyranella sp. GTDB lineage: Bacteria > Pseudomonadota > Alphaproteobacteria > Reyranellales > Reyranellaceae > Reyranella. The sequence continues at coordinate 6,134 of JALHMO010000191.1, read as the reverse complement.
GACGGAGAACGTCCAGGGCGGCAGCCATGCAATGCCGATCGCACGCGCGCCCGACGACGAGATCTACCGGGCGACCTGGGACAATTATCCGTTGCCGGCCAGCCGGCACCAGTCGTTCGACAGTCCCGGCCGCCCGGTCGCCCAGAAGCTCTACCAGCAGATCCTGGACCTGCAGGTAGGACGGTGGCCGGACGAGGATCGCCGCTGGCGGGCTTTGCGCGACTACTACTTCAACGCCATACGCGATTGCGACCGGCAGGTGGCGCTGCTGCTCGACGCGCTCAGCAACAACGGCATGGACAAGAACACCATCGTGATCTTCACGGCCGATCACGGGGAGCTGGGCGGCAGTCACCAGATGCGGGGCAAGGGCACGAACGCCTATCGGCAGCAGAATCATCTACCCCTGATGATCCATCATCCCGCATTCGAGGGCGGCATCGAGTGCAATGCCATCACGTCGCAGCTCGATCTCGCGCCGACCTTGATCGGCCTGACTGGAAAGGATCCGGCGGCACGGACCAGGGCTTCAGAAGGGCTGAAGGGCAGGGATTTCTCGCCATGGCTGCACAACCCGGTCCAGGCCGGATTGCAGTCGATCAGACCCGCTTCCCTGTACAACTTCGACATGTTGTCCTTCCAGGATCCCAAATGGGCTGCGATGACCGTCGACACCCGGACATATCGCGCGGGTACGCCGCAGGAGCAGGCCGCCGCGCTGGCGAAGTATCCGCCAGACTTCCTCAACCGGGTGGCAATCCGCAGCATCTGGGACGGCCGCCATCGATTCTCGCGCTACTTCTCCCCAGTCCGTTTCAACACACCCGGTTCGTTGGAGGAGCTTTTCGCGATGAACGATGTCGAGGTCTACGACCTCCACAACGACCCCGAGGAGATGAACAATCTCGCCATCGACCCGAAGCGGAACGGCGACCTCATCGTCGCCTTGAACCAGGAAGCCAACCGGCGCATCGCCGAGGAGGTCGGCGAGGATAATGGTCACTTCCTGCCGATCCGCGACGGCAAATGGCATTTCCCTCCTGCAAGCGACCGATAGGCGACGAACCATGCACCTGTCTCTGTGCGAACCCACTATCCGTGACCGTTCGCGACCTCGCTCGCCCGGACCAGGGTGTTGCCCGGGCATGGAGGCGACCGATACACTTCGGGTGCTGACAGGTATCTCCCGCGACGGTGGCGGGCCGAGCATCCACTCATGAGCGAATTCTTCCGTTTCCTCTAGGTCGGACGGAACGTGGCACCCCACTCCCGCTCCGCGACTCCCGCGATCAGGATATTCCGCGCCAGGGAACTCGCCGACTTGCTGAGGTCGTACCGTGTCCTCGTCGATGGGGAAGAGGTCGCTCGCGTTCGCAGCGGGAAGCAGATTTCGTTCGGATTGGACATCGGGCATCACGAGATGCATCTGCAGATCGATTGGTGCCGAAGCAATTCGGTCGAGTTCGATTATGGCGGATCGACTCTCGAGTTCGATTGCGGCAGTCGCTTCTCCGGCCTTCGTTCACTGTTGGGGGTGCGGCAGATCGTCGTTGCCGATGGGGACTACCTGTGGCTTCGTCGAAAAGCGACGGCCGCGCACGATACGTGATTGGCGAAGGAGGCATCCATGGCCGGTGATTCGCAAACGATCGTCTTGAAAGCCTGGACCGAACTGGAACCGGACTATCAATCGGCCCGGTCGGCCGCGAGAGGGTTCATCGCCGATGCAACACTGATCGGGACCCAGATGATCCAGGACGTCCCTACCCGCCTCGAGTACATGAGGATGATCCGGGCCGAGGCGGACCAGATGCTGGCCTACGCCCGCACGAATCGGGCAGCGGCGCGCCTCGTTTTCGACCGCATCTTCGCCCGCCGGAACGAGCTCAGATTGATTGCCCAGGGCAGTGCCAAGGCCGCTACCGACATCCTGTCGAAGCTGATCACCAAGGATCCGACGAAGTACCAGCTGCTGGTGAGGGCCGCGAACTCGCTGGCCGAGGAAGGGCACCTGCCTGGCGTCACCAATGGCAAGGTCGTGAAGTCAGTTCCGCTGGAGCAGCTTTCCCAGGATCAGCTCGACGACGTCTTCGTGAAGGCGATCGACAAGGCGGGTGGCTCCCGGGCATCGATTACGCCTACGAAGATGAAGATGCGAGGCGCGGGCTTGCTGCTGCTGAGCGTGGCTCTGGCCGGCCTCGACGTCTACATGTCGCAGGACAAGTCATTCGCGGTCACCAAGAACGTCACGTCGATCGCCGCAGGCGCCGGCGGCGCATGGGCGTTCGCGGCGGCCGGCCTGGCCGTAGGGGGCCCGGTCGGCGGCCTCGTCGGCCTCATCGTCGGCGGGATCGTCGGCAGCTATGCCGGCGAGGAGGCTCACTATGCTGTGCGGGGGCTTCATTCGCACCCGGAGATCGACAAGCTTATCGATCGGCACTACGGCATTGGCGGCTTCGACGAGGATGCATTCGGTCGCGCCCTGCACACCGAGTTCCTTGGTGCCCTCGACCTCGTCTACATCGCCTTCTCCAACCTCGACGAGAAGCGCAACTCGGATGCCGACGACGTCGCCTCCGCCTACATCGAGGCGGCACGGATCGTTTGCCGGCAATTGCCCGATGGCGCCCTCGCCGAGGGGCTGCGCTCGCCGATGGGACAGGCGCTGGCCGCCACTCTCTATCAAATCCTGGACGACGGTTGGACGACGGCCGAGGAGCAGGCGCAGATGCAGTGGCTTGTGCGGGTCCAGAAGCGTTGACGCGCCCGTCGCTGCATTCGCGCGCCTCACCGCGAGTGCCGTCGGAGCACCGCCGGCCGCGCGACTCGAGCGACCGTGGCGGACGGCGGGCACAGCACACCCCAGCGAGCCAAGCTGCATTCACGCTACTATCGACACCATCTACAATCTGAGGAGAGCCCGTTGCACTGCGTCGAAGTCCGCGACCATATCATGATCGCCCATTCCTTCCGGGGAGCGGTGTTCGGGCCGGCCCAGGCCCTGCATGGCGCGACCTTCGTGGTCGATGCCGCCTTCCTCGCCGAGACGCTCGACGAGAACGGCATCGTGATCGACATCGGCCGCGCCCACGAGATCCTGAAATCGGTGCTCGGCCCGCTGAACTACAGGAACCTCGACACGATCCCCGAGTTCGCCGGCAAGAACACCACGACCGAGTTCCTGACCAGGCACATCCATGACCGGCTGGCCGAGGCGGGGCGCGACGGCAAGCTCGGGCGCGACGGCCGCCAGCTGAAGGCGATCCGGGTCACCATTTCCGAATCGCACGTGGCGCGGGCCTGGTACGAGGCGCCGTTGTGGCCAAGCGCGTAGCATTCGCGATACCGGGAGACCTCGCGACGCGGACCGGGGGATACGGCTACGACCGCCGCATCCTCGCCGAGTTGAGGCATCTGGGATGGCAGGTCGAGGTCGTGGGGTTGGGCGCCGGCTTCCCTCTGCCGAGCGAGGAACAGGCAGCTGCGGCATCCCGGCAGCTCATGCTGAGCCCTGCGGATCGGCCTGTCGTGATCGACGGGCTGGCGTTCGGCGCGCTGCCCGAGGCTGCGGCTGCCTTGCAGGCGACGCGGCCCGTGGTGGCGCTGGTTCATCATCCGCTGGCCTGCGAGACAGGCTTGGCGCCAGACACGGCCGAGCGGCTGCGCGAGAGCGAACGCGCCGCGCTCGCCGCCGCGCACCGGGTCATCGCCACCAGCGAGCCTACCGCCGAGCTGCTGGTCGATGAGTTCGACGTCCCACGCGAAAGGCTGGAGGTGATCCCACCCGGCACCGATTCCGTGCCGCAGGCGACGGGCAGCGGCCGCGGCCGGCTCCACCTGCTCTCGGTCGGCGCCATCGTCCCGCGCAAGGGCTTCGACGTCCTGGTCGAGGCCCTGTCGACCCTGACCGATCTCGACTGGCAGCTCGCCATCGCCGGCGACCGAAGTCGCGACCCGGGCGCGGTCGAGCGTCTCGATACCCTGATCGCGCAGCATCGGCTTGGAGAGCGGATCGAGAGCCCGGGAACGGTATCGCCAGAACATCTGGCCCGGCTCTATCTTGGCGCGGACCTGTTCGTGCTGGCGTCCCACTTCGAGGGGTACGGCATGGCCTATGCCGAGGCGATCGCCCATGGGCTGCCGATCATCGGCACGACGGGCGGTGCGATTCCGCGAACGGTGCCGCCGGCTGCAAGCAGGCTCGTGCCGCCCGGCGATGTCGAAGGCCTTGCACGCGCTCTACGGGACGTCCTGACGAACGAGGCAAGCCGGCGCGCGCTGGCGGCGGGTGCGCGTGCGGCGGCAACTGCGCTGCCGACCTGGGCGCAATCCGGAGCAGCCTTCGCGCGCCTGCTCGAGGGTCTCGCATGAGCTTCTCCGCCGAATGGCTGGCGCTGCGCGAGCCGTTCGACCGGCAGGCCCGGCATGCCGGCGTGCTTCAGCGGGCCGTCGCCGCGTTGTCCGGCCGGCCGGCCGTCACGATCGTGGATCTGGCGTGCGGCACGGGCTCGACGCTTCGCGCCCTCGGCCCGCACCTGCCTGTGCACCAGACGTGGCGCCTGTTCGACAACGACCTCAGCCTGCTGGCGCGGGTGCCGCCGGCCGCCAACGTGCACGTCCGGCCGCTCGACCTCGTGGCCGAACTCGAGGCGGCGCTCGACGGACCGGTCGACCTGGTCACGACCTCGGCCCTGCTCGACCTGGTCTCCGCCGACTGGCTGGAGCGGCTCGTCGCGGAAGTCGCGACGCGCCGGCTGCCGCTCTACGCCTCCCTGAGCTACGACGGTCGCGTCGAGCTCGCGCCGGCCGACCCGCGCGATGCCGCCGTCATCGCCGCGGTCAATGCGCACCAGCGGCGCGACAAAGGCTTCGGTCCGGCGCTCGGCCCGATGGCCGCGCAAACCGCGGCCGATCATCTCGAGGAACTCGGCTATGCCGTCGAGCTCGAGGATGCCGACTGGGTGATGCGCGAGACCGATCAGGCGATGCAGGAGGCCCTTCTGGCGGGCTGGGCCATCGCCGCGAGCGAAACCGGAGAGATGCCGGCCGAGGCGGTCGCCGAGTGGCTGCTGAGCCGCCGTGCCGCCCTGACGGCGAAGCGCTCGCGCATCAGGGTCGGTCACCTCGACCTGCTCGCCGCACCGGCCGCTGCCCGCCGCGCCGACAGGTCGCAATCGAACAGCACCTCGTCGCCCAGCAGGTGAGGGTGAACCGGCACGCGCAGCGCGTCGGTCATGCGCGCGACCGGCGGCAGGTCGAGGCTCGGCAGGCCGGACCCCAGGATGACCGGCGCAACCACGATGTGCAGCCGGTCGAGGCAGCCGGCACTAAGGAAATGCGACACGGTCCGGGCACCGCCTTCGATCAGCACGCGGCGCAAGCCACGTTGCGACAAGACATCGAGGATCGCCGCCGGATCGAGATGGGTCGTCGATCCGGCGAGGGCGATCGTCTCGACGTCGTTCGAGAGTCGCGACGGCGTTCCCTCGAAGGTGATGACGATGCGGCGTGTGCCATCCGCCGCGAAGACGCGCGCGCTGCCGCCCAAGGTCCCCCGCGGATCGAGCACCACGCGGGCCGGGTTGGGACCGGCGACGCGGCGCACGGTGAGTTGCGGATCGTCGGCACGCACCGTGCCGGCACCGACGACGACGGCATCGACGACGGCGCGCAGGCGATGCAGATGATCGAGCCCCGCCGGTCCGTTGATGTAGTGGGAATGGCCCGACAGCGTGGCGACCCGTCCGTCCAGCGTCTGGCCGAGCTGCCCGATCACCAGGGTTCCGAAAGCCGAGGTCGTCCGCAACGGGCCGAACAGCTTCTCCCATGGTTCCGGCAACGCCGCGCCGGCCCGCAATCGATGCGGCACATCGACCCACGACATGTCGGTCTCGGCGCTTCCACGTTCCATCATCCATGACCCTGCATCGCGTGATGATACGCTGAAGAGTTGCGCTGCCGCGCGGACCGGTAAAGCAATCGTGTACGGTGGGATGCAGGACTGGTCTTAAGCTCGATGATCCAGGTGCTCGAGCAGTCCGTATGGCGGTGAGTATGCACAACGGAAACGGCGGCAAGAATTCCTCGCCGGTCCACGTTCTCTTCGGATCCGGTGGTCGGATGGCGATCGGCCG
>JALHMO010000190.1 GCA_022844015.1 Reyranella sp. | reverse complement strand
ACCCACGATCACCACGGCGAACGGCGCGATCAGCAGGGCCGGCCAGAAGCCGCCGAGCTTGAAGCCGATCCACGTGAACACGAAGAACGCGCCGTACATGTAGAACGAGCCGTGCGCGAAGTTCAGGACGCAGAGCACCCCGAAGACCAGCGACAGCCCGGACGCCACGAGATAGATGCCGGCGGCGATGAACAGGCCGTTGATGAACTGAACGAGCAGGATGTCGGCGGTGAGGCTTGCCATCGCGGGGCTCCCGTTGGGCTAGGGCTGTCGCATCTGACAAAACATCGTCATCCCGACCGGAGCCGAGCGCAGCGAGGCGTAGTGGAGGGACCTGTCTGGTTGCAACGCCGACAAAGAAAGGTCCCTCGACTGCGCCACCAATGGCGCTGCAAGCAGCGCCTGATCGGGCGGCTCCGCTCGGGATGACGGAGAAAACGGCATTGGTGAGAGCCCTACCTGTTGGGCATTGCGATGAAGAAGGTGCGGCGGGGAGCGCGGCTCGTTGCGCCGCGCCCCGCCGCCGAGCGAGAGGCTCAGCCGCCCTTCTTCTTGGCGTCGGCGCGGATCTTCTCGACCTGCTCCTTGCTCGGCAGGACATCCTCGCCGTTCGCCCGCGTCACGTCCTTGAGGCGCTTGAACGGATACTTGGGATCGCCGAAGGTGAAGCCGATGTTGTAGGCGAACGTCGCCTGACCGTCGAAATCACGCACCGTGATGTCGCCCAGCAGTGTCTCGTACTTGGAGCCGCGCAAGGCATTGCCGACCTTCGCGCTGTCGGTCGAGCCGGCCTTCTTGATCGCGTCCGCCATGACGTAGGTCGAGACGTAGCCGAAGATGTCGCCCGATTTCGGCAGGTAGCCCGCGCGCTTCTTGAATTCCGCGATGAACTTCTCGTTCTGCTCCTTCTTCACCGGAAGATAGTCGAAGGCATAGGCAAAGGTCGCCAGGATGCCGTTGGGCATCTCACTGCCCAGCGGCTCGAGGATGTCGAGGTCGCCGCCGCCGGTGGATATGAACTGCACCTTGTCGAAGAAGCCGTAGGCGTTGGCCTGCTTGATGAAGGCGATCAGGTCGCCGCCCCAAAGCGACGAGAACACCGCCTCGGGCTTGGCGTTCAGGATGGCCGTGATATGCGCCGAGAAGTCCCGCTCGCCGAGTTTGGGCCACAGCTCGCCGAGCTTGGTGACGTCGGACTTCTTGGTCTTCAGGTAGTCCCAGAAGTCGGCATTCATCCGATGGCCATATTCGTAGTCCGGGCCGATGAAATAGTAGGATTTCCAAGGCCCTTTGGCCGCCGCCAATCCCGCCGTGCGGCCCATCACGCCGGTGTTCGTGTTGAGGCGGACGACGAAGTCGTGCCCCTGCTCCTCGGTCAGCGCCGCGGTCTGGGCGATGGTGTCGACGAACAGGACCTTCATCTCTTTCGCCACCTCGGAGACGGCCAGCGCCACGCCCGAGCTGATCACGCCCATGACGAAGTCGACCTGGTCGCGCGTCACCATGCGGCGGAATTCCTCCACCGCGATGCCGGGCTTCAGCTTGTCGTCGCGGATCACGTACTCGATCTTGCGGCCGCCCAGCAGACCGCCGGCAGCGTTGATCTCCTCGGCGGCGATCTGATGGCCGATCACGGTGCCCTTGGTGTAGACGGCGGCCATGCCGGAGAGCGAGTAGAGCAGGCCGATCTTGATGGGTTTGGGATCTGCGGCCATCGACGAGGCCGCGACAAACGTCAACGAGACGATCGTAGCCAGGAACCTGGTGACAAAGCGTACGCTCATCGTTGCCTCCCTTATGGTTCGGAAAAACAACTCAAGCCACGCAAGCGCCGCGCTGGTTAACACGCCCGAGGGCGAGCGCGCGCCTTACTAAAATCTACCGATGCGGGTCTTCCCACTCCTCCCTTGACGCTGCGCGTCCCCGTTGGCCTTTGCGGCATTTCGCGTCTTTCGCCGGGGTTCGCGGCGCGACCATAACATATGTGACGGTCCCGCCATAGCGTGTAGCGCAGGCGAACATACCCAGCCGGGCGAGAGCTGTGCATCGGCCTGCCGGTCCGCTTCATGCCTGCCGTCGGCGGCCGGCCGCTGTCGCGACCGGTCTTCGGTCCATTGCGCGCGACCCAGGCCCCGTTGGCTTGAGTCGGAGTCGACGGCGCGACGGCGAGGAGGTGCCCGCTCGCCGGGGATCGCGCTCACCGTACGGCGAGCACGCGGCGACGCTGGATGAGATAGAGCACGCCCAGCAGCATGAGGTTGAGCAGGTTGAAGCCGAGCGCGGCCTGGAAGGCGGCGCGATAGGACAGGGTGGCATCGAAGATCACGCCGCCCAGCCAGCCGCCGACCGCCATGCCCGCCATGGCGAACAGCATGACGATGCCGAGCCGCCAGCCGGCCAGCGTGGGCCCGTAGAGCTGGCGCAGGATGAGGGCGTAGCCCTGGACGATGGCGATGTACGGGATGCCGTGGATCACCGAGACGGTGTAAAGGCTTAGCAGCCCGTTCACGGCGAGAAAGCCCGACAGGGACACCACCTGGATCATCGAGCAGAGCAGGCTCACCGTGATCGGGCTGATGTGGTCGGCCAGCCGGCCGAAGGCGAAGGTCGAGGCGACGGCGGTCAGCAGGATCAGCGCCACCGCCTCGGAGCCGCGCGCGGCGGCGAAGCCGAGATCGCCGCAGAACGCCACCATGTGCACGAACGGCACCGCCATTGCCGTGCAGCAGCAGAAGCCGGCGGCCGACAGCAGCGTCATCAGCGCCGAGGACGGCATCGGCAGTGCCGAATGATCCTCGCGCGCCTTGTGGCCGCGACGCACCAGCGGCGACGGCCGGATGTAGAGGGCAAACAGGAACATCAGGCTGCCGGCGACGGCGCCGTAGATCACCAGCGACTGACGCCAGCCGACGTCGGGCAGCAGCCAGGCATAGACCTGCGGCCAGATGAACCCCGAGATCGCCGGGCCGACCGAGATCAGCGACACGGCGAGGCTGCGCCGGCGATCGAACCAGCCCTGGATGTTGTTCATCGCCGGCGTGAAGGTCGCCGAGTTGCCGAGGAAGCCGAGCGGCAGCATGTAGCCGACATAGAGCGCCAGCTCGCCGCCGCTGGTCGCGATCCAGCCGCCCGCGAAGATCGACACGCCGGCGATCAGCAGGGGCACGCGCGGGCTGGTGCGATCGGCCAGCCAGCCCATCATCACCCCGCCGAAGCCCATGGCGATGAAGCCCAGCATGTAGGCGAACGACGGAACCGAGCGGCGGTCGCCGAACTCGGCGGCAATCTCCTTCAGCCCGACCACCGGCAGATAGATCGAGCCGCCGCCCAGCACGATGCACAGCACCGACACGACGGCGAGCCGCCAGGCATAGGCGCTGTCGACGCCACGGCGATCACGAACGACGGACTCGACCATTACGCGGACCCGACCATCAGGGGTTACTCATCGCCGGGAGCGCGTCACTCGGCGGCGCACTCATTCTCCTCCCCAACGAAGTTGGGGAGGAAACAGAGAGAGCTCCGTCGCCGCAAGACGGCGACACCTCCCCAGCTTCGCTGCAGCGAAGCCGGGGAGGAGACTGAGAGAGCGCTCACCCGACCACTCACTCCCGCGCCAGGACCGCGGCTGCGGCTTTCTCGGCGTCGATCTCCTGGTCGTCGTCCATCAGCACGGTGACCTTGCGCAAGGTCCCGGTGAAGGCGAACGGCGCCTCGTAGTGCGAGACCGGGCTGTTGCGGTCGCGGCCGATGTCGAGGCCGGACCACGAGATGAAGCTCACGAAGCCATGCTGGGTGTCGAAGCCGCCCGCCGCCTCGCCGTCGATCAGGAGGGTGGCGAGGTTGCGGCCCTGGTTGCGCCGCATGCGCACGCCGAGCCGCCGGTTGCCGGCCGCCACCGGGCGGTCCGACACGATCACGTGATGCTCGCCGCCGATGTTCATGTCGTAGCGGAGCCTGCCTTCCTTGACGTAGAGCGAGTAGCCGCCGGTCATATCGCCATGGGCGATCAGCACCCCCTCGGTTGCCGGGCCGTCGATCCGCGCCTCGGCCTCGATCGTGTAGGTGCGGTTGCGCACGTCGGGCGCCACGTCGGTCGGCACATGGCCCATGCCGGCATGGAACACGAAGCGGTTGCGCGGGCCGTGGAAGCGCTTGGCGTTGTCGGCGAAGCGCGGTGCGAAGCGATCGTCGAGCGGCAGCACCTTGCAGCGCTCGGCCTGGCGCCACCATTCGGCGATCATCGCCTGCAGGCGCTCGGGCTCGCGCGCGGCGAGATCGTCGACCTCGTTGAAGTCGCGGTCGAGACGGTAGAGCTCCCACTTGTCGCTGTCGAACGGCGCCGCCGGCGGATGGAACGACACCGCCTTCCAGCCGCCCTGCACCAGGCCGCGATGGCCGAACATCTCGAAGTACTGGGGTTTGCTCTTGGAGCGTGCCTTGGGGTTGGCGAGGGAGGTAGCGAAGCTGGTGCCCTCGATCGGCATCTGCCGGACGCCGTTGATCGTGCGCGGCGGCGCCACGCCGACCACGTCGAGCAGGGTCGGCACGAGATCGCTGGCATGGCAGAACTGGCCGCGCAGCTCGCCGCGCGCGGCGATGCCCTTGCTCCACGCCATCACCAGCGGATCGCGGATGCCGCCGCCGTGGGTGTTCTGCTTGTAGCGGCGCAGCGGCGTGTTGGCCGCCATCGCCCAGCCCAGCGGGAAGTTGGAGTGCGTGTCCGGCCCGCCGATATCGTCGATGCGGGCGATCTTCTCCTCGATCGGCTCGCGCCGCAGGTTGTAGGGACCCATGGCGTTGATCATGCCGAACGGCCCGCCCTCCTGGCTGGCGCCGTTGTCCGACATGATGATCACCAGCGTGTCGTCGAGCTGGCCCGCGTCCTCGAGGAAGCCGAGCAGGCGGGCGATGTGCCGGTCGGCGTGATCGAGCATCGCCGCATAGGCCGCCTGCAGGCGCGTGAACAGCCGCTTCTCGCCGTCGGAGCACTCGGCCCACGCCCGCACCGCGTCGTTGCGTGCCGGCAGGCGTGTGCCCTTTGGCACGATGCCGAACTCGATCTGGCGCGCCAGCCGGCGCTCGCGCTCGACGTCCCAGCCCTCGCTGAACACCGCGTCGTACTTCCGGATGAGCTCGGCCGGCGCCTGGTGCGGGGCATGACAGGCGCCGAGCGCCAGCCAGGTCAGCCACGGCGTCGCGGCATTGTCGGCGACGTGATCGGCGAGGTAGCGGATCGCCTGGTCGACCAGATCCTCGGTCAGGTGATAGCCCGACGCAAAGCTGCCCGGAGGATCGACCGGCGTGTTGTCGCGCACCAGCTCGGGCGCGTACTGGTCGGTCTCGGCATCCATGAAGCCGTAGTAGCGGTCGAAGCCGCGGCCGAGCGGCCAGCCGTCGAACGGGCCGGTGGCGCCCGATTCGGTGAGCGGCGTCACGTGCCACTTGCCCAGCATGTAGTTGCGATAGCCGTGCGGGCGCAGCATCTCGGCGATGGTGCCGGCCTCGCGCGCGATCTTGCCGCGATAGCCCGGATAGCCCGAATCGAAGTTGGCCAGGCAACCGACGCCGACCGAATGGTGATTGCGCCCGGTGAGCAGCGCGGCCCGCGTGGTCGAGCACATCGCCGTGGTGTGGAAGCCGGTGTAGCGCAGGCCGCGGCCGGCGACGGCGTCGATCGCGGGCGTCGCGATCGGCGAGCCGTAGCAGCCGAAATCGGAGAAGCCGACATCGTCGAACAGAATGACCAGGATGTTGGGCGCGCCTTGCGGACGCTTCGGTGCCGGCGGCCAGTGAGGTTGCGACTCGGCGACCGTCCGGCCAATCTTGTGTGTCATGCGCGTCCCTTCTCCCCTTCCAGCTTGTCCAGCACCCGGCCCGCGCAATCAACTTGTGACGCCTCATGGCTCGGGCTAGGGAAAGTTATGGCTCAATTCACCTCCGACGGCCTAGCCCTCGCCTACGACGAATTCGGCCCGCGCGATGCCCGCAAGGCGATGGTGCTGGTCCACGGCTTCTCGTCCAACCGTTACGAGAACTGGAAGCGCATGGGCTGGTACGACGCCATCGTTGCCAAGGGCCTGCGCGGCTTCGCGATCGACTGCCGCGGCCACGGCGAAAGCGCCAAGCCGCATGATCCGGCGCTCTACGACCGCGCGGCGATGGCGCGCGACGTCTTCAACCTGCTCGACCATGCCAGCGTCGAGCGCGCCCATCTGCTGGGCTTCTCGATGGGTGCGCACATCGCGCTCACCGCCGCGCTCGTCGACGGCGCGCGCATCGACCACCTGGTGGTGGCGGGCGTCGGCGGCCGCCTCTTCGACCCGCCGCGCGAGCCCGGCGCCATGGCACTGGCGATGGAGGCGGCCACGCCCGACGAGATCAGCGACCCGATGCTCAGGAGCTTCCGCCACTTCGCCGACGAGCAGAAGGAGGACCGGCTGGCGCTCGCCGCCTGCTCGCGCGGCGGTCGCACGGAGCTGACGCGCGAGGCGCTGATGGCGATCCGCCGCCCGACCCGGGTGATTGCCGGCGCCCGCGACCAGCTCGCCGGCCCGCCGCAAGGCCTGGCCGACGCCATCGCCGGCGCCAAGGCGGTGACCATCCCGGGCTGCGATCATTTCTCGATGATCGCGCACGGCCTGTTCAAGGCGAGCGTGTTCGATTTCTTCGACGGCTGGCTCGAGTGAGGGCCGGCCGGACCGACGCAGGGCTGTCGCAGACACCGTTTTCTCCGTCATCCCGAGCGGAGCCGCCGAAAAGGCGGCGCAGTCGAGGGACCTTTCTATGTCGACAGAAAGACAAGGTCCCTCCGCTGCGCCGCGCTGCGCTCGGCTTCGGTCGGGATGACGGTGCATGTTGTCAGACGCGACGCCCTGCCGACTGACGGAGGGCTGCATGGCCATGGCCAAGGTCTCGTTCAAGAGCATCCGCGAGCGCGCCGCCGGGCGCAAAGGCGGCGACAAGGTGCTGGCGAGCCTGATGCCCGGGAAGCCCGACAACAAGGCGCTGGCCAAGCTGCCAGACGATCGCGTGCTGTCGGAGATGACGCGCCGCGTCTTCTCGGCGGGCTTCGTGTGGAGCGTCATCGAGCAGAAATGGCCGGGCTTCGAGGAGGCGTTCCTCGGCTTCAACCCCAAGCGGCTGCTGTTTCAGCCCGGGGAGTTCTGGGAGAAGCTCGCCTCCGACAAGCGCATCGTGCGCAATCCGCAGAAGATCAGGTCGGTGCGCGAGAACGCCAAGTTCGTGAGCGAGATCGCCCGGGAGCACGGCAGCTTCGGCAAGTTCCTCGCCGACTGGCCGGCCGACGACCAGGCCGGTCTCCTGGAGGTGCTGGCCAAGCGCGGCTCGCGGCTGGGCGGCTACAGCGGACAGTACCTGCTGCGCTTCCTCGGCTGGGACGCCTTCGTGCTGTCGGGCGACGTGCTGCTCTGCCTTCGCGATTCCGGCGTGCCGCTTTCCGCCACCGGCACCAGCAGGAAGGACCTCAGGGCGGCGCAGGCGCAGATTGTCGCCTGGGCCAGGGAGGCGAAGCTGCCGATCACTCACGTCTCGCGCATCTGCGCCCTGTCGATCGGCGAGAACCACGACGTCGAGCGCCTGAAGGAAGTCATGCAGCCATGATCGACATCCTGCTGATCAATCCCAACACGACGCGCTCGATCACCAGCCTCGTCCTGAGGACCGCGCGGACCTTCGCCGGCAAGGGCACGCGGCTGCGCGCCGTCACCGGCGCGTTCGGGCCGCGCTACATTGCCTCGCGCGTGGGCTACGCGGTGGCGGGCCACGCCGCCGTCGATGCCTATGCCCGCGACCGCGGGGCCAGGGACGCCGTCGTGCTGGCCTGCTTCGGCGACCCCGGGCTCGCCGCCCTGCGCGAGATCGCGCCCGTGCCGGTGGTCGGCATGGCCGACGCCTCGGTGCTGCAGGCCTCGGCGATCGGCGAGCGTTTCTCGATCGTGACCGGCGGCGAGCGCTGGAAGGAGATGCTCGAGGAGTTCGTCGCCCAGCGCGGCCTCGCGAGCCGGCTCGCCTCGGTGCGCACCGTGACCCCGACCGGTGCCGACATTGCGCGCGACCCGAAAGGCGCGATGCAGCTGCTGGCCGACGGCTGCAACGCCTGCGCGCGCGAGGACGGTGCCGACGTGGTGATCCTGGGCGGCGCCGGCCTGGCCGGCCTCGCGGCGCGGCTGAAGCCCATGGTCGAGGCCCCCCTGCTCGACGGCGTCGCCTGCGCCATCGCGCAAGCCGAGGCCCTGGCGCAGCAGAAGCTGGCCAACCTCGGCAACCCGCCGCCGCCGGTCGAGAGCATCGGCCTGTCGAAGGCGCTGACGAGGCTGCTGGCACGGAAGCGCTGACCAACCGATCGCGGTCACGCCACCCACCTCATCCTGAGGAGCCACGCGCAGCGTGGAGTCTCGAAGGATGGGCCTCAGGCAAGTTGCTTGTTGCCATCCTTCGAGACGCGTCCTTCGGACGCTCCTCAGGATGAGGCGGGCGGGGTAGTTCACGACGTCGAGTCGGCCCCCCGTCACGACGATTTCGCTTTACTCGACGGGCCACTTCGATCGAGGGTCTCTGCCATGCGTTTGATCAGTTTTCGCCATGCGGGCGCGGCCAGGATTGGTGCGGTCGTCGAGGGCGGCATCGTCGATCTGTCGGCCCGGACGGCGGCGCGCTGGCCCGGCCTGCGCCAGGCGATCGCCGGCAAGGCGCTGGGCGAGCTGGCGGCGGCGCTGAAGGGCGCATCGGCCGACCTGTCGTTCGGCGACGTCGAGCTGCAGCCGGTGATTCCCGATCCCGACAAGATCCTCTGCGTCGGCCTCAACTACGCGAGCCATGTCGGCGAGGTCGGGCGCCAGCTGCCGACCGTGCCCAGCGTGTTCTCGCGCCTGCACAACACGCTGGTGGCGCACGGCGGCGACATCGTGCGGCCGCACGCCTCGATCGATTTCGATTTCGAGGGCGAGCTCGCCGTGATCATCGGCGAGCGCTGCCGCCACGTGCCGCGCGCCCGCGCGCTGTCGGTGATCGCCGGCTACACCTGCTTCCTCGACGGCAGCGTGCGCGACTTCCAGAAGCACTCGGTGACCGCCGGCAAGAATTTCCCGGCGACCGGCCCGCTCGGGCCGTGGCTCGTCACGACCGATGTCATCCCCGATCCGCAGCGCCTCGAGCTGACCACGCGCCTCAACGGCAACGTCGTGCAGCACGACACCACCGACCACATGATCTTCGACGTCGCCACCATCATCGAGTACCTGTCGACCGTGACCTGGCTGGAGCCCGGCGACGTCATCGCCACCGGCACGCCCGACGGCGTCGGGCTGGGCCGCAAGCCGCCGCTCTGGATGAGGGCGGGCGACAAGGTCGAGGTCGAGATCTCCGGCATCGGCACGCT
Source organism: Reyranella sp. (assembly GCA_022844015.1). Classification (GTDB taxonomy): domain Bacteria; phylum Pseudomonadota; class Alphaproteobacteria; order Reyranellales; family Reyranellaceae; genus Reyranella. Next base: position 4,835 of record JALHMO010000190.1, on the reverse strand, counting down.
GAACGTCGATGTCGTCGACGAGTGAGTGATGTCGTCGACCAGTGAACCGATCGGCATCGCCGCCGACAGCGATCCCGCGACCGCGAAGAAGTGGCACGATGCCAAGGTGATCGCCCTGGTGGCGATCGCCCATTTCACCAGCCACGTCCACATCATGCTGCTGCCGCCGATCTTCGGGCCGGTCAAGGAGGCGTTCGGCGTCAGCTACATCGAGGTCGGCTTCGCGCTGACCGCCTTCAACGTCGCCTCGGCGCTCTTGCAGACGCCGGCCGGCTTCCTGGTCGACCGCATCGGCCCGCGCCTGATGCTGACCGGCGGCCTTTTGCTCGGCGCCGTCGCCATTGCCGCGGTGGCCGTGCTGCCGGGCTACTGGTTCTTCGTCATCGCCTACGCCCTGATCGGCCTCGCCAACACGGTCTATCATCCGGCCGATTACGCCATCCTGTCGGCCACCATCGATCCACGGAAGATCGGCAAAGCGTTCTCCATCCACACCTTCGCCGGCTATCTCGGCTCGGGCGTGACGCCGGCCATGGTGCTGGCCTGCGCCGCGCTGTGGGGCTGGCACGGCGCCTTCCTGTTCGCCGCCGGCCTCTCCTTCGCGGTGGCGCTGCTGCTCATCGTCGCCGGCGGCGTGCTGCCGCGGACCATTCCCAAGCCCGCGGCCCCGGACCAGGGCTCGACAAAGGGGGGCGAGACCAAGGTCGGCCTCGACCTGCTGCTGAGCGGGCCGATCCTGCGCAACCTGCTGTTCTTCTTCTGCCTCGCCATGGCCAATGGCGGCATCCAGACCTACAGCGTCGTCGGCCTGGGCGCGATCCACGGCACGCCGGCCTCGGCCGCCAACATCGCGCTGTCCGGCTTCCTGCTGTTCAGCGCCGCCGGCGTGCTGCTGGGCGGCATCGTCGCCGACCGCACCCCGCATCACGAATGGGTGGCGGCGATCGGCTTCGCCTGCACCTCGACCATGGCGATCCTGATGGCCTGGGTCGACATGCCGGCCGCCATCCTGATCGGCGTGATGTCGCTGGGCGGCCTATTGAACGGCGTCATCCAGCCGTCGCGCGACATGATGGTGCGCGCGGTCACGCCGGTCGGCTCGTTCGGCAAGGTGTTCGGCTTCGTCTCGACCGGCTTCAACCTGGGCGGCATGACCTCGCCGCTGCTCTATGGCTGGCTGATGGACCGGCACGAGCCGCGCGCCATCTTCATGATCGTCGTCGTCTTCATCCTCCTCGCGCTGGTGACCGCGATCACCCGCGCCAAACCGCAGGCCAAGGCAGCATGGACTCGTTGACTACCCCCACGACCGATATTTCCAGCGCCGGGATTTCCCGGGCCGAGGCGCTCAGCCGCCGCTATGGCGCGGCGGCGCCGGCCGGCGACCCGCCGTCCAATGGGCCGTGGAACGAGACCATCGCCAGCCTGCTCGATCACCGCTCGGTGCGCGGCTTCCTGCCCGATCCGCTGCCGCCCGGCACGCTCGAGACCCTGATCGCCGCGGCGCAGTCGGCCGCCACCAGCTCCAACATGCAGCTCTGGACGGCGATCACCGTCGACGATCCGGCGACGCGCAAGGAGCTGGCGGCCATCGCCGGCGACCAGAAGCACATCGAGCAGTGCCCGCTCTATCTCTGCTGGATCGCCGACCTGTCGCGCAACGAGCGGATGAGCCAGGCCGAGCAGGCCGACCTCGAGACGCTGCCCTGGCTCGAGACCTACACGGTGGCCTGCATCGATGCGGCGCTCGCCGCGCAGAACGCCGTCGTCGCCGCCAACGCGCTCGGCCTGCGCACCGTCTATATTGGCGCCATGCGCAACGACCCGGCGCGTGTCGCCGAGCTGCTCGGCCTGCCGCCGAAATCGTTCGTCGCGTTCGGCCTCTGCGTCGGCTACGCCGACCCCAAGGCCAAGAACGAGGTCAAGCCGCGCCTGCCGCAATCGACGGTGCTGCACCGCGAGCGCTACGACGCCACGCCCGAGCGTCGCGACCGCGCCGCCTACGATGCGGAGCTGGAGAAATTCTCGGCGCGCAACGAGATGGCGGCGACGTCCTGGACCCGGCGCGTCCTCGCCCGCATGGGCCCGATTGCGGCGATGAACGGCCGCGAGCGCCTTCGCGCCACCCTGGCCAAGCTCGGCTTCGAGATCCGCTGAGGCCCGGCTCACCCGAGCGCCTTCTCGAAGAACACCGACCATTGCGAGTTGGGATAGTCGAGGACCGGGCCGCAGCGGGTGAAGCCGGCGCGCTCGTAGACCGTCCAGGCGGCGGGATGGCGGTCGCCCGTCTCGAGCACCAGGCGGGCAAGGCCCTCGGCGCGGGCGAGCGCCTCGATGCGCTCGACGATCAGCGCGCCGATCCTCTGCCCGCGATGGGTGGGCCGCGTGTACATGCGCTTGACCTCGCCGATCCCGCCGGCATGGCGCTTCAGCGCGCCGCACGCCACCGCCCTGCCATCGGCGCGGGCGATGAAGACGGTGGTGTCGTCGCCCGCCATCTCCTCGACCGACATGTGGAAGCAGAACTCCGGTGGCGTCAGGGCGAGCAGCGCGGCATTGAGCTCGGCTACCAGATCCCGCACCTCGTCCTGCAAGGGCGATTCCGCCGCGATGGCCAATGTCATGGGCGATGCTCCCCGTGCTCCAGCCAATCGTGCTCCAGGATTCGCATGCGGCCGGTGACCGAGATCAGGAAGGCGGTCGACCAGCCGAACAGCAGCAGGCCATTGGCGCCCTCGATGGCCCCGAGCAGGCGCCATCGCTGGTCGAGCACGACGTCGCCGTAGCCCAGTGTCGTGAAGCTGGCGGTCGAGAAATAGAGCGCCGCCTCGAAATCGTGCAGCGCGCCCACGGCAATGTAGGCGGCGGCGTAAAGCCAGATTTCCGCCGTGATGACCGCGACCAGGCCGATGACGACGAACAGGATCGCCGCCCCCTGGCCGACCCAGCTGACATGGGCGCGCAGATGATGTCCCTTGCCGCGCAGCACCCACAGCAGGCCGAGCAGGCCGAAGAAATGGAGGGTGACGGTCAGGCCGACCATCACCGTCGCCAGCGCGAGATTGACGATCACCCGTGCGGCACCAGGACCTGGCGCACCGTGGCCACGTCCTGCAGGCGGTCGAAGCCCTCGTTCAGCTGGTCGAAGCCGATGCGCTCGCTCATCATGCGGTCGACCGGCAGCTTGCCCTGCTGGTAGAGCGCGATGAAACGCGGGATGTCGCGCACCGGCACGCAGCTGCCCATGTAGCTGCCCTTGATGGTCTTCTCTTCGCTCACCAGCGCGCTCTGCCGGAACGAGAAGTCGGCAGCGATCGGCGACAGGCCGGCGGTCACCGTGGTGCCGCCCCAGCGCGTCACCAGGTAGGCCGTCTCCATCGCCTTGATGGTGCCGGCGAGGTCGAAGGCGTAGTCGACGCCGCCATTGGTGAGGTCGCGCACCTGCTGGACATGGTCGGCGTCCCTGGCATTCACGGTGTCGGTGGCGCCGAGCTGGCGGGCGAGACCGAGCTTCTCGTCGCTGAGATCGATGGCGACGATGCGGCCGGCGCCGCCCAGCACAGCACCCATCAGGCCGGACAGGCCGACGCCGCCCAGGCCGACCACCGCCACCGAGCTGCCGGGCTGGATGCGCGCGGTGTTGACCACCGCGCCGACGCCGGTCACCACGGCGCAGCCGAACAGCGCGGCGATGTCGAGCGGCAGGGAGCGGTCGATCACCACCACCGAGCCGCGATCGACCACGGCATACTCGGCGTAGCACGACACGCCCGACTGATGGTTCACCGGCTTGCCGTCGTAGTGCAGGCGATGATGGCCCGACAGCAGCTGGCCGGCGGCGCGCGGTGACACCGAGCGCTCGCAGATGTAGGGCCGCCCCTCGAGGCAGCGCCGGCAGCGGCCGCAGCTCACGTTGAAGGTGAAGCAGACATGGTCGCCCGGCTTGACGTCGTGCACGCCGGCGCCGACCTCGACGATCTCGCCGGCACCCTCGTGGCCGAGCACGATCGGCACCGGCCGCGGCCGGTCGCCGTTCAGCAGCGACAGGTCGGAATGGCAGAGCCCGCCGCCGCCCACCTTGACCAGCACCTCGCCCTCGCCCGGCGGATCGAGATCGACCTCGAGGACATGGATCGGCTTGCTCTTGGCGAACGGCCGCGGCGCGCCGCACACCGTCAGGACACCGGCTTTCATCTTCATCAGGCAATTCCTCCGTCGACCCGGACCAGCGATCCGGTGGTGAAGCTCGAGTGGCTCGAGGCGAGATAGAGCGCCGCGGTCACGATCTCCTCGGGCCGGCCGCTGCGCTCGAGCGCGGCCGTCGAGTTGAGCTTTTGCTCCTCGCTCCACGCTTTCGACACGTCGGTGAGGAAGCGGCCGGGCGAGATCGTGTTGACGCGCACCTTGGGGCCGTACTCGAAGGCGAACGCCTCGGTCAGCGCGTTGAGCGCCGCCTTGGCGCCGGCATAAGGGGCGATCTGCGGCCGCGGGCGCAGGGCGCCGGCGCTCGAGACGTTGATGATCGAGCCGCCTTCGCCCGCCGCCATGCGGCTGCCGATCAGCGACATCAGCCGGAACGGGCCCTTGAAGTTCAGCGACACGATGCGGTCGAACAGCTGCTCGGGCGTCTCGAGCGACGACGGCGCGAGCGGCGAGGAGCCGGCATTGTTGACCAGGATGTCGACCCTGCCGAAGGCGGCGTAGGCCGCATCGGCCAGCCCCTCGAGCTCGTGCCAGTGGGCGACGTTGCAGGCATGGGTCGCCGCCTTGCGCCCCATCGCCCGCACCTCGGCCGCGACCTTGTCGCAGGCGTCGAGCTTGCGGCTGGTGATGAA
>JALHMO010000189.1 GCA_022844015.1 Reyranella sp. | reverse complement strand
CGGGACCGACCATGGAGGGCTCGACGGGCGACAATGGCCGCACGCCCTGGATAGCCTGGTTGCGGAAGCCGCGCTTGAACAGCGCCGTCGCCACCGTCGGCGTGCTGACCGAACGCAGCTTGTCTCGGGTCTCGGGCTTCAGGGGCATGGGGAGCTTCCTCTCGTCCTGCTTTCTAGAGCATGATCTTCTTTGGTCGAAGGACCAAAGAATACCTCACCCTGAGGAGCGGCCGCCGGCCGCGTCTCGAAGGGTCGGCTACATCAACGCTGCTGCCCACCCTTCGAGACGCCACGCTCCGCGTGGCTCCTCAGGGTGAGGTATTCTTTGGTGATTCAACCTGAGACGATCACGCCTAGGCCAGCAAGGCATCGCCTGCGAGCGGCGCGCCGCTGGCCGGATCCCTGATCACGGCGCCGAGCTCGGCGAGCTTGGCGAAGAAATTGGGGAAGGTCTTGCGCACGCAGGCCGGCCGGCGCAGCCGCATGCCCGGCACGCGCAGGCCCAGCATGCCGAAGCACATGGCGACCCGGTGATCGTTGTAGGTCTCGATCTCGGCGCCGTGCAGGGCGCCCGGATGGACGACGAGCGTGTCGCCCTTCTCCTCGACGCGCGCGCCGCACTTGGCCAGCTCGGCGTGCAGCGCCTTCACGCGCTCGCATTCCTGCACCCGCAGGCGGCCGAGATCGGTGAACTGCGTCGTCGCCGAGGCGAACGGCGCCAGCACGATCGCGGTCATGATGCTGTCCGCCAGGTCGGTGCGCCGCGAGAAGCTCGGTGGCCACGGCTTCCGGGCGACGAGCTCGAGGAATTTCTGGTCGGCCTGCATGCCGCTCCGAGGCGTGGGCTCGACGTGCACGTGGCTGCCGCCGTCGCGCAGCAGCCAGTCGGCGCCCCAGAAGTAGCTCGCGCCCGAGGCGTCGGCCTCGATGTCGTAGGTGCCGCCGGTCCACGGGAACGCGTCGATCAGGCGGCGCGTCATGTCGACATAGGGCAGCTCGTCCTCGTTGGCCCCTGTAACGGTGACCTTCCAGCCGCCGATACGGGCGCTGAGCAGCAGGGCCGAGGCGAACTGCGAGCTTTCCGCCACGCTGACGCTGCAGGCCGCATCCGGCCGCGCGCCGGTGCCATGAACGATCGCCGGCAGGCGGTCGTTCGGCGTGTCGACGCGATAGCCGAGCTGGCGCAGGGCGCCGATCAGCGCCGCCTGCGGACGCTCGTGCATGCGCGCGATGCCGCTCACCCGCCAGCTGCCGTGCCCGAGGCACAGCATCGGCGGCAGGAAGCGCGCCGCCGTGCCGGCATTCTCGACGAACAGCTCCAGCGGCTGCGCGGGCGTTCCGGCCTTCGGGATCGTGCCGCCGCGTCCCTCGACCGTGATCGTGCGGTTGGCCGGCTCGGCGGGATCGGGCTCGACGCGACAGTCGAAGCCCAGCCGCTCCAGGCACTCCACCATCGCCTGCGTGTCCTCGCTCCACAGCGCGCCGCGCAAGGACACCGGCGCCGTCGCCAGGGCGGCCAGGATCAGAGCGCGATTGGTGATGCTCTTGGAGCCCGGCAGGACGACGGTCGTCTCCTTTCTTTGGCCGGGCGGAACGATCTCGATGAGGTCGGGCAGCATCGCAGGTCAGTAGATCGACGGCTCGGCCACGGGCGAGCCGAAGCTCGTCTCGAGGAAGTCGAAGTCGCAGCCCTCGTTGGCCTGCTTGATGTGGCGGGTGAACATCCAGCCGTAGCCGCGCTCGTAGCGCGGCTCGGGCATCTTCCACGCCGCGCGGCGCCTCGTGAGCTCCTCGTCCGGCACGTCCATGTTCAGGGTACGCTTGTCGACGTCGAGCGAGATCATGTCGCCGGTGCGCACCAGGGCGAGCGGCCCGCCGATGTAGGATTCGGGCGAGACGTGGAGAATGCAGGCGCCGTAGCTGGTACCGCTCATGCGCGCATCGGAGATCCGCACCATGTCGCGCACGCCCTGCTTCACGAGCTTGGCCGGAATCGGCAGCATTCCCCATTCCGGCATGCCCGGCCCACCTTGCGGGCCGGCATTGCGCAGGATCAGCACGTGGTCGGCGGTGACATCGAGATCGTCGCGATCGATCGCCGCCTTCATCGACGGATAGTCGTCGAACACCAGGGCGGGGCCGGTGTGCTTCAGGAAACGCGGCTCGCAGGCGCTCGGCTTGATGACGCAGCCGTCCGGCGCCAGGTTGCCGCGCAGCACCGCCAGTGCGCCTTCGGCATAGATCGGGTTGTCGACCGGGCGGATGACATCGTCGTTGTAGGTCTCGGCGCCCTCGATGTTCTCCGCCAGCGTCTTGCCAGTGACCGTCAGCGCGTCGCAATGGAGGTGCCCTTCGATCTGCGCCATCAGCGCCGGCAGGCCGCCGGCATAGAAGAAATCCTCCATCAGGTATTTATCGCCGCTCGGACGGATGTTGGCGATCACCGGCACCTTGCGGCTGGCGCGCTCGAAATCGTCGAGGCCGACATCCTGGCCGGCGCGCCGGGCCAGCGCGATCAAATGGATGATGGCATTGGTCGAGCAGCCGACCGCCATCGCCACGGTGATGGCGTTGAGGAAGGCCTCGCGCGTCAGGATGCGGTTCGGGGTCAGGTCTTCCCACACCATGTCGACGATGCGCCGCCCGGTCTCGGAGGCCATGCGGATGTGGTTGGCGTCGGCCGCCGGGATCGACGACGCCCCGGGCAGGCTCATGCCCAGCGTCTCGGCCATCGCCATCATCGTGGCGGCGGTGCCCATGGTCATGCAGGTGCCGTAGCTGCGGGCAATGCCCGCCTCGACATCGACCCAGTCGGCATCGGAGATCTTGCCGGCGCGGCGCTCGTCCCAGTATTTCCACGCATCGGAGCCCGAGCCCAGCACCTTGCCCTTCCAGTTGCCGCGCAGCATCGGGCCGGCCGGCAGGTAGATCGCCGGCAGGTTCACGCTGATGGCGCCGAGCAGCAGGGCAGGGGTGGTCTTGTCGCAGCCGCCCATCAGCACGACGCCGTCGACCGGATGGCCGCGCAGCAGCTCCTCGGCATCCATGGCGAGCAGGTTGCGGTAGAGCATGGTGGTCGGCTTCAGGAAGCTTTCCGACAGCGACAGCGCCGGCAGCTCCATCGGGAAACCGCCGGCCTGCAGGATGCCGCGCTTGACGTCGTCGACCCGGCTCTTGAAGTGCATGTGGCAGGGCTGGGCTTCCGACCAGGTGTTGAGGATGGCGATGACCGGCCGGCCCACCCAATCCTCCGGCGCGTAGCCCATCTGCATGGCGCGCGAGCGATGGCCGAAGGCCCTCAGGTCGTCGGGCGCGAACCAGCGGGCGCTGCGCAGCTCGGCGGCGGTTTTCCTCTTGGCGGCGGCGGTCATTCGATTTCCTCCGGGGCGGCCATCGCCCGCGCCGTGGCGGGTATGGTAGGGATTGTCGGCGCGGTCGCCGCAATATGCGCGATCACGTCCCGCGGGTCATCGGGTTTGAATGACGGGAGCGAGGATCGAGCGAATGTTTGCAGGACGGAGAGCGATTGCCGGAAGGCTGGCCATGTTCACCCTTGCCGCCGGCGTCGCGGCCTGGCCGTCCGGCGCGATGGCGCAGGCGGCCGATCCGGCGGCGCTGCTCAGGACCCTGATGGACCTCGAGAAGGAGAGCTGGCAGTTCGTCAAGGACAAGAACATCGCCGGCATGCGGGACTACATGGCCGATGACGGCCTGCAGATCTTCGGCGACGGCAGCCGCTACGACAAGCCGCAGTTCCTGAAGTTCATGCCCGACTTCAGGCTCGACAGCATCACCTACGATTCGGCGGGCGAGATCAAGGTCTGGACGCCGGACGTCGCGACGCTGCTCTATCGCGTCACCTACGCGAGCGGCGTCAAGGACGGCAAGGCGACGACCTACAAGGTGATGTCGGCCAACACCTACGTGCGCCGTGCCGGCAAATGGTGGAGCGTGCTCTACCAGGAGAGCCCCGTGCCATGAAGATCCTGGTGATCCACGGCGCCGGCATGAACATGCGCGGCAAGTCCCAGGTCGAGATCTTCGGCCCGATGACCCTGCCCGAGTACGACGACAGGATCCGCGGCTTCGCCGAGAGGCTCGGCGTCGAGGTCGAGATCTTCCACTCCAACATCGAGGGCGAGGTCATCAACCGACTGTATGCCGCGCACGACGAAGAGTTCACCGGCGCGATCATCAATCCGGCGGGCTTCACGCGCGGCTATCCGGCGCTCGTCGCCGCCATCGGCAACGTCGGGTTCCCGACCATCGAGGTCCATATCTCCAACCCGGCACGGCGGGGCACCACGTCCGACGTGGCGTCGGCTTGCCTGGGCACGGTGTCCGGATTCGGAATCGCCGGCTACGCGCTCGCCCTGCGGGGCCTCAGGGACCGCGGCAACGGCTGACGGCGTGCGCCTGCTGCTCACCCATGTGCCGCCGGCACGGCGGCAGTATTACGGCGCACGGGCGCTCGGCCGGCTGCAGGAGCTGGTCGAGGTCGTGCTTCACGAAGGCGCGGCGCCGCTCACGCTGCAGAGCGTGATCGACGCGGCGCGCGACGTCGACCTCGTCATCGCTTCCTGCTCGGCCGGTCCGATTACGTCGTCTGCCTCGAGAGGGTAGGATTCAGTTCCCTCGCCGCGTTCCATCGAGAAGGGCTGCCAGGTTGCGCCTCAATGAGGGCGCTATGGCCCATCGATTGACGCCCAGGCATCGGTGTGTATGATACACACTATGAAGAGTGCGGATCTGATCCGCGAGCTGGTCGAGGCCGGCTGGATCCTGGATCGCGTGCGTGGCTCGCATCATGTCTTTCGACATCCGTCACGACCGGAAATCATCGTCGTGCCGAATCCGAAGAAGGACCTCGGCAAGGGACTCGTCGCGAAAATCCGCAAACAGGCAGGTCTGTGATGCGTTATCCAATCCTCATTGAAGAAGGCACCGATTCGACGGCATTCGGGGTCGTGGTTCCCGATCTGCCGGGGTGTTTCTCTGCCGGGGACACGCTCGACGAGGCGGTGGAGGCGGCCAAGGAGGCGGCAGCGGCGTGGATCGATGCGGCCTTGGACCGGGGCATGCCAGTGCCGGCGCCGTCGAGTCTCCAGGCAGCCCGCAAGCTTCGCGGCTACAAGGGATGGGCCGTCGGGCTCATCGAGCTCGAGGATACGTACTTCGACGACACGGCCGAAAGGGTCAACATCACGCTGCCGCGACGCGTCTTGCATAGACTCGACGATATGGCCCGCGCGACTGGCCAAAGCCGCAGCGGGCTGATTGCCCAGCTGACCGTGTCGTCGCCGGTGAAGAGCAGCGGATCAACGGCCGGCAAGGGTTGAGGCTGTCCGGAACCAACGCTTCTCTTTCTGTCATCCTGAGCACCGCGAAGGATCTCATCGCCGGCGGTTGCGGTAGTGCTCGTGGATCCGGCGCTGAGATCCTTCGCTGCGCTCAGGATGACAGTCTGGTTGTCATCCCGAGCGGGCGCTTGGCTTCGCAAGCGCCGCAGGCAAGGACACTTCCTTGCACCCTCAGTTCCCTGGGCCACGCTCCATCGAGAACGGCTGCCAGCGCACCAGGCTCGACTTCTCCAGAACCGACGGGTTGACGCAGGCACGCGGCCATTTGCCGGACAGCACGAGCGACAGCTCGGCGCCGACGCGGCGGCGGCGGGCCTTGTCGAAGCGGTCGGACGCCGAGGCGACGTGGGCCGTCAGGATGACGTTGTCCATGCCGAGCAGCGGGTTGTTGTGGCCGACCGGCTCGGTCTCGAGCACGTCGAGGCCGGCGCCGGCGATCCAGCCTTCCTGCAGGGCCTTGATCAGCGCCGGCTCGTCGACCGTCGAGCCGCGGCCGGTGTTGACGAACAGCGACGTCTTCTTCATCTGCCGGAAGTGCTTCTCCTTCAGCAGGTGATGGGCGTCCTTGGTTCCCGGCGCATGCATGCTGACGATGTCGGAGCGCTGCATCAGCTCGTCGAGGCCGACCGGCTCGACGCCGTACTCCGACATCACCAGCTCCTCGATGTAGGGATCGTAGGCCAGCATGTTGAAGCCGAACGGCGCGGCGCGCCTGGCGACGGCGCGCGCGACGTGGCCGAAGGCGACGAAGCCCAGCGTCATGCCGCGCAGGCGCGGGAACTGGTAGAGCATCGGCCGCGCCTTGGTCCATTCGCCCTTGCGCACCAGCTGGTCCTGCACCACCAGGCGCCGCCAGGTCGCCAGGATCAGGGTCATGGCATGATCGGCCACCTCCTCGATGAAGGTATCGGGGCAATTGGTCACCGGCACGCCGAGCTTGGTCGCGGCATCGACATCGACCGAATCGACGCCGACGCTGCCCAGCGACACCACCTTGAGCTTGCGGCCCGCCTCGATCACCTTGGCGGAGATGCGCGGCCGGCCCTTGGCATAGATGGCGTCGGCATCGGCCACCGCCCTGGCGAGCTCGTCGTCGCCGCCGCTCACCTCGACGATCTCGGCGCCGATGGCGCTCAGGGTCTCCATCTCCAGCGAATGGTCTGTGCCGCCGGGGCCGGTCGTCACGATCTTGAAGCGGGCCACGTGTTGTCTCCTCCATGAATTTCGCGGCACTCTAGCCCAATCCGGCGCGATCCCGCGCGCCCAATCACGGTGGTTCGGCATGCAAGCGGTGAAGAACGTCCTGTTGATCGTGGTCGACCAGTGGCGCGGCCTGATGCTGCCGAAGCTCGGCGCGCACTATCTGAAGCTGCCCAACATCGACCGCCTCTGCGCCGAAGGGGTGACCTTCCGCAACCACTTCACCCAGTGTGCGCCATGCGGGCCGGCGCGGGCCAGCCTGCTGACCAGCCTCTACCTGATGAACCATCGCGCGGTGCAGAACACGATTCCGCTCGACTCGCGCTTCACCAACCTCGGCCATGAGCTGAGGCGCGGCGGCTACGATCCGGCGCTGGTCGGCTACACCACCACGACTCCCGATCCGCGCACCACCGGGGCGCACGACCCGCGCTTCCTGGTGCTGGGCGACATCATGGACGGCTTCCGCCCGGTCGGCGCCTTCGAGCCCTACAAGGACGCCTATTTCGGCTGGGTGGCGAGCCACGGCTACAAGCTGCCGGAGAATCGCGAGGACATCTGGCTGCCCGAAGGCGCCGAGCCGGCCGGCGAATCGGGATCGGGCGCGACGGCGCGGCCGGCCCGCATCCCCCGCGAGCTGTCCGACACCGCCTGGTTCACCGAGCGCGGGTTGAGCTATCTGCGCGGCCGCGGTGGCAGGCCATGGTTCTTGCATCTCGGCTACCATCGCCCCCATCCGCCCTTCATCGCGCCGGCGCCCTACCACGCGATGTACCGGCCCGAGGACATGCCCAAGGCGGTGCGTGCGGCGAGCGCGGCAGCCGAGGCCGCGCAGCATCCGCTGCTCGCCTACTACGTCGACAACATCAGCCAGGCGAGCTTCTTCCAGGACGGCAAGGGACTGGGCTCGGCGATGAGCGAGGCCCAGGTGGCGCAGATGCGCGCCACCTATTGCGGCCTGATGAGCGAGATCGACGACCAGCTCGGCCGCGTGTGCGACTACCTGAAGCAGACCGGGCAGTGGGACAGCACGCTGATCGTCTTCACCTGCGATCACGGCGAGCAGCTGGGCGACCATCACCTGCTGGGCAAGATCGGCTACGGCGACGAATCGTTCCGCATCCCGATGATCGTGCGAGATCCGCGCGCCGAGGCCAACGGCACGCGCGGCACCGTCATCGAGCGCTTCACCGAGACCATCGACACCATGCCGACCATCCTCGAGTGGCTCGGCCTGCCGGTGCCGCGGCAATGCGACGGCCGCTCGCTGCTGGCGTTCTGCGAGGGCCAGCCGCCGCGCGACTGGCGCCGTGAGGTGCACTACGAGTTCGACTTCCGCGACCTCTACTACAGCAAGCCGGAATCGGCGCTCGGCATCGCGATGGACAAGTGCTCGCTCGCCGTCGTGCAGGATGAAGCCTTCAAGTATGTCCACTTCGCCGCCCTGCCGCCCCTGCTGTTCGATCTCCGCGACGATCCCGGCCAGTTCGTCAACCGCGCCGCCGACCCGGCCTATGCCCGGCCTCTCGCCGACTACGCCGCGCGCATGCTCGACTGGCGGCTGGGCTTCGCCGACCGCACCTTGACCGGCTATCGCGCCACGCCGAACGGGCTGGAGACGCGGGCGGCGTAGCTCATTCTCCGCCTGTGAGAATGCGCCGGGAGCGCGCCACTCGAGGCGGAGGTTGCGTGCTGCGCGGCGGCGTAGCTCATGCTCCTCCCCACGCTTGCGTGGGGAGGTGTCCGCGTAATCGCGGACGGAGGGGTCATGAGCCATGAGAGACGGCGGGACTTATGGCCCATGACCCCTCCGCCCCGTATGACGGGGCACCTCCCCAGCGAAGCTGGGGAGGAGAAGTGCAAGACACGCCATCGTGATCACGAGCGCCTCGCACGGTTACCGCACGTGAACATGGTCACAGCGCAGCCCTCTGGAAATCGTTGGTGCGGTTCCCAGATGGGTTGGCGGGAGAGTGGATCATGGCCCGCAGGTATCTGTTCGGAATTCTCGCGCTCGTCGCGACGCTCCTCACCATCGGTCAGGTGCTGGCGCTGGCGATGACGCCGCCCGGCGAGCCCGAGGGCGACCTGGGGGTGACGCACGGGCATGCGGTGCTCTCCGAGCAGCCGCTCGCGACCGGTCGCGTGGTCGCCGTCGATCGCACGACGGGACGGATCACCCTGGAGTACCGGCCCATCCCGCAACTCTTCCTCGACGGCGGCACGCGGATTTTCCGGGTCAGGGAACCGGCCTCGCTCGAGGGGCTGGGGCCCGGCGACAAGGTCCGGTTCGAGGTCGAGCTCGATGCGCGCGCCTATACCATCACGCGCATCCTGAACAGCAATTGAGGCGGCGGTCGATTCCAGCCGGGCCAAATGTGCTCTAGACTGCTGGCATGAACGAGGAAACCTACCGCCGGCCGTCGGCCGGCCAGCATCCACCCAACCGGTTCGATGCCTACAAGTCGACGCCCGGCCGCTCGCCCGGCAAGCCGGCCGTCGTGCTGCCGCACAGCCTGTCGGAGATCACCGGCCCGCTGCTGCAGGCCGAGCGTCTCGACGGCCTGGAGAACGACCTGACGCGCCAGCGCATGGCCGAGCCCCTGGGCGAGCGCATAATCGTGCACGGGCGCGTGCTCGACGAGGACGGCAGGGCGGTGCCCAATGCCCTGGTCGAGATCTGGCAGTGCAACGCCGCCGGTCGCTATCATCATCCCGGCGACCAGCACGACGCTCCGCTCGATCCGAATTTCTACGGCGGTGGCCGCACGCGTGCCGATGCCGAGGGCGGGTATCGCTTCGTCACCATCAAGCCCGGCGCCTATCCGTGGAAGAACCATCACAACGCGTGGCGGCCGGCGCACATCCATTTCTCGCTGTTCGGGCCGGCCTTCGCCACGCGGCAGATCACGCAGATGTATTTCCCCAACGACCCGCTGCTCGCCTTCGATCCGATCTACAAGTCGGTGCCCGAAGGCGCGCGCGAGCGCCTGCAGGCGGCGTTCGACATGGACTCGACGCAGCCCGAATGGGCGCTCGCCTACCGCTTCGACATCGTGCTGCGTGGCCGCAACGCCACGCCGATGGAGTAGCGCCATGAGCCGCGGATTGACCCCGTCGCAGACCGTGGGGCCGTTCTACTGGGGCACGCTGGTCAAGACCTGCCATGCCGAGCTTGCGCCGCCCGGCGTCGCCGGAGAGCGTATCGCGCTCGCCCTGTCGCTGCACGACGTCGAGGGCGCGATCGTGCCCGATGGCGTGCTCGAGATCTGGCAGGCCAACAGCCATGGCCGCTACAACCATCCCGACGATCGCCGCAACCTGCCGCTCGACGAGGGCTTCGAGGGATTCGGCCGCGCCGGGACCGATGCCAAGGGCGTGGCGCGCTTCGCCACGGTGAAGCCAGGCCGCGTGCCGTGGCCGGCAGGCGGCCTGCAGGCCGCGCACGTCAACGTCTCGGTGTTCGCCCGCGGCGTGCTCAACCGGCTGGCGACGCGTCTCTATTTCGACGGCGATGCGGGGCTGGCCGACGACCCGGTCCTCAACCTGGTCGAGCCGGCGCGGCGCAGCACGCTGATCGCCAGGCGCGACGGCGACGGCGTGTGGCATCTGCCGATCCATCTCGGCGGGCCCAAGGAGACGGTGTTCTTCGACGTGTGAGCGTCACGTCCACAGCGCGCGCACACCGTAATAGGCAGTATCCTTGACGCGGCGGGCGAGGCCCTGCCACAGGCGCGCGCGCGGATCGGTGCAGCAGGTCATGCTGAGCACGACCCGGTGCTCGCCCTCGTGCAAGGGCGTCACCTTGTGCCGGACTTTGGCGCCCTCGAACAGGACCAGGCTGTTGGGCTCGGTCGGGACCGCCACGATTCGTCCGCCGAAATTGGCGGTCAGGACGGCGTGGCTGAGCCCGTTCTCGCCGCTGCCCTGGTTGACGATGGTCAGCAGCGCCGTGAAATGCCGTCCGCGGTAGAAATTGTGATCGAAGTGCCAACCGATATGGTCGAGCGGCTTGTCGTAGTGAAGGATCGAGAGCGAGCTCTGGTCGTTGATCGGGGTCGGCTCGACCGGATCGCGAACCACCCGCGAGATGAACCGCATCAGGTCGGCCGAGTGATAGTACGCGACGACCCCGGGCAGCTCGGTGATCAGGGATTCGTAGGAGGCGGTGGCGCCGCGGCGCATGACCGGCACGTAGGCCCGCTCGCTCGTCCCGAGACCGACGATATCGGAATGCAATCGCGCGAATACCCCGGCCGGCAGGAAGTCGGGAACCTTGACCAACGCTCCGTCGAAGCCGGGCACGCCGTGGCGCTCGAGGCGAAGCTCCAGCGGATGGCGGCGCTTGATGTTCGCCACCTTGTCGGCGTGTAGACGATAGAGGCGCGCCCGCCGTCGCCTGGCGAGGCCGAATGCGCCTGCCGCCACGACCACTGCCACTGCGCCGAGTTCTGCCAGCACCGCGTGTCCCTGCGCTCCCGCGCCTTCGCTACCACCACTCGAAGTCGGTTGCGTGACGGGCTGCACATCTCGAATCCCTCCCCCGCAATCGAGCAGGGCATTCGCCTATGGGCGCTCTCTCATTCTCCTCCCCAGCGAAGCTGGGGAAGTGCCCCCGTAACCGGGGGGCGGAGGGGTCATGAGTCCCAGTCCCGCTGCTCATGACCCCTCCGTCGCCGTAAGACCCTTCAGCTTCGCTCAGGGCAGGCGGCGACACCTTCCCAGCGAAGCTGGGGAGGAGAGACCAAGAGCTGGCGCGCTCCCGGCAATGAGGCCCGCGGTCCGCCCGAGGACGTCCCGTCACTCGAAGTCGATTGCGTGACGGATCTGGTAACCGCCCAGAAGCTCGCTGCAGCGCTTGGCGATGGCGTCGCGCGATCCGGCTGCGGCCGACGCCGACGACGCGGCGATGCGCACTGCCGCCAGCGTGCCGTGGGTCGCGTCGTTGCGCACCATGACCGTGGCCGCGACGCCTTCCGCCCGTAGCGGCGCCAGGGCGGCCTCGAAGGCGAGCTGGGCTGCCTGCAGGCGCAGTGCCGGCTTGAAGATCTTGCCGACGCCGGTCAGCGGCATGACGGGGATCTGCACGACCTGCACCGGCACGGCGGCGCGCTCGGGAATCTCGCGGCGGCAGAACTCGCGCAGCGCCTCGGCCGTTGCGTCGGTGCCGGGCCGCAGCTGCACGAAGGCCATCGGCAGCTCGCCGGCATAGCTGTCGGGCAGGCCGACGGCGGCCGCGGTCTCGACCGCGGGATGGCGGCTCAGCGCCTCCTCGATCACGATCGGGTCGATGTTGTGGCCGCCGCGGATGATCAGGTCCTTGGAACGGCCGGTCAGCCACAGGTAGCCCTCGGCGTCGAGCCGCCCGAGATCGCCCGAGTCGAGCCAGCCGTCGGCCAGCATGGCGCCGCGGTCGTGGCGCGGATCGAGGTAGCCCGGCGTCACCTGGGGCCCGCGCATCAGAACGTGGCCGATCTCGCCCGTGGGGCAATCGACCCGGATGGTGCCGTCGGGTGCGACGTCGGCGATGCGCACCTCCGTGTAGGGCATGCGCAGGCCGACCGAGCCGGTGCGCCGCTCGCCGTGCAGCGGGTTCATGGTCGAGTAGCAGTGCACCTCGGTCATGCCGTAGCCCTCGACCACCGGCGCACCGAGCTCGCGCTCGATGCGGCGGATCAGCTCGACCGGCACGGTCGAGCCGCCGGTGACGAAAGCCTTCAGCGAGGTGAGGTCGTGGCCGTCGCGCGGCACGTTCATGATCGCCGCCAGCGTGGTCGGCACGGCGCCGGCAATCGTGACGCGGTTGCGCTCGACGATGCCCCACCAGTCGCGCACGACGTTCGGGTTGCGCGCGCCGAGCGGGGTGGGGATCACCACCGTCCAGCCGTTGGCGATCGGCGCCAGCCCGCCGAACAGCGAGCCGCCGACGTGGAACTGCGGCAGCGGGTTCAGCAGCACCGTGCCCGGCCCGAGATCGACCATCAGGGTGTTGGTCCAGGCCATCAGGGCGAGCGCGCCGTGCGTGTGCCGGGCGAGCTTGGGCAGGCCGGTCGTGCCGCCGGTGTGGAACAGCGCGGCGACCGTGTCGCGCGCCAGGGGCTTGGGCGCGATCAACCGGTCGTCGGGTTGCCGGGCGCAGGCAGCCGCGAAATCGACGGCGTCGGTCACCGTCCTGTCGCTGCCGATCCGGAACACCTTCAGGTCGGGGATCGCCCGGCGGATCGCCTCCACCTTCGGCCAGATGTCGGGGAAGATCGAGGCGTCGGCGGCGATCAGCGCCCGCGCGCCGGCTTCCTTCATGATGCCGGCGATCTGCGTTGCATCGAGGAAGTAGTTCACCGGATTGGCGACCGCGCCGATCTCGGCTCCCCACAGGGCGATGAAGGTTTCCGGCAGGCCAGGCAACAGCAGGGTCACCGTGTCGTTCGGCCCGATGCCGTGAGCGTGCAGCAGGTTCGCCGCCTGGGTCACGCGGCGCAGCATCTCGCCGTAGCCGACGTCGCGCACCGGGTCGTCCGGGCCGCTGCCCGACAGGAAGCGGAAGGCGGTGCGAGTGCCATGGCTGGCGGCGGCGTCGCGCAGGATCTCGGCGACGTTCTGGTGCCTGATGCGTTCGGTCACCGGCATCCGTTCGAGCGCGACGATGTCGGCCTCAGTGCGAATCTTCATTCCTGGCGTTTCCCGGTTGATGCGAGGTCAGACGTACTCGACCTTCGTGATCTCGATCTCTTCCTCGCCGGCCGGCGTGCGCATGCGCACGACGTCGCCTTCGTGGGCCTTGAGCACGGCGCGCGCGATGGGCGATATCCAGCTGACATGGCCGCGACCCGGATCGACCTCGTCGACGCCGACGATCTTGATGGTGCGCTCCGTTCCCGCCGCGTTGGCCCAGGTCACGGTGGCACCGAAGAACACCTGGTCGGTCTTCGGTCGGCTGGCCGGATCGACGACCTCCGAGCGCTCCAGGCGCTTGGACAGGAAGCGGATGCGACGGTCGATCTCGCGCAGGCGCTTCTTGCCGTAGAGATAGTCGCCGTTCTCCGAACGGTCGCCGTTGGCCGCTGCCCACGACACGACCTGCACGACCTCGGGCCGCTCCTTGCGCATCAGCGTCATCAGCTCCTCGCGCAGGCGCGCGAAGCCCGCGGGAGTCATGTAGTTCTTGGCGCCAGTGGGGAGACCCGCGATCTCGTCCGGAAGATCGTCGTCGTCCGCGTCGTCGGTTTCCTTGGTGAAGGCTTTGCTCATGACGCCGCCAGTCTACCGAAATGGGAGAAGACGTTCATGTGTCCTCTCCGCCCGCGTAGGCGGGGGGAGAGGAAGGGGCCCCACGCGAAGCGTGGGGGAGGAGAGGTGGGTGGTTCCGACACCATCGATGCCGGATGGAGATTGATCGCCTCGGGGCAGCGACCCTATGACCCACCTCTCCTGGCCTCTCCCCCCGCTTCGCGGGCGGAGAGGAACATGAGTTGTTTCCACTCCGTGGCAGATTCGCTGGGCCCAGCGAAGCTTGGGAGGCGAACCGGTTCACCGCCACGCCGCGAAGGCGACGCCGATGCCGCTGCCGGCCGGGGTGCGGTAGAGCGGCTGGTACTCGTGCCACTGGTTCCCGAGGCCGTCGATGGCGCCGGCGAGCGCGATCCAGTTGCGGATCTCCGACGAGCCGCCGATCAGGGCCGGGGGCGGCAGGGTGCGCAGGGTCTGCCCATTGCCTGCCAGCAGGGCGTCGAGGACCTGGCGGTCGAGCTGCTCGTCGACCACGAAATGGCTGAGCCCGCCCGAGGCGATGATGGCGACGCGTTCGGCCGACGGGCTGCTCTCGATCGCCGCCTTGAGATGGCGGCCGAGGTCGTGGCAGCGCGCCGGCGTCGGGACGTTGGGCGGATAGTAGGTGTTGAGCAGGACCGGCACGATCGGGATCGACTTGCCGCCGAACAGGCGTTTCACGACGAAGCCATAGGCGTGCCCGAAGCCGGCTTGCTGAGGCTCGTCGACCCGGGCGGCCGC
>JALHMO010000188.1 GCA_022844015.1 Reyranella sp. | reverse complement strand
GGCCTGACCGGCGGTGCTGGCGGGGCGAGCGCGGCATGGGCCTGCGGCCGGGCTGCCGGAGCGGGCGCCGCCGGTTTCGCCGGCTCGACAGCTTGCGTCGGCGCTGGCGCCGCCTGCCTGGGCTTCTCGACAGGAAGCGCGGGTGACGGCGCAATCTGTCCGGGCTTCTCCACGGGAGGCGCCGGTGACGGCGCCGTCTTCTCCGGGGCCACGGCAGGGGGAGTCGGCGCCGCCTGCCTGGACGGTTCGACGACCGGCGGGGACGGCGGTGCCGGCGGCACCAGCCTGGGCGGTGTCGCTTCGCGTGCTGCCGGCGGGTCGGGTGCCGGCGGCGTCCGGCGCTGCTCGCTGGCCCGCGGCACCTGGGTCGGCTTCTCGGCGGTGCGCTCGGCCGGCGGACGCAGGCCGAGCGGGATCGGTGGCGCCGGGGTTGGCTCGACCACCGGCTTGGGCGGCTCGGGTGGCTTCGGCGGGTCGGGCGGCTTCGGCGGCTCGACCGTGACCTCGATCGCGGTCTCTTGCATCGGCTCGGGCGGCGGCCGATTCGCCGCCAGCCACACCAGCGCGAGCACGACCGCCGCGTGCAGGACGAGCGTCAGCGCCAGCGCGGAGGGCGACATCCGGCTGGATCGGGAGGCGAAGGCGCTGACGGCGTGGGTCACGACAGGTCCGTTGTAGGGTGACGTCCGCCAATCTGCCACCGGACGACGACCCGCCTGCCGGGAACGCTCGCAGAGGTCACCGGAACGCCGTCATTCCGACCGCAGCCCGGCGTCGCGCCTGAACTGGGTGCAGTCGAAGCGAGATGCAGGGGAGAATCCCCCATAGGCGTTGATAAAAAATGAATCCTCATCCTGAGGAGCGCCCGGAGGGCGCGTCTCGAAGGATGGGCCACACGGGAGATCGTTGGAGAAGCCGTGTCGCGGCATCCACCCTGTTGCCGACCAGGCGGCGGCGCGTTCGCCCTGATCGAGACGCGGCCCTCCGGGCCGCGTCTCAGGGTGTGATCCCTTTGTATCTCGACGCCTATGAGGAGAATCCCAGCGCGCCGGCGCGCACCGCAATGCCGTGAGAATCGCGACGGTTGCAACGCCAAATGGCATTCTCGGAGTGATTGATGCCGTGGGCCGTCCGGCAAGCCGGCTGACGAGGCAAGGCGCGCGGCGCGGCGGGCAATCGCGCTTCGCATTTCATCTTGTGTGTCGTATAGCCGATTCATGGTGCTTCCAGTCGCCGCGTCGTCGTCGCGTACCGTTCCATATGGAGCGGCCACGCGCCGCGTGCAGCGGGCAAGGCGCCTGCCGCCGGACAGTGGCGGCGCTCCGCCGCCAGGGCGGGCTGCGGCAGAGTGACCAAGGTCGAGACCGGCGACTACGGCGACGTCGTCCTCTTCCTGGTCACCGCCGGCTTCGTGGTTCCGCTGTTCCGGCAGTGGAAGCTCAGCCCCATCTTCGGCTTCCTCGCGGCCGGCGTCCTGCTCGGGCCCTCCGGCCTCGGCGCCCTGCAGGACGTCGTGCCGTGGCTCAGCTACTTCACGATCAAGAACCCCAGGAGCGTCGCCCAGCTCGCCGATCTCGGCGTCGTGTTCCTGCTCTTCAGCATCGGCCTCGAGCTCTCCTGGGAGCGCCTGAAGTCGCTGAGCCGCCTGGTGTTCGGCCTCGGCGGGCTGCAGGTCGCGATCTGCACCGCCGTGATCGCCGCGGCCGGAATGGCGCTGGGGCTGGACCCGATTGCGGCGGCCCTGGTGGGCATGGCGCTGGCCTTCTCGTCGACCGCCATCGTGATGCCGCTGCTGGCCGAGCAGAAGCGCCAGTACACGGCTTCCGGACGGGCGACCTTCGCCATCCTGCTGCTGCAGGATCTCGCGGTCGCGCCGCTGCTGGCGACCATCGCCTTCCTCGGCTACCGCATGGGCGAGGGCTTCTCGCCCCGCCTGCTGCTCGCCTTCGCGCCGGCCGTCGTCGGCATGGTGGCGCTGGTCGTGCTGGGCCGGCTGGCGGTGCGGCCGCTGATGGCCCTGGTGGCCCGGGCGAAGAGCGAGGAGCTGTTCCTCGCGACCTGCCTGATGGTGGTGGTCGGCGCCGGGCTGGTGGCGGCGATCTGCGGGCTGTCGATGTCGCTCGGCGCCTTCATCGCCGGCCTGCTGCTCGCCGAGACCGAGTATCGCAAGGAGGTCGAGACCGCCGTCGAGCCCTTCAAGGGGTTGCTGCTCGGCCTGTTCTTCGTCTCGGTCGGCATCGGCCTCGACGTCTCGCTGCTGGCCGCCAGCCCGCTGCCGATCATCGGCCTGATGGTCGGCCTCATGGTGCTGAACGGCGGCGTCATCTTCGTGCTGGCCCGGCTCTTCGGCTTCGCCGCGGCGGCGGCGACGGAGATCGCGTTGCTGCTCGCCGCGGGCGGCGAGTTCTCCT
The DNA here is from genome assembly GCA_022844015.1 of Reyranella sp. Taxonomy (GTDB): domain Bacteria; phylum Pseudomonadota; class Alphaproteobacteria; order Reyranellales; family Reyranellaceae; genus Reyranella. The sequence goes on along the minus strand of JALHMO010000188.1, from coordinate 12,202 downwards.
TCGTCATTCTCCATTCGGCGATGCAGGAGGGGCTGGTGGAGACGTCGATCGGCAATGCGATCGTCGTCTCGTCCACCCTGTCGATGTTCTGCATCCCGCTGCTGTCGGCTGTCGGCACCGCCCTTGCCCGGCGCGCCGCCCCGACGGCCGTGCATCCGCCCATGCCGCACGATCCGGGCAGGGCGCCGCGCGTCCTGGTGGTCGGCTACGGCCGCGTCGGCCATCTCGTCGCCGAGATGCTGACCGCGCATCGCATCCCCTGGCTCGCGATCGATCGCGGCTCCCGGCAGATCGACGAGGCGCGGCGCGCCGGGCACGAGGTGCTCTACGGCGATGCGTCGAGGCCCGAGTTCCTGCAGCGTTGCGGCCTCGACACCGCGCTCGCCCTGGTGGTGACCATGGATTCGCCGGACGGCACGGAGGCCGTCGTCGCCTCGGCGCGCCAGCTCCGCCGCGACCTGCCGATCGTCGCCCGCGCGCGCGACGCCCGCCAGGCCAAGCAGCTCTACGCCCTCGGCGCCTCCGATGCCGTGCCCGAGACGATCGAGGCCTCGCTGCAGCTTTCCGAATCGCTGCTGGTCGGCCTCGGCGTGCCGATGGGCCAGGTGATCGCCTCGATCCATCAACGGCGCGAGGACTACCGCAAGGAGCTGAACGACCCCAACGCCCTCGGCGGCCGGGCGCGCAATTTGCGGGGGGAGTAGGGGGCTGGAGCGTGATTGCTTCAACGCTCGGACCACACCCTGAGGAGCGGCCGCCGGCCGCGTCTCGAAGGGTCGGCAACAAACTGTGACTTTGCCCACCAAAGGGCGAAGGTTACTTCGCCCGAATCGAGACCCGGCCTGCGGCCGCTCCTCAGGGTGAGGTCATTCGTTGGTGCTTCGATCAATGGAGATCACGCTCCGGTTCGCGTCCCTGCCAGCACGCGCAGCGCGTCGACGATGTGGTAGAACGAGCTGCCCGGCGCGGGCTCCTCGACCCAGGTGCCGTCGCCGGCGAGCTTGTCGCGCCACAGGCCGGGCAGCGGCGTGTCGAGGAAGCGCAGCAGCGCCCGCGCCGCCGACGCCGCATCGCCGCGGTAGCGCCGTCGCAGCCCGGCATCCTCCTCCGCGTTCGCCAGGATGAGTGCGGCCTTCAGCCATTCGGTCTGCGACCACAGCCGCGCCTTGGGATCGTGCACCGTCATGTCGTCGAGCAGCTCGAAGACGGCGACGCCGCGCACCGCATCGATGCCGTGGTCGGCGCCGGTGCGATAGAGGCGCCGCGCCATCCGCCGCGCGTCGTCGCGCCCGCGCGCCCGTCCCCAGCGCTCGAGAAGCCCGGCCCATTCGAACTGGTGGCCCGGCCAGACCAGCCGGCCGGCCAAGCCGGCGGCGGGGGACCAGTCGGCATTGAAATACTCCAGCAGGTAGCCGCCACCGGGAACCACGAAGCGGCGCATGCCCAGCTCGGCGACCTCGTCGGCCAGCGCCCGCCAGCGCGGATCGGCGGACACCGCCTCCCAGGCCATGGCGGCCTCGAGCAGGTGCATGTGCGGATCGGACTGGTAGACCGCGTCGTCGACGAAGCCGGTGAAGCCGCCGGCCGGATTGCGCCGCTCGGCCAGCAGGCGCTCGGCGATCGTCACCGCGACAGGCTCGAGCGCACGATCGAGAGCGATGGTGGCGCGAGCGGTGTTGGCGCCAGCGGTGCTGGCGCTGGTGGTGTTGCCGCCATCGGCGTTGGCATCAGCGGTGCTGGCGCCCGCGGCGTTGGCGCTGGTGGTGCTGCCGCCATCGGCGTTGGCATCAGCAGTGCTGGCGCTGGTGGTGCTGCCACCATCGGCGTTGGCATCAGCGGTGCTGGCGCCAGCGGCGTTGGCGCTGGTGGTGCTGCCGCCATCGGCGTTGGCATCAGCGGTGTTTGCGCCAGCGGTGTTGGCGCTGGTGGTGTTGCCGCCATCGGCGTTGGCGCCCGTGGTGTTGGCGCCGGTGGCGCCGGCGGCGGTCGCCAGCGCCAGCAGGGCAAAGGCCTGCTCGTACAGGTGTGGCGCCTTCTCGACCGGCCGTCCGTCGCTCGACAGGGCGTTCCAGAACAGGCCGTCGGCACGCCGGTAGCGCCCGAGATAATAGTCGAGCCCGTGCCCGACGGCGCGCTGCCACGGCCCTGACCAGCCGAGCCCGCCGCCCACGGCGTAGGAAAAGATCTGCCGCGCCTGCACGCGCGCGCGACGTTCGCCGAGGACGGGCCGCCCCGACAGGTCGATGGCTTCGTGAAAGCCGCCGGCCGTGCGATCCGCGCCGATCTCCCACCATGTCGGCAGGGCTTCGGCGAGCAGCCACTGCAGCAGGCGCTCGCGAAGGGCTGGCAGCTCGTCGGGCACGCTCATGTGGTCGCCGACTTTCATGTTCCTCCGCCTGTGCCGCTATAAACAGCGCCTGCTCGCAGGGCATTCACACATGGTAAATAACCGTCATCCCGAGCGAAGCCGCCCAACGGGCGGCGTAGTCGAGGGACCTTTCTTGCTGCTCCTGCGACAAGAAAGGTCCCTCCACTGCGCCGAGCTGCGCTCGGCTTCGGTCGGGATGACGGATTATGTGTCATAGGCGAATGCCCTGTCCGTCATGAATCCGCCATCGGGCGAGGCGTGAAGAGAAGAGAGAACCTGCGAGGACACATTCGCGACCCGATTCTTGCGTCCGTAGCGTCCGTTGCGTCAGGGCCGTTTGATTTCAAGGACTTGCGACTGACGCAACCGCGGCTGACGCGGATTGTCTTGCGTCAGTCGGGCGTCTTGCGTCAGCCGGGCTGCTGCGTCGGCGCCGCTCGCCGGCACGACGCCGCTTGCCGGCACGACGAACGTCCGGCTCGCCCGCGCGCCATGGACGCCGATGCGGCTGAAAGAGATCCTGACCGCGATCTCGTGCTTGCGCATGAGTCATCCTCCTTGATGCCGCGCCGTCGCCGGCAACCAATCGTCGCCCGCCGTCCCCACGCTAGGCGAGAATTGCGCGACGTCAATCGGGCCCGGCAGAGGAACGACAAGAATGACTCGAATCCGGTCAGGTGCGGCGATAGGGCGAGTCTCGAGAGTTGGTTCACGAGGTGAGGGGCTTCGAAGGTTCGACGATCACCTGCAACCCGCCTCACCCAACCTCTCCCCCTGGCGGGCAGGGCATTCGCATTCCTGATTACCGCTCCGCAGCGTAAGAAAGTTGTGCCCTCAGGCGCCAAAGTGTCATCAAAGGGCGCCAATAGAGGGGCCTCGCGCTCCGAACCAACGCGTCCTCTGGCACACCATATCGTGCGAGCGGATGTATCTGGGTAATCAGGTTCGCATTTGGCACAAAACCTCCGTCATCCCGACCGGAGCCGAGCGCAGCGAGGCGGAGTGGAGGGACCTTTCTTGTTGCATCATTAGCAAGAAAGGTCCCTCGACTGCGCCACCCTTCGGGCGGCTCCGCTCGGGATGACGGGGGAAATGGCCATATGCGAACGCCCTCCCCCGGCGGGGGAGAGGAGCATGAGAAAGCTGCGTCTATTGCCCTCACGATTCCTCACGTCAATTCGCTGTAGGGCACGAAGTCGACCTCGGTGCCCGACTGCAGCCTGGTCAGGTCTTCCGGCAGCTCGACCAGGCCGTCGGTCTCGGTGAGCGAGGTCAGCATGCCCGCGCCTTCCTTCGGGAAGCGGGTCGCCGTGGCGAGGCCGGCGGAGGGCCGGTCGAGCGAGGCGCGCACGTATTCGCGCCGTCCGGTCTTCTTCCGGTAGTCGAAGGCGCTCAGCACGCGGAAGCGCCGGGCGATGTGCGGGTCGGTGCCGGACAGCGCCTCGATCATCGGCCGCGCCACCAGCGCGAAGGTGAGCAGGGCCGCCACCGGGTTGCCGGGCAGGCCCGCCAGCGGCGTGGCGCCGATCTGGCCCATCGCGACCGGGCGGCCGGGCTTGATCGCCAGCCGCCAGAAATAGAGCGAGCCGTGGTTGGCGATGGCCGAGCGGACATGGTCCTCCTCGCCGGTCGACACGCCGCCCGAGGTGACGATCAGGTCGCTGCTCGCCGCCGCCTGGCGCAGCGCATCGCCGAGGTGCGCGGCGTCGTCGCGCACGATGCCGAGATCGGCGACGTCGACGTCGAGCCGCTCCAGCATGCCGGCCAGCACGTAGCGGTTGGCGTCGTGGAGCTGGCCCGGCCGCAGCGCCTCGCCGGGCTCGCGCACCTCGTCGCCGGTCGACAGCAGCGCGACCGACAGGCGCCGGCGCACCGGCACCTCGACGAAACCCAGCGCCGCCAGCAGGCCGAGATCGGCCGGCCCCAGGCGCCGGCCTGCCGTGAGCGCGATCGACTCGCGCGCCACGTCCTCGCCGGCGCGCCGCAGGTTGGCGCCGCGCCTGATGCCGGGCCGGATCGTCACCAGATCCGCCTCGCGCAGGCAGTCCTCCTGCATGATCACGACGTCGGCGCCGGCGGGCAGCATCGCCCCGGTGAAGATGCGGATCGCCTCGCCCGGCCCGAGCGCCAGCGTCGCACCATGGCCGGCGGCGGCGCGGTCGACGCAGCGCAGCACCGTCTCGCGCCGCGGATCGAGATCGTCGAAGCGCACGGCATAGCCGTCGACCGCCGAGTTGTCGTAGCCCGGCACGGCGATCGGCGCGGCGATGTCCTGCGCCAGCGTCCGCCCGAGCGCGCGCCTGAGCGGCACCGGCTCGATGCCCGCGACCGGCGCCACCCGCTCGAAGATCATCTGCCGCGCGGCATCGATCCCCAAAAGGGCACCGCCGAAGGCGAAACAATCATCGGAGAGCTGGGCCATGCGCCTGGGTCCCCGTCAGGGCGACAAGAGCCGGGTCATCCACTCATTCTCCTGCCCAGCTTCGCTGCCAGGGAGTGGACACATCTCGAACCCTTCCGCCGTCGGACGGGCTGTCACACTCATGGTGTCCTCCCTGCGCGCAGCGCGGGGAGGTGCCCCGTCATACGGGGCGGAGGGGTCAAGGGCGACACACGAGGGCTGGAACATTCGTCATGAAGCATGGACAGCCGCTTCGACTGAGGCCCTTGACCCCTCCGCCCCCTTCGGGGGCACCTCCCCGCGCTGCGCGCAGGGAGGACAGCATGATGCGTGAACTCGGCAACGCAGGACCTCACTCCGCCGCCTCGGCGGCCATCGCGACGGGCTCGACCCGGGCGGCGCAGAACTTGAACTCGGGGATCTTGCCGAACGGGTCGAGGGCCGGGTTGGTCAGGATGTTGGCGGCGGCCTCGGCGTAGCAGAACGGGATGAACACCATGCCGGTCGGCACGTCGGGGTCGACGCGCACCTTGAGCTCGATGGCGCCGCGCCGCGTCGACACGCGGATCATGTCGCCGCGGCCGATGCCGAGCGTCTCGACGTCGCGCGGGCAGAGGAAGGCCATCGCCTCGGGCTCGAGCTCGTCGAGGACGGCGGAGCGCCGGGTCATCGCGCCGGTGTGCCAGTGCTCGAGCACGCGGCCGGTCGACAGCACGTAGGGATACTGCGCGTCGGGGACCTCGTCGGGCGGGCTCACGTTGGCCGGCACGATCTTGCCGCGTCCGCTCTTGGTCGGGTACCCGGCGGCGAACAGGATCTCGTTGCCCGGCTTGTCGGTGGCGTCGGCCGGATAGGTCACCGCGCCCTCGCGCTGCAGCCGCTCCCAGCTGATGTTCCTGAGCGACGGCATGGTGCCCGCCATCTCGCTGTAGACGTCGCCGACGCCGCCATAGCTCCAGCCGCAGCCCAGCCGGTTGGCGAGATCGATGATGATGTCGAGATCGACCCGCGCCTGCCCGGGCAGGGGCAGGGCGGTGCGCCCGAGCTGGATGCGGCGATCGGTGTTGGTGTAGGTCCCGGTCTTCTCCGGGAACACCGACGCCGGCAGCACCACGTCGGCATGCCACGCCGTCTCCGTCAGGAAGATGTCCTGCACCACGAGGTGCTTCAGCTTGGCGAGCGCCTGGCGGGCGTGATGGACGTCGGGATCCGACATCGCCGGGTTCTCGCCCATGATGTACATGCCCTCGATCTGGCCGGCATGGATCGCGTTCATGATCTCGACCACGGTCAGGCCGCGCTTGGGATCGAGCGGCACGCCCCAGGTCGCCTCGAAGTAGTCGTGCGCGCTCGCCAGCTCGACCGGGCGATAGTCGGTGAAGAACATCGGGATCAGGCCGGCGTCGGAGGCGCCCTGCACGTTGTTCTGGCCGCGCAGCGGATGCAGGCCGGTGCCCGGCCGCGCGATCTGGCCGGTCACCAGGGCGAGCGCGATCAGGCAGCGCGCGTTGTCGGTGCCGTGCACGTGCTGGGAGATGCCCATGCCCCAGAAGATGATCGAGCTCTTCGAGCGCGCGTACATCCGCGCGACGGTGCGGATGGTGTCGGCCGGCACGCCGCACACCGGCTCCATCGCCTCGGGCGAGAAGCCGCCGATGCGCTCGACCAGGTCGGGGAAGCCCTCGGTGAAACCGGCGATGTACTGCCTGTCGGTCAGGTTCTCGGTGACGATGGTGTGCAGCATCGCGTTCAGCAGGGCGACGTCGCTGCCCGGCTTGAAGCGCAGGTCGATCGTGGCGTGACGCGACAGGCCCTGGCCGCGCGGGTCGGCGACGATCAATTTGGCGCCGCGCTTGACGGCGTTCTTGATGAAGGTGGCGGCGACCGGATGGTTCGAGGTCGGGTTGGCGCCGATCACGATGATGGTCTCGGCGTCGAGCGCGGCGGAGAACGGCGCCGTCACCGCGCCCGAGCCGATGCCCTCGAACAGCGCGGCGACCGACGAGGCGTGGCAGAGCCGCGTGCAGTGATCGACGTTGTTGGTGCCGAAGCCGGTGCGCACCAGCTTCTGGAACAGGTAGGCCTCCTCGTTGGAGCCCTTGGCCGAGCCGAAGCCCGCCAGGCCGGGCCCGCCGCGCCGCTCGCGGATCTCGCGCAGCCCGCCGGCGGCGCGTTCCATCGCCTCTTCCCAGGTGGCCTCGCGGAAATGCGTCCACGGGTTGGCGGGATCGACCTCGTCGTCGGCCGATTTCGGCACGCCGTCCTTGCGGACCAGCGGCACCATGAGGCGATCGGGGTGGGTCGCATAGTCGTAGCCGAAGCGGCCCTTCACGCAGAGCCGGGCATGGTTGGCCGGGCCGTCCTTGCCGGTGACGTGCAGGATGCGGTCGTCCTTGATGTGATAGGTGAGCTGGCAGCCGACGCCGCAGAACGGGCACAGGCTGTCGACCGTGCGATCGGCCCACTGGGTGCGCGTCTGGTTGGCGTCGAGCAGGGTGGCCGGCATCAGCGCGCCGGTCGGGCAGGCCTGCACGCACTCGCCGCAGGCGACGCACGAGCTCTCGCCCATCGGGTCGTCGAAATCGAACACGATCTTCTCGAGATGGCCGCGCCCGGCCATGCCGATCACGTCGTTGACCTGGACCTCGCGGCAGGCGCGGACGCAGAGATTGCACTCGATGCAGGCGTCGAGATTGACCGCCATGGCGGGATGGCTGACGTCGCTCGCCGGCTGCGCGCCGGCGGGGAAGCGGCTGGCAGTGACGCCGACAGCGTCGGCCCAGTTCCAGAAGCGCGAATCCGGATCGTGCGACGTGGCGCGCGCCGGCTGGTCGGCGACCAGCAGCTCGAACACCATGCGCCGCGAGGCCTCGGCGCGCGGCGTGGCGACGCCCACCTTCATGCCTGCCGCCGGCTTGCGCAGGCAGGAGGCGGCCAGCACGCGCTCGCCCTCGACCTCGACCATGCAGGCGCGGCAGTTGCCGTCGGGCCGATAGCCCGGCGCCGTCGACCAGCAGAGATGGGGTATGTCGACGCCGTTGCGCTGCGCCACCTGCCAGATGGTCTCGCCGTCGCGGGCTTCGACCTCGGCGCCGTCGATCGTGAACTTGATGCCGCTCATCGCACGATCTCCGTAGGCACTATCCGTGGTGGAAGAACCGTGCCATGCGCTGGGAGCGCGCCACTCATGGACGCCAGCTCACAAAGGAACCTCACCCTGAGGAGCGGCCGGAGGCCGCGTCTCGAAGGGGCGGCAACAGAGTGGGTGTGGCGACACCAATTTCCCAACGATTTCGTTGGTGCCCATCCTTCGAGACGGTCGCTACGCGACCTCCTCAGGATGAGGACTTTGTTGGTCCCGCCAAAGTTGGCGCCCATGCGCACGCTCCCCCTCATCGCACGATCCCCACATCCGCCGGGAAGTGCTTCATCACCGTGCTGAGCGCATTCGGCGCCGCCTGGCCGAGGCCGCAGATCGAGGCGTCGCGCATCGCCACCGAGAGCTCGCCCAGCAGCTTCTCGTCCCAGCCCTTCCTCAGCATCAGCTTGACCGCCTTCTCCGTGCCGACCCGGCACGGCGTGCACTGGCCGCAGCTCTCGTCCTCGAAGAAGCGCATCAGGTTCACCGCCGCCGCCCGAATGTCGTCCTTGTCCGACAGGATCACCACGGCAGCCGAGCCGATGAAGCTGCCGTGCGGCTCCAGCGTGCCGAAGTCGAGCGGCACGTCGCCCAGCGAGGCCGGCAGGATGCCGCTCGACGGCCCGCCCGGCACGTAGGCCTTGAAGGCGTGGCCGGCCAGCATGCCGCCGCAGAACTCGTCGATCAGCTCGCGCACCGTCACGCCGGCGGGCGCGATCTTGACGCCGGGATCGGCGACGCGCCCGGACACCGAATAAACGTGCAGGCCCTTGCGGCCGTTGCGCCCCTGGCCCGTCCACCATTCAGGCCCGCGCTCGACCAGGTCACGCACCCAGTACAGCGTCTCGACATTGTTGATCAGGGTCGGCCGGCCGAAGATGCCGACCTGAAACGGCAGCGGCGGCTTGTGGCGCGGCAGGCCGCGCTTGCCCTCGATGCTCTCGATCATCGCCGACTCTTCGCCGCAGATATAGGCGCCGGCGCCGCGCCGCAGATGGACCCGCACGCCGGCCAGCAGGCCGGCCGCCTCGAGCCGGCCGAGCTCGCGCGTCAGGATCGCGTGGCAGGCCGGGTACTCGTCGCGCAGATAGAAGTAGATGTCGGCCGCCTCGACCAGGTGCGCGCCCATCAGCATGCCTTCGAGCACGCGATGTGGGTCGGTCTCGAGGAAATGCCGGTCCTTGAAGGTGCCGGGCTCGCCTTCGTCGGCATTGACCGCCATCAGGCGCGGCCCCGGCTCGCCCAGCACCGAGCGCCACTTGCGCGCCGTCGGGAAGCCGGCGCCGCCGCAGCCGCGCAGGCCCGCCTTGTCGACGATCTCGACCAGCGCCTCGCGCGAGAGCGCGCCGCTGCGCAGCCGTGCCAGCGTCTGGTAGCCGCCGGCCGCGCGGTAGGCGTCGAGGTCGATGTAGTCGGGGAGCGCCACAGGGTGGTCGTGGTGGTGGTGGCGGTGCTCGCGCACCGCCTCGGCGACCGACGCCGCATCGGCGTGATCGATAAAATTGTGCCCGACCTCGGCGACCGGTGCTGTATGGCAGTGCCCGACGCACGGGACCCGGACGACCCGCACGTCCGAACCCGCCGCCTGGTGGCTCGACTGGAGCGTCGCCAGCAGCCCCTCGGCGCCGGCCAGCGCGCACGACAGGCTGTCGCACACCCGGATGGTGGTCGCCGGCGGCGGCGTCTCGCCCTCGCGCACGACGTCGAAATGGGCATAGAAGGTGGCGACCTCGTAGACCTCGGCCTGCGCCAGGCGCAGCTCGTCGGCCAGCGCCATCAGGTGGGCGGCGGAGATGTGGCCGTACTTGTCCTGGACGAGGTGGAGGAACTCGATCAGCAGGTCGCGCCGGCGCTCGGCCGTCCCCAGCAGCGCGCGCACCTCCTCCTGGGCCGCCGTCTCGAGCTGGCGGCCCTTGGGGATCGTGCGCCCTCGGCGACGACTCGAGCCGGGATGCCGGGGCGGCTGCGCCGGCCTATGGCCTTCAGGCAATAACCTCTCCTCGCGTGGGTTTTGCGGCGAGCCTAACGTTGCCCGCCCGACAGTCAATCGATCGGCGGAGCCATGGCTCTTCCGCTGGGAGCGCGCCACTGCTGGCGGAGTACCCTCCGCCAATGGCGGAGCAATCTCCGCCGTGATGGCGCTCCCAGCCATGAGTTTGCGAGACCTGTCCGCGGCTCGGGAGCTGGCCGGGGAGGGGACGCCGTTCTGGCCGATGATGTGCTGCGCTCTCGTGCATGACGACACGGCGATTCCCCGACCAAAACGCTGGCGAGACCGGGAAAGTGCCGTGGAATAAGGCTCTTGCGGCCGTCTGACAGCGCGGACCAAGGAAACTATCAGGGGACTGCGTGCACCAGAGCAGGGAATTCGAGGCATCGGATCGGGCAATCCGGAGCAGCGATCAGGGAGCGCGGTGCAGCGGGCGGACGCCGGCTCTCGCCACGGATGACGGCGCGCGGCGTACACTGGCCCGAAAAGTAAACCGACGGTCTTTTCTTGCGGTCGGTGCGGTCGCTTGCGGTCGCATCGTTTGGAATCAAGGGGTTGCGCCGACCGCAAGAGATCGTTCGGGACGGCTCTTGCGGTCGCACCCGCCGTCTTGCGGTCGCAGTCATCCGATGTCCGCTCCGCCGCGGTGTCGTCTTCCCTCTTCCTGGAGTGGCCCCGAAGAGTCGGTCCGGAATCTTGCGTCACTTGCGTCATTGCGTCATCAGCCTTTGAAATCAACGCGTTGGCCGTGACGCAAGCGAAGGTCGCTGCGTCATCGGGAAGCTGGCTTGTGTCGGCGTTGCTGATCATGGTCGCGGCTGCTGGTACGGTCGGCATACGTCCTACGCAGCTAACACGACACGACCCACCACGGCAGGCGAGCCGGCCGACCTGGCTCGCTTTTGCAGCCACGACCTTGTGCAACTGATTGCACGCGTCCGTATACGCCGGCTCTCTCGGCGGAGAAGCCGCCCAATTCTGACTCTGTCCACCTCTGATGAGAAGGCAAGAGGCCGCCACATCGCCCTGTCGGTTGTTCAGCGCGCCATCGGTGCCGTCTTGAACTAGGGCAAATTTTTCCCTATATCGAGGGTGCTCGCGGGAAGGCTCATGCCGGAGATCAAGCGGTTTGGCAGCTTCAAGCTCCTGATGTTCTTCCAGGATGAGAATCCGCCACACGTCCATATCAAAGGCGCCGACTTCGCAGCCAAGATTCGCATCTCCAATGGAGATTTGCTCGCAGGCGATGTTCCGAACCGGGGGGCTGAGGCTGGCGCGCCGCTGGGTGGAAGAGAACCGGGCCGAGCTGTCGGCGATGTGGGATGAGTTCCAGAGGTGATTGGGATGGGCGAGGAAGTAACGAGGGTCACAAAGGTACGCCCGATTGGCGGACGTGGTTTGCGCGTCCGCTTTGCCGGTGATCGAGAGGACCATGAGCTCGACATGACCGGGCTGATTGCTCGCAGTACCCATTTGGCACCGCTGATGGACGATGCCGAAACGTTCGCCAAGGTAGTTGTCGTGGAGGACGGTCTCGGCGTGGCTTGGCCAATCCAGACCAAATGGGGCCGACTGGATGTTTCGGCTGCGACGTTACGGCGGATCGCGGAGGAGCAGGAGCCGATGACAGGAGCGGATTTCGCCGAATGGCGAATGCGCTTGGGGCTCTCCTTGACGGAGGCAGCCACATTGCTTGGCGTGGGCCGCCGTACGATCATGGGCTATCTGAAGAAAGATGAGTTGCCGGCCGTTGTCGCCATCGCGTGCCGAGCCCTGGCTCGCGACGAGCACGTCCTGGCGGCGCACTATGTGCCGGCGCGCAAGATCAACCGGCGGGCTGCGTGAGCGCCAGCGCGGGTTTCCACGTGTAGAACGGCCGACAGGCGCGGCGGGCAATGCGTGGGATTGACGTGGGGACGCTGAGGAAAGACGGCTTTCACCGATGGGTACCTCTACGTGGTGAGTGCCATCCTACCGATAGGCACACATCCGAGCGTCATCTCACTAAGATTGTAGCTGACCAAGGTCGGTGTCTGGCATCGCACCGTCCAACAGTCGCCGCGTGTGAGGGGAAGGGCCCTGGTGAGACCCGCGCGGCGGCAAGTGCGCGCCGCCGGCTTCACCGCTTCACCGTCGCGACTCCGAGGTGATCGCCTGGGACGCGCAAGGAAACTCGGCGACCGCACCGTAAGCGGTGTTCTGACCGCATCTTCATAGGCGGCTCGTGATTGTTCATCGTCCGCTCCCAGGTAACGAGCGGAGTGGTTTTATGCTGGACACAGATGTTGCGCCGACGTCGGAGCC
>JALHMO010000187.1 GCA_022844015.1 Reyranella sp. | reverse complement strand
GGCGTGCTGTCGGGCGGCCAGCAGCAGATGCTGACCATCGCCCGCACCCTGATGGGCAATCCCGAGCTGCTGCTGCTCGACGAGCCGTCGGAGGGGCTGGCGCCGCTGATCGTCGAGCAGCTGCTCGAGCGCGTCGCCGAGCTCAAGTCGACCGGACTGTCGATCGTGCTGGCCGAGCAGAACCTCGAGTTCGTGATGGCGCTGGCCGACCGCGTCTACATCCTCGAGAAGGGCGAGGTCCGCTTCACCGGCACGCCGGCCGATCTGCGCGCCGACGAGCGCATCGTGCACCAGTTCCTCACCGTGTGAGCTCGTGCATCAGGACTTCTTCCCGCCGACGATCGTCGCGCTGACCGGTGCCGGCATCTCCAAGGAGAGCGGCATCGACACCTTCCGCGACGCCGACGGGCTGTGGGCGCGCGTCGACCTCGAGGAGGTCGCCACCGTCGAGGCGTGGCAGCGCGACAAGAAGAAGGTGCTCGATTTCTACAACGACACGCGGCGCCAGTTCCGCGCCGCCCATATCGAGCCCAACGCTGCCCATCGCGCACTGGCCCGGCTGGAGAAGGAGTATGGCGGCGAGGTCGTGGTGGTGACCCAGAACATCGACCCGCTGCACGAGCAGGCCGGGTCGAGGAACGTCCTGCACATGCATGGCCGCGACGGCGAGATCCGCTGCATGCGCTGCATCCATGTCTTCGAATCGGACGTCGATCTCACCCCCGAATCGATCTGCCCCAACTGCCAGGCGGCAGGCGAGCTTCGACCCAACATCGTCTGGTTCGGCGAGATGCCCCAGCACATGGACGAGATCCACGCCGCGCTCGAGCGCTGCGGCCTGTTCCTGGCGATCGGCACCTCGGGCGAGGTCTATCCGGCCGCCGGCTTCGTCCTCGAGGTCCGCCGCCACCGCGCCCGCACCCACACCGTCGAGCTGAACCTCGAGCCGACCGGCAACCGCGACCTGTTCCACGAGCACATCTACGGCCCGGCGACCGCGGTGGTGCCACCCTACGTCGAGCGCGTGCTGAAGCACGGCTGGCGGTAAACCGCTTCACCGCTGGTCCATCGACCAACGACGTCCTCATCCTGAGGAGCCGCGTCCAGCGCGGCGTCTCGAAGGATGGGCTTCACACAAGGTGCGCATGGCCACCCCTTCGAGACGCTCGCTTCGCTCGCTCCTCAGGGTGAGGTGATTGCGTGGCTGGATCGAAATGATTCCGGGCGCAGCGCGCGACCTCTACTTCATCGTGATCGGGGAGAAGTCCTGGAACCAGTTCTGGGCCTGCACAAAGCCGGTCACCTTGGGCGACATGGCGCGCGGGTTGACGTCGTGGGTCACGAACAGGAACAGCGCCTCGTCGACGATCTTCTCGTGGATCTGGCGCAGCACCTCGTCCTGCGCCGCCGCGTCGAAGGTGGTACGCGCCTTCTCGAACAGCGCGTCCATCTCGGGCTGCTGGTAGTAGCCCCAGTTGGTGCCGTTGGGCGCCACCAGCTTGGAATCGAGATGGCGGATGAAGGCGGTGAACGGGTCCTGGATGAAGTAGGTGAAGTTGATGCCGTTGGCGCCCTTGCCGATCTCGGCCTTGGCGCCGGCGCGCCACATGTTGATCATGGCGTTCCATTCGACGACGTCGAAATCGACCTTGATGCCGACCTCGGCGAGGTTCTGCTGGATGTACTCGTTCATCGGCAGGGGCTGCATCTGGCCCGAGCCCGAGGCCGAGATCAGGATCTTGACCCTGACCGGCTTCTGCGGCCCGTAGCCCGCCTCGGCGAGCAGCTTCTTGGCCGTCGCCGGATCGTGCCTGACCTCGAACTTGGGCTTGCCGAACCACTGGCTGCCCGGCGTCACGAACCCTTGCGCGGGAATCATCATGCCGTTCAGCAGCATCTTCATGCCGGCGCGGTCGATCGCGAGGTTGGCCGCCTTGCGTACGCGGACGTCGGTCCACGGCGAGCCTTCGACCATGCTGAGATGCCAGGTCCAGTTGTGCGGATAGGCGTTGGTGACGAGCTTGAAGCCGGCCTTCTCGAGGCTCGGCACGGCGTCGGGAGGCGGCGCCTCGATCCAGTCGACCTGGCCCGAGCGAAGCGCGGCGATGCGGCTCGTCGCCTCGGGAATCGGCAGCAGCACCATCTTGTCGAGCCTGGGGACGCGGGTCTTGTCCCAATAATCCTTGTTGGGCACCAGCTCGGCGCGCGTCTGCGGCACGAAGGCGGCGAGCTTCCACGGTCCCGTTCCGGACGGCGTCTGCGCGAACTTGTTCCAGTCGCGCCCGAGCTTCTCCCACTGCGCCGGGCTCGACATCATGACCCAGCCGATCTGGTACGGCAGGAAGGCGTCCGGCGTCTTCGTCTCGACCTCGACCGTGTAGTCGTCGACCGCCTTGTAGGCCTTGACGGCAGGAATACGCGAACGGCCCTGGGCCGCCTGCTTGGGATCGTATTGCGGCGACTTGTCGTTCAGGAGCTTGTCGATGTTCCAGACCGCGGCGTCGGCCTTGAAGTCGCTGCCGTCGTGAAACTTGACGCCCCGGCGCAGGCTGAAGGTCCAGCGCGTCTTGTCGGCGTCGTCGACCTTCCAGCCGGTCGCCAGGCCCGGGATCAGCCCCGACGGCTTGTCGGCCGACGAGAGGTCCCAGTTGATCAGCCCGTCATAGACCGTGTAGCCCATGAAGCGCATGCCCTCGCCGCCCTGGTCGGTCTGGCCGGTGGTTAGCGGAATGTCCGCCGCCGTCATGCCGATGCGCAGGGTGCCCTGGGCCCACGTGGGCACGCTCCCAAGGGCGAGCGTTGCAGCGAGCGCCGCGGCACCCAGACAGCGGAGGATCGGAATACGGCTTGGCATGCGTTGGCGTCCTGTCGACATGGTTCCCGACGCCGCTGAAGCGAAGAGCGTGCCAAGCACCAAGCCATCCCAGTAAGAAACTGGCGGCTTGCCGCCAGTTTCTTGACCCGGCGGGTCGGCCTTGGATCGGTGGGGAACTCCTATGAAGATCGGGGCGGGGATCGCCCCGATCTTGCCTGAATCGTGGTGCGCGCCGGCGCGCTGGGCGTCTCCCCAGCTTCACTGCTTCGGAGTGGACACATCTCGAATCTCTCCCCCGGAAGACCAGTGCATTCGCATAGGACAAAAACGCCGTCATCCCGACCGGAGCCGAGCGCAGCGAGGCGTAGTGGAGGGACCTTTCTTGTTGCAGCGCCAACAAGAAAGGTCCCTCGACTGCGCCGCCAATGGCGCTGTAACCAGCGCCTGATCGGGCGGCTCCGCTCGGGATGACGGG
Organism: Reyranella sp.; assembly: GCA_022844015.1. Lineage (GTDB taxonomy): Bacteria > Pseudomonadota > Alphaproteobacteria > Reyranellales > Reyranellaceae > Reyranella. The sequence goes on along the minus strand of JALHMO010000187.1, from coordinate 11,343 downwards.
CTTTTTTCCATGCGCGAGATGCCCTGCGATTAGGGATTCGAGATGTGCGCACTCCGTAGCAGCGAAGCTGGGGAGGACAACGAGGGGGGCTTCCGCCGCGCGCGCAACCGATGCAAAACACGATCCACCAAGAGCGAGGAAACACCATGCCCGACGTGACGGCTCCCCTGGCGAATGAACGGTTCGGCGCGCACCACATCGCGCCCGATGCGCACGGGCTCGATTTCTACGCCATCGACCGGCAGTTCCAGGACCTGATGTCGCTCTACCTGGAGCCTGGCCTGCGCGAGGCGATGACGCCGCATTTCGCACGGCTCGGTGCTCTGGCCGGCACGCGGCTCGACGAGCTTGCCATGATCGCCGACCGCCATCCGCCGGTGCTGCAGGCGCGCGACCGTTTCGGGCGCGACGAGGACTGGATCGACTACCACCCCGCCTATCGCGAGATGGAGAAGGTGGCGTTCGAGGAGTACGGCCTGCACGCCATGAGCCATCGCGCCGGCGTGCTGGGCATGAGCGAGCCCGCCCATCCGCTGGTCAAGTACGCCTTCACCTACCTGTTCGTGCAGGCCGAGTTCGGCCTGATGTGCCCGGTGTCGATGTCGGACACCTCGAACTTCACCATCAAGACGCACGCCTCGCCCGAGCTGAAGCGCCTGCTGCTCGACCGGCTGCTGAGCCAGGATCCCGCGCGCATGATGAAGGCCGCCCAGCTGATGACCGAGAAGGCCGGCGGCTCCGACGTCGGCGCGATCGAGACCGAGGCCGAGCGCATCGGCGTCGGCGCCGACGGCATCGAGCGCTGGCGCATCTTCGGCCAGAAATGGTTCTGCAGCCACGCCGACGCCGATATCGCGCTGATGCTGGCGCGGCCGCGCGGCGCGGCGCCCGGCACCAGGGGGCTCGGCATGTTCGCCCTGCCGCGCCGCCTCGAGGACGGCAGCCGCAACGCCTATCGCATCGTGCGGCTCAAGGACAAGCTCGGCACGCGCTCGATGGCCTCGGGCGAGATCGCGCTCGACGGCGCTACCGCCTGGCTGGTCGGCGACCTGGCGAAGGGCTTCAAGCAGATGATGAGCCAGGTCAACCTCTCGCGGCTCAGCCACGGCGTGCGCGCCGCCGCCATGATGCGGCGCTGCCTCAATGAGGCGCTGCTGGCGGCGCGTGGCCGGCGCGCCTTCGGCCGGGCCCTCTTCGACTATCCGCTGCTGCGCCGCCAGCTCATGAAGATCATGCTGCCGACCGAGCAGGCGCTGTCGATGTTCGCGTTCTCGGCCGACACGATGAGCCGGGCCGACAAGGGCGATCGCGCTGCCGCCAACCTGCTGCGCATCCTGACGCCGGTGTACAAGTTCCGCGCCTGTCGCGACAACATCCCGGTCGCCAGCCATACGCTCGAGGTGCGGGGTGGCATCGGCTACATCGAGGAGTGGGTGACCGCCCGCCTGGTGCGCGACGCGCAGATCGGCACCCTGTGGGAAGGCACGTCGAGCATCAACGCGCTCGACGTCGTGCAGCGCGCCGTCGGCAGGTCGGAAGGTCACAAGACGCTCGCGGCCGCGCTGCGCGACCGGTACGAGCCCTCGGGCGCGCTGCCCGGCCAGTACAAGGGCCTGCTCACCGGCACGCTCGACCGCGTCGAGCGCTTCGTCGAGGCGGTCGCCGCCGACCCGCGCCAGGAGAAGCGCTGCCGCCAGGCGGCGGGCGCGCTCTATCATGCGACCACGGCGGCGCTGATGGCCTGGGAAGGCGCCACGCTCGGCGCCCAGGGTGGCGACGCCCGGCGGCTGCTGCTGTCGCGCCTGGTGCTCGAGCACCGGCTGGCGCCGCACGATCCGCTCGCCCTGGGCGACTCCTCATGGGAGGAAGAGGCCATGGATCTTCTGCTGCAGGACAAGCCGGTGCCTCTCGCCAAGGCGGTGTCTCTGCTAGGATAGCGGCCATGACCGCCGTCCCGCCCCCGCCGTCGTGGACCGTCACCTCCGTGCTGGAGCGGTCCTGCCTCATGGCGCGCGACAATTTCGCCGCCTTTGTCACGATCACCCTGGTGTTCGGCGCGATCTCGCTCGTGGTCGACCTGCTGAGCCTCGGGATCCTGAGCGGCATCGTCCATCTGGCGGCCGGCGCGGCGACCTCGATCTGCATCGCCTGGGGCACCTTCCAGGTGATCGCCGGGCGCAAGCCGGAGTGGGAGCCGATGTTCCGGCAGGTCCAGTCGCCGCTGTTCGGCCGGCTGCTGCTGCTCGGCATGATCCAGTACTTCGTGATCGGCCTGTCGGCGTTGCTGATCATCCCGCCCTTCATCCTGCTGCCGCTGTGGGCGGTCACCATCCCGGCCATGATGGCGGAACGGCTCGACCTCGGCGCCGCCTTCGCGCGCAGCGCCGACCTGACGCGTTACCGGCGCGTGCCCATCCTGCTCGCGTTCCTGGCGTGGGCGGCGATCCTGGTGGCCGGCGCGGGGCTGATCATCCTGGTGCTGGGACACGGCGCGCTGGGGCGGCTCGTCCTCTGGGTCTACAGCGCGGTGGCGGCCATCGTCGTGCAGCCGCTGCCCGCCATCTTCTACGTGCTGCTGCGCGAGGAGAAGGAAGCGATCGCGCCGGCGCAGGTTGCTGCGTCGGTCGGGTAGGCCAGCGTTTGGGAGAATTGCTTCAGGTGGAAACCTCACCCTGAGGAGCCGCGCGAAGCGTGGCGTCTCGAAGGGTCGGCGACAAACGTGCCTTATCCACCCCTTCGAGACGCGGCAATGCGCGGGGGTTACCCCGCGCGACGCGGCCGCTCCTCAGGGTGAGGTCGTTCTGTGGTGCTTCGACCAAGCAGGATCACCCTACCGCAGCAATGCGTCCAGCCGGCCCTTCAGCGCCAGCAGCTCGACGGCCTGGAGAGCGACCACGCTCAGCGCGTCGCGGATCTCGCCCGCCTCGACCATGCGGAAGGCTTCCGTCAGCGGAACGCGCCGCACCGCCAGCTCCTCGGTCGGCTCGGGTGCGGACTCACCCTGTTCCAGATCCCACGCCAGGTAGGCGATCGCCCGTTCGTCGCTCACCGAGTTGGAGAGGTCGCATTCGACGAGCGTCTGCCATCGTCGGGCCCGCAATCCGGTCTCCTCCGCCAGCTCCCGCTTCGCCGATTCCAGGAAATCGACATCGAAGGCGCCACCGCCTTCGGGAATCTCCCAGCTGTACTCGTCGAGCGGGAAGCGGTGCTGGCCGACCAGGAAGGTGTGGCGCTCGGTGTCGACGGGCACGATGCCGATCGCCCGGCTCTTGAAATGGATCGTGCCGTAGATGCCGGCAGTGCCGGACGGCGTGACGACGTCGTGATGGGTAACGCGGATCCAGCGATTGTCGTATTCCTCGCGGCTCGCGACGATGCTCCAGGGTCCGCGCCTCCTGCTCATCGCGCCGGTCGACCGCGCGAGAGGACTTCGTCGGTGTGCTCGCCCAGCAGCGGCTCGCGATAGAGCGGCTGGGACGGCTCGTCCCTGAAGCGCACGACCGGGGCGAAGTGCTTGCGGCCATCGTCGGCCACGACGATAGCGCCTCGCTTCATCAGGTTGGCGTCGGCGATCGCCTCGGGCAGCGTGTTGACCGGCCCGTAGCAGATGTCGAGCGTGTCGAGCCAGTTCATCCAGTGGGCCAGCGGCTTCTCGCGGAAGGTCGCGGCGAGGAAATCCATCACCGGCTTCTGATGCGCACCCGGCCATTCGCACAGCGCGATGAGCTCGGGCCTGCCGAGCGCGGTCAGCAGGTTGCGGATGAACTTCATCTCCTGGCCGGCGAGCACGAGCTGGCGGCCGTCCGAGGTGTCGTAGACTCGATAGAACGCCGCGCCGCCGGTGGTACGCTGGTTCTTCACGTCGGGCTGCGTGCCGTCGGTGAAGGCGCTGCCCACGACGTTGGCGCACGAGGCCATCAGCGCCTCATGCATGCTGACGTCGATGTAGTCGCCCTTGCCGGTGGTCTGGCGGCGCAGCAGCGCCATCAGCACGCCGCTCAGGCCATGCAGGCCGCTCACCAGATCGGCAACGGGAATACCCGGGATCGCCGGCCGGCCGTCGTCGCCCAGGGTGAGCGACAGCACGCCGGTCATCGCCTCGAGCGCGAGGTCGTGCGCGGCGCGCCCGGGATAGGCGCCGTCCTGGCCGAAGGCGCTGATCGAGCAATAGACGATGCCGGGATTCTTCTCCCGAACCGCCTCGTAGCCGACGCCGAAGCGCGCGGCGACGCCGGGCCGGAAGGATTCGACCAGCACGTCGGCGGCGCAGGCCAGGCGGAACAGATCGGCGCGGCCCTGCTCGCTCTTGAGATCGAGCACGACGCACTTCTTGCCGCGACCCATGTTGCGGAAGAACACCGAGGTGCGCTCGTCGGGCGGCAGGATGTGGCGGCCGGGGTCGCCGTCGGGCGGCTCGACCTTGATGACCTCGGCGCCGTGATCGGCCAGCGCCGTGGTGAGATACGGCCCCGGCAGGAACCACGAGAGATCGACGACCTTCAGACCTTCGAGCTTCATGCGTGCTTGCCCAGCAGGGAGTCGTTGTCGGCGCCGAGCGGCGCGCAGGCGGCCTGCGCCGGCCGCTCGCCGTCGATGCGGATCGGGTTGGCGATGACGCGCAGCGTCCCCTTCGCAGGATGCGGCACGGCGGCGACCATGCCGGTGGCGCGGGCGAAGCCGCTGTCGAGCGCCTGGTCGAGCCGATGGACAGGCGCCGCCGGCAGCAGCCCGTTGAAGGTCGCGAGCCAGTCGTCGGTGGTGCGCGTGCGGAAGGTCGGATCGAGCGCGTCGGTGAGCGGCGCGCGATGCACGGCGCGGCTGTTGGGATCGACGAAGCGCGGATCGGCGAGCAGATCCTCGCGGCCCATCGCCTTCACCAGCGACAGCCAGAATTTCTGGGTCATGCACATGATGAAGATCCAGCCGTCCTTCGTTGGAAAGGTCTGGACCGGCGCCAGCGACAGGTGCGCGCTGCGCGGTACGCGGGGCGAGACATCGCCTTCGTTGAGATACCACACGCCCGGGTACGTGAGCTGGTGCATGGCGACGTCGTAGAGGCAGGTCTCGACGTCGCAGCCCTGCCCCGTCGTCCTGGCGCGCAGCAGGCACGCCAGCAGGCCGACGATGCCGGTGAGCCCGCTCATGCTGTCGATCAGCGAGACGCCGACGCGCGTCGGCGGGCCGTCCGGCTCGCCGGTCAGCTCCATGAGGCCCGCCTCGGCCTGCATCAGGAAATCGTAGCCCGGCCAGTCGGCGCGCTCGTTGCTGCGTCCGTAGGCCGAGATGTGCAGGCAGACGATCGACGGCTTGAGATGCTTCAGGCTCGCATGGTCGATGCCGAGCCGGGCGGGCTGTGTGCCGCGCAGGTTGTTCACCACGCAATCGGCAGTCTTCACCAGCGCCTCGAACTGCCGACGGCCGTCGGCCGACTTGATGTCGAGGGTCAAGCTCCTCTTGCCGAGGTTCCAGGCCTGGAAGTACTCGCTGTCGGCGTCCCCGAGCCTGTACGGCCCGACGTGGCGCGACGGGTCTCCCTCGGGCGCCTCGACCTTGATCACCTCGGCGCCCAATTCGGCCAGGAACATGGTGCCGTAGGGGCCGGCGCCGAATTGCTCGAGGGTGAGGACGCGGATTCCAGTCAGCGGCTTGGCGCTCATATCTCGGCGTGCCGCCTGATCCACTGGCGGGCGATGATGATGCGCTGCATCTCGTTGGTGCCCTCGCCGATGCAGGTGAGTGGCGCGTCGCGATAGAGCCGCTCGATGTCGTACTCCTTGGAATAGCCGTAGGCGCCGTGGATGCGCATCGATTCGATGCTGTTCTCGAGCGCGGCCTCGGACGAGAAGTACTTCGCCATGCCGGCCTCGAGGTCGCAGCGGTCGCCGCGATCGAAGGCGTCGGCCGCGTCGAGCGTCAGCAGTCGGGCGGCGCGTGCCCGCGTCGCCATCTCGCCGAGCTTGAGCTGGATGGCCTGATGCTCGCAGATCGGCTTGCCGAAGGTCTTGCGGATCTGGGAGTAGCTGGTGGCGAGCCGCAGCGCGCCCTCGGCGATGCCGACGCCGCGCGCCGCGACGTTGATGCGGCCGAGCTCGAGGCCGCCCGCGACCTGGGTGAAGCCGCGGCCCTCGACCTCGCCGATCAGGTGATCGGCCGGCACGCGGTAATCCTCGAAGATCAGCTCGCCCGAATCGATCGACTTGTAGCCGAGCTTCTCGAGCTTGCGGCCGACCCGGAAACCCGGTCCCTTGGGGGCGATGAACAGGCTCATGCCGGAGTAGCGCGGCGAGGCCTCCGGGTTGGTCTTGACCAGCAGGGCGAAGCACGAGCCCTCGATGCCGTTGGAGATCCAGGTCTTGGTGCCGTTCAGCACGTAATGGTCGCCCTCGCGCCGCGCCGTCAGCCGGATCGCCTGCAGGTCGGTTCCGGCATCGGGCTCGGTCAGCGCCAACCCGCCGCGCACCTCGCCCGAGGCGAGCCGCGGCAGCCAGTGACGACGCTGCGGCTCGGTGCCGAACTTCTCGATCGCCAGCGCCAGCATCAGGTGCGAGTTGAAGATGCCGGTGAGCGCCATCCACACCGAGGAGATGCGTATCACGATCTCGGCGTAGGTACGCGCCGGCAGGCCGAGCCCGCCATAGTCCGGGCTGACGGTGGCGCCGAACAGGCCGAGTTCCTTCATCTGCTCGACCAGCTCGGCCGGCCAGCGGTCAGCATGGTCGAATTCCTTGACCTTGGGCGCCACCTCGCGCTCGACCCAGCGGTCGATCGTCGCCAGGAGCTGCGCCTCGTCGGCCTTGTCGATTGTGTTCCTTGACCCGTCCATCCGACCCTCCGTCGTCCCATCATGCCTCATGGCAGCAGGCGGACAAGGCCAGGGACCCTCAGGTCGGAACCAGCGCTAGGCAGACCAAGACGTTGTTTTACCTTCGACATTTTCCGTGTATCTTTTGGATATACACAGGGAATCGAGCTATGCCCGTGCAGGTCCAAATCGCCAAGTGGGGCAACAGCCTCGGCCTCAGAGTGCCGCGTGACATCGCGGCCCGCGTCGGGCTGACCGAGGGCGCTCGTGTCGATATCGAGGCATCCGAAGACGGTCGCATCATCATCACACGCTCGCGTCGCCGCTTCACGCTCGAGGAACTGCTCGAGGGCATGACGCCCGATCGTGAGCACTCATTGGAGGACGATGCTCCCAGGGGCGAAGAAATCATCTCATGACGTTGCCCGACCGTGGCAGCCTTGTCTGGTTGCACTTTTCTCCGCAAGCCGGAAGCGAGCAGGCTGGGCACCGACCGGGCATTGTGCTGACGCCTGCCGGGTATCATCGGCGTTCGCGCCTGGCAATCGTCTGCCCGATCAGCAGCCGGGAGCGCGGATGGCCAATGGAAGTGAGTCTCCCCGCAGGCCTGCCAATCACCGGTGTTGTGCTCGTCGATCACATTCGAAGCGTCGATCGCGAAGCGCGGCACATGGAAGTCGTTGGCCAGGCACCCCAGGAAGTGCTGGACGAAATCGACGCTCGCCTCGCTCCTCTCCTGAATCTTTGACCCTGGAATCCGAGTGAATGTTCGCCTGATGGCGACGCCTCGAGCGGGCAGGACGAAGGCATCCCTTGCAGACCGGCAGATTGTCCGCCGTCGGCCGGTCATGCATCATCCCGCCACGGGTGAGATTCGAGCGTAAGGAAAAGCATCATGAGGAGACGTCAATTCGCCGCCGGCCTGGGCATGCTGCCCCTTGCCCCGGCCCCCTTTGCCGCGACGGCGTTCGCCCAGGGCGACGACTGGCCGGCACGCAACGTGCGCATCGTCTGCCCGTTCACGCCGGGCGGCTCGCAGGACAACATCGCGCGGCGGCTGGGCGCCAAGCTCGGCGAGTATCTCGGGCAGTCCTTCGTCATCGACAACCGCACGGGCGCCGGCGGCTCGATCGCCGCCGACAATGTCGCCAAGTCGGCGCCCGACGGCTATTCGGTGCTGCTGGGCGGCATCGCCAGCCATGCGCTCGCGCCCAACCTCTACGCCAGGCTGCCCTACAATCCCTTCACCGACCTCGAGACGGTGGCGTGGATCGGCACCCAGCCCAACCTGATGTGCTGCCATCCGAGCTTCCCGCACGACACGGTCGCCAAGCTGGTCGCTGCCGCCAAGGCCGAGCCGGGCAAGCTCCAGTATGGCAGCTCGGGCGTCGGCACCTCGCCATCGCTCACCATGGAGCTGTTCAAGCAGAAGACCGGCACCGACCTCACCTTCATCAGCTATCGCGGCGCCGCCGCGGCGGCGGCCGACGTGCTGGCCGGGCACGTGCCGATCTGCATCGCCAACATCGATTCGCTGATGGGCCAGGTGAGCGCCGGCAAGCTCAAGCCGATCGCCAGCACCGGCGCCAGGCGCTCGCCCGTGCTGCCCGAGACGCCGACCTTCGTCGAGGCTGGCTATCCCGACCTCATGGTCACGTCGTGGTCGATGTGGGCGGTCCCCACCGGCACGCCGGCCAAGGCCAAGGAAAAGCTCGCCGCCGCGACGGCCCGCGCGCTGGAGGCGCCCGAGGTGGTCGCGAGCATGCGCCAGGGCGGCTTCGAGCCGGGCAGTATGTCGCTGCCGGAGGTGGCCGCCTTCGTGAAGGCCGAGCACGCGCGCTGGGGTGAGGTGATCCGTGCCGCGGGCATCAAGCCGCAATAGGCCTCTCGTCCCCGACCTGCTGGCGCCGGGCCTCGACCTCGTGTTCTGCGGCACGGCACCGAGCCGGGCGTCGTTCCAGGCGCGCGCCTACTACGCCAATCCCGGCAACGCCTTCTGGCCGACGCTGTTTGCCGTCGGCCTCACCCCCGAGCGCTTCGCGCCCGGCCGCTATCGCGAGCTGCTCGCTCTCGGCCTCGGCCTCACCGATCTCAACAAGACCGAGTACGGCTCCGACCACGAGCTGTCGGCGGCAGCGATGGACGCCGCGTCGCTGCACGCCAAGCTGCGCCGCTTCCGGCCCGCTGCCATCGCCTTCACCAGCAAGAACGCCGCTGCCCTCGGCCTCGGCGTCTCGGCACCGGCCTACGGCCGCCAGGCCGGGACGATCGAGGGCGCAATCGCCTTCGTCCTCGCCTCGCCGTCGGGCCGCGCCCGCTCGTTCTGGACCATCGAGCCGTGGCGCCAGGCGGCGGCGTTCGTGGCCGAGCGGCGGCGCTCGCGCGAGCGTGCAGCATGAAGCTCGCGCGGCGCACCGTGGTCGCGTCGCTGCTCGCGAGCCCGGCCGTGGCGCGCGCCCAGGAACCGGCGGCGGCGTTGCGCGATCTCGCCCGTCAGGCGACGATCTACCTCTTCCCGGTCTACGAGATGTACCGCGCGCGCTGGCGGGCGACCGTCGACGAGAGCAACCCGCTGCGCCAGAGACTCAACCGCTTCCTGCATCTTCCCGACCTGGCCGATCATCATGCGCGCCTGGTGACGACGCCCAACAACGACACGCTCTACTCCTCGGCATGGCTCGACCTCGCGACCGAGCCCATGTTCCTCACCGTGCCGCCGGTCGGCGATCACTATTACAGCTATACCTTCATCGATCTTTTCACCAACGGCTTCGCCCAGGTGAGCCATCGCCTGTACGGCGGCGAGCCGCCGACGCACATGATCGTCGGGCCGGCCTGGCAGGGCGATGCATCGTTCGAGGTCAAGCTGGTGCGCGCACCGACCAGCTCGGTGTGGCTGCTCGGCCGCGTGCTGGTCGATGGGCCGGACGAGCTCGACCGCGTCCGCACCCTGCAGGAGCGCGTGCTGCTGGAGACGCCCGACATGCGCAACGAGCGGCGCATCCTGGAGACGCGCGAGCTGATGCGCCAACGCGCCTTCGCGCCGGCCGAGCCGGTCGCGGACTGGCCGGCGCCCAGGCCCGGTGACCCGTTCGACCTGTTCAAGGTCGGTGCGCGGGCGCTGGGCGAGAGCCCGCTCGGCGAGCGCGACAAGGCCATGCTGCAAGGCTTCGCGCCGCTCAGGCTGCGCCCCGGCAAGTTCGACCTGCGCGCCTTCGGCGAGCGCGACCGCAACGACATCCTCTCCGGCATCGAGCAGGGCCACGCCGACATCCGCGCCGCCGGGGGCCGCTACGGCAGGACGATCGACGGCTGGAGCTACGGCGAGCGCCATCTCGGCAATTTCGGCGACGGCTATCTCTACCGCGCCTTCATCGCGTTGACCGGCCTCGGCGCGCTCGAGCCTGCAGAAGCGGTCTACATGACCAGCAGCAACGACGCCGACGGCCGACCGCTGTCGGGCGCGAGCCGCTACACGCTCACCTTCCCGGCCGGCGGCCTGCCGCCGGCGCGCGCCTTCTGGTCGCTCGCCGTGTACGAGGTGACGCCCGAAGGTCGCGCCTACTTCGTCGACAACCCGATGGGCCGTTACGCAATTGGCGATCGCACGCCGGAGCTGCACACCGCGGCGGACGGATCGCTGACAATCTGCCTGCAGCGCGAGCGGCCGGGCGATGCCGAGGCGGCAGCCAACTGGCTGCCGGCGCCCGCCGGGCCGATACGCCTGGTGCTGCGCGCCTACGAGCCGGAAGACACCCTGATCGAGGGCCGCTACCGCGTGCCGGCGGTGAGGCGCGTGGGGTGAAAGTTCTCCAGGCTACTTCGAGGTCCCGATCAGCGGGCGGCGCAACCACCACACCTCATGCTGAGGAGCGAGCGCAGCGAGCGTCTCGAAGCATGGGCCACGCTCAGATTGCTTGCGTCCGGTCAGGCAAGAGTGGGCTAGTTGCCTTTGGACCCACCCTTCGAGACGCCGCGCTGCGCGCGGCTCCTCTCTCCATGAACACATAGGCTTGGGAGTGTCGGCCCGGCTTGTGATCTGTGTCAGGGGGGATTGGCCTGGATTGGGACAAGTTGCTGACCGAACTGTTTGGCGAGACTGCGGAGGAGGCGTTGCCGGGTTTGGAGGACCTGGGCTTCATAGTGGGCGAGACCCTGTTCGGCATAATCGATGCCTTTGACCATGACGCGCCAGAAGAGGATGGCGAGCTTGTGCGCCAAGGCCTTGTTGGCGACGAGGCCGCCGCGACGCGCGGCCATCCGTCGGTAGTAGCCACCGAGGGCGATGTATTTGCTGCGCGCCAGGGCGCGAGCCATCACACAGAAGATTTGCCCGGCGCGGTTGCGGCGTCGCTTGACCCCGGTTCTGCGCTTGCCGCTCTGGGCGCTGCCCGGCGCGAGCCCGAGCCATGACGAGAAGTGCTTCGTAAGCGATGTTGTCAGGCCGCGGCGCGGTCGAGAGCTTTCGGCTTGACGTAGGCGAAGGGCAGGAGGTCGTCGATGCGGCTCATGGGATGTCGCGCGACGATCTTGGTGAGCAC